>JBMYXO010000132.1:472-778 GCA_049608465.1 Solirubrobacterales bacterium | reverse complement strand
AACCGAACTCCTAGTAGACATCGTTTACGGCGTGGACTACCGGGGTATCTAATCCCGTTTGCTCCCCACGCTTTCGTACATGAGCGTCAGTGTTGACCCAGGTGGCTGCCTTCGCCATCGGTATTCCTTCAGATCTCTACGCATTTCACCGCTACACCTGAAATTCTACCACCCTCTATCACACTCTAGTTTGCCAGTTCGAAATGCAGTTCCCAGGTTGAGCCCGGGGCTTTCACATCTCGCTTAACAAACCGCCTGCGTACGCTTTACGCCCAGTAATTCCGATTAACGCTCGCACCCTCCGTA
>JBMYXO010000132.1:0-463 GCA_049608465.1 Solirubrobacterales bacterium | reverse complement strand
TAGCCGGTGCTTCTTCTGTCGCTAACGTCAAATAATGCAGCTATTAACTACACTACCTTCCTCACGACTGAAAGTGCTTTACAACCCTAAGGCCTTCTTCACACACGCGGCATGGCTGCATCAGGCTTGCGCCCATTGTGCAATATTCCCCACTGCTGCCTCCCGTAGGAGTCTGGACCGTGTCTCAGTTCCAGTGTGGCTGATCATCCTCTCAGACCAGCTACGGATCGTCGCCTTGGTGAGCCATTACCTCACCAACTAGCTAATCCCACTTGGGCTAATCTAAAGGCGAGAGCCGAAGCCCCCTTTGGTCCGTAGACATTATGCGGTATTAGCAGTCGTTTCCAACTGTTGTCCCCCACCTCAAGGCATGTTCCCAAGCATTACTCACCCGTCCGCCGCTCGTCAGCAAAGTAGCAAGCTACTTTCTGTTACCGCTCGACTTGCATGTGTTAGGCCTGCC
>JBMYXO010000131.1:0-1632 GCA_049608465.1 Solirubrobacterales bacterium | reverse complement strand
CGGCAAGTCAGTACCGTTGGCCGGAATCGCGGGCGATCAACAGGCAGCGTTGTTCGGTCAGGCCTGCCTCGAACCCGGACTCGCAAAGAACACGTACGGAACGGGCAGTTTCGTGCTGCTGAACGTCGGCGACGCTGCTCCGGCGCCGAGTGACGGTCTGCTCGGCACGGTCGCGTGGGGCGCCTTCGGCGAAGTGTCGTACGCATACGAAGCGAGCGTCTTCGTTGCGGGCGCCGCCGTTCAGTGGCTGCGAGATGGTCTCGGGTTGCTGAAACTCGCGGGAGAGACCGAGCAACTCGCGGCGTCGCTCGATGGCAATGACGGCGTCTATTTCGTACCGGCGCTGACCGGCCTCGGATCGCCGCACTGGGATCCAAACGCGCGCGGCGCAATCATGGGACTCACGCGCGGTACCACTCGCGCTCATCTGGCTCGAGCGGCATTGGAGGCGATGGCCTTTCAGACGGTCGACGCGGTCCACGCGATGGAGGGGGCGGCCTCGGTAGCGCTGGCGGAGCTCCACGCCGACGGCGGTGCGGTCGCCAACCGCTGGCTGATGCAGTTCCAGGCAGACGTGCTCGGCGCGCCGGTGGTTGTTCCGGAGGTCACCCAGACGACCGCGTACGGCGCCGGTTTGATGGCCGGGATCACCGTGGGCCTGTGGCAGCGCGACGACGTCAAGCGCCTGTGGCGCGAGGCCGATCGCTTCGAACCGCAGATGCCAGAATCCCAGCGCAGAGGACTGCTCGACGAGTGGTCGGCGACGGTGTCGGCGGTTCGCGAACGCGGTACTCCCGTGCAACCGAACCCGACACTCCACACCAGAACAGGAAACGGATGAGACGTTGAAGGAGCAGGTCTACATAGACGAGCGCGGCGCCGAGGGGATGGTGAAGTATCACGATCGCGTTCGCGAACACCGGCCGAGCGCGATGTACGACCTCGTTCGAATCCTGATGACCGGCACCTACGGCGTGCTCGACCGTGTCGCGGCTATCGACGTGCGCAACGTCCCCAGCGATGTCGGCACGATCTTCGTACCGAATCACTTCAGCTTCATCGATCACTTCTACACCGGTATCCACCTGCGGCGAAAAATCCAGTTCATGGCCAAGTCGCAGTTGTTCAAACCGCCGATGGATTTCGTCTACTCGCACGGTGGCGTTTTCCCGGTGATGCGCGGCAAGGGCGACGACGAGACGTTCGTCACCGCGCAGGCGATCCTTGATCGTGGCGGAGTGGTGCAGATGTACGCAGAGGGCGGCCGTTCGCGCGGCTACTACCCGACCGTGGCCAAACGCGGATCGGGATTGCTCGCCCTGACGAGCGGCGCGCCGGTCGTGCCGGTGGCGATCTACGGGTCGCAGTTTCTGCGCGACGTGAAACGCCGCGGCTTTCCGAAGGTGACCGTTCGCTACGGACGTCCTTTGCAGTTCACGCGGATTGAGGAACCGACCAAAGAACAACAACAGCTCGCCGCCGAGGAGATTTTCGACCGAGTGCTGAAGATGTGGTGGCAGATGGACGAGGCGCTCGAACCGAAGTGGCGACGCGCCGAGCGCGAGCGGACCGGCGAAGAGGTGCCGCGGCCGTAGATCGCGTCGTTGAGTCGAGTTTGCGGACGTCCACGCC
>JBMYXO010000130.1:0-2131 GCA_049608465.1 Solirubrobacterales bacterium | reverse complement strand
TCAGCAGAGCGGCAGTACCGAGCAACGCGCTTGAAAGACCGGGTGCGCGTGCGAGTTCATCGCGACCGCCGACGGGGACGTACCGCGCCGCAGCGATCATCGCCGCAATGCCGATCGGCGGGTTGATCCAAAAGATCCAACTCCAATCGACTAGTTCGGTCAGCGCGCCGCCGAGCAAAAGGCCGGTCGCGGCGCCGAGCGCCGTCAAAGAGCTCCAGGCCGCGAGGGCTCGCGTGCGTTCCTTCTCGGCCGTGAACGTCGCCAGCAGAATCGAAAGTGCCGCCGGAGACATGAACGCGCCGGCGAGGCCCTGAGCGCCACGCGCCCCGATCAGCACCTCCGAACTCGGGGCGAGTCCGGCGATGATCGAGGCAAGCACGAACGATCCCATCGAGACCTGGAACACTCGCCGGCGCCCGAGCAAGTCCGCCATGCGGCCGCCGATGAGGAGAAATCCACCGAACATCAACAGATATGCGTTGGGTATCCAGGAGAGATCGGCTTCGCTGAGATGCATGTCGGCGGCGATCGAGGGGAGAGCGACATTGACGATCGTGTCGTCGACGAGCAGCATGAACTGAGCGACGCAGACGGTCACGAGGATCGCGATTGCCCCGGCTGCTTGGAACGGGCGGGAATCTGCGGGGGAGAAATCCGAACTGTTGGTGGCATGTGATTTGCGGGACATCGTGTACTCCTGATTCATACGACTTGACAACTGAAGAACAATCTTCTACAGTTGTAGCAGATAACAAAACGTTTGTCAAGTAACCTCCTCCATCCGAGGAACATGGATAATCAAGTGAAGATGGAAGCGTCGCCAAAAACCGGAACCGTCGACCGCCGCGATCTACTACTCGAGGCGGCGATTCGAGTTATCTCCGATCAAGGCACGCGCGGGCTCACACACCGCGCGGTTGAGGCCGAGGCTGGCGTGCCGCACGGCTCGACGACCTACTACTTCGGAACTCGCCACGAGCTTCTGACTGCGCTGATGGCTTACATGGCGGAGCGTGGTCGCCGAGAGACCGAACCGATCGCTCACGCGATGACGCTGCTGCTGGCCGATCGCTCGAAACCGATCGACATCGACGGCATCGCACATGCTTACGTGGCTTTCATCGACGCCTCGGCCGAGCTGGAACTCGCGCGCTACGAACTCCAGGTAACCGGTGCCCGCGATCCGGAGATGAAAACGCTGATGACCAAGCAGTGCGACGTCTTTCGCCGCATGTGTGAGCCGATCGTGATCGCCTGTGGGTCGGCCGACGCCAAGCGCGATTCGCGGATTCTTCAGGCGGCGCTGGACGGCTGGATGTTGGACCGCCTTACTCACGATGGAGCAAGCGACGACACGATCATCGAAGGGATGAAGATGTTGCTCGGCGCGATCGGCGAGCGCTAGCCCGTGCAGCGGCGATAGCCTGCGCCGCATGAACGAAAATGCGAAGGACCACCAGACCGTCTCCACCGAACGCCGCGGTCACGTATTGCTCGTTGGCCTGAATCGGCCCGAGAAGCGCAACGCGATGAACCTCGCGATGCTCAAAGAGCTGGCGATGGCGTATGGCCAGATCGAACGCGACCCAGAGATTCGCGTCGGCGTCGTCTTCGCCCACGGCGAGCACTTCACAGGTGGACTCGACCTTGCCGACGTCGCAGGTGCATTCGGCGACTTCGACCAGGTCGTCCCCGAAGGCGGACTCGACCCCTGGCGCAATGACGGCACGCGCTGGACCACGCCGGTGATCGTTGCCTCGCGCGGGCTCTGTTACACGGCCGGCATCGAGCTGATGCTGGCGGCCGACATCCGCATCGCCGCCAGCGACAGCAAATTCCTGCAGTTCGAGGTCCAGCGGGGGATATTTCCGTTCGGCGGCGCGATGACGCGCTTCGTGCGCGAGGCGGGATGGGGCAACGCTATGCGCTGGATCCTCACCGGCGAGGATTTCGGTGCCGACGAAGCGCTACGAATCGGGCTGGCTCAGGAGATCACTCAACCGGGCGAAGAATTGGACCGCGCGCTCGAAATCGCCGAATACATTGCCGATCGCGCGGCGCCGCTGGCGGTGCAGGGCGCACTGCGGACGGCACACAAGTCGATCGACGAAGGCCACGACGCCAGCGCCGA
>JBMYXO010000129.1:0-2566 GCA_049608465.1 Solirubrobacterales bacterium | reverse complement strand
CGTGCAAAAGAGCACTGACGCGCGCACGCCCCGACCGAAAAACTGACGGGGGTCGAACTTTCGGTCGGGGCGTGATGCGCAGACAGCAAATCGCCGCGGATCTGTAGAGTTGCGCAGATGCAAATAGTCAATTCGATCGAAATCGCAGCTCCGCGCGAGAGGGTCTTCGAACTGCTCGCGGACATTCCGAACGCGGCCGAGAACATTTCGGCAATCGAGACGATCGAGATGCTCAGCGACGGCCCCGTTGGAGTCGGTACTCGTTGGCGCGAGATGCGCAAGATGATGGGCAAGGAGGCGACCGAGGAGATGTGGATCGTCGACTTCAACCCCGTCACGTCTTATTCGGTTGAGGCGGAGTCGCACGGCACGCACTACCGCACGGACATCGTCTTCGAAGCGACCGGCGAAAGCTCGACATTGGTCACGCAGACGTTCGCCGGCAAACCGGTGTCGGTCGCCGCGAAGTTGTTCACGCCGATCGGCTGGCTGTTCAAGGGTCCGACGAAGAAGGCACTACACAAAGACCTTGTCGAGCTGAAGCAGAAGCTCGAGTCCTAGAGGCTTCGGTCAGCTGACCAATTCGTCTGCCGCGCCGAGCGTGTAAGCGACGCCGGTGGCGCTTGCGCAGCGGTAGCCATTCGGGTTCTTTGCAAGATACTGCTGGTGGTAGTCCTCGGCGTAGAAGAAATCACGTTCCAGCTCGATGTCCTTGATCTCGGTTGTGATCTCGTCGTAACCGGCGGCGGTCAGGACGGGCTGGTAGCGCGCGATCGAGGCTTCGGCGATTTCGCGTTGCTGCACGTTGACCGGGTAGATGCCGCTGCGATATTGCGTACCGATGTCATTGCCCTGGCGCATGCCCTGTGTTGGGTCGTGATCCTCCCAGAAGACTTTGAGGAGCTGCTCGTAGCTGATCTTGTTGGGATCGAAGACGACGAGCGTTGCCTCGGTGTGGCCGGTCATGCCCGAGCAGACTTCGTCGTAAGTTGGATTCGGCGTGTAGCCCCCGATGTAGCCGACTGCTGTGCTGTAAACGCCAGTCAGTTTCCAGAAGGCCTCCTCCGTTCCCCAAAAGCACCCGTTGCCGAATACAGCGATGTCGAATCCCGGCGGCCACGGCCCCTTGATCGGATTGCCGTTGACGAAGTGACGGTCGCCCGGGTCGATCGGCGTCGACCTGCCCGGCAGTGCGGCATCTTGGGGTGGCATTTCTGGTTCCCGGCGAAAAAGCATCGTGCGATCAATCTACTGGTTAGATCGATTTCGGTTGGCAGCCGACTCGCGACGTCCATAGAATCCGCACGATGGAGGCCGGTACCTCAGCCGCGACGTCGCTCTCGCCGACCGCGCGGCTCGAACGCTATGAACGACTGTTCGCGGATCGCGGCAGGCCATTCGCCTTCGTCGACCTCGATGCACTCTGGACCAACGCTTCGCAGATGTTGGACCGGGCTGGCAGCAAACCGATCCGCGTGGCCAGCAAATCACTGCGCTGCGCGCCAGTCGTGCGGCGAATTCTCGAACGTGACCGACGCTTCGCCGGTCAACTCACGTTCACGCTTCCGGAGACGCTCTGGCTGCGACGGCTTGGCTTCGATGATCTCGTGCTGGCGTATCCGACCGTCGACGTTGATGCGCTGCGCGAGCTTGCATCCGCAACTCAGAACGATCCCGTCGGCGCACCGACGACGATGGTCGACTGCATCGAGCACCTTGACCTGATCGAGCGGGCGCACGGTGGTGGCGCGCCGGTGCGCGTGGCGATCGAAGTGGACTCGGGCTATTGGACCATGGGAGGTCGCGTCAAGCTCGGCCCCAAGCGCTCTCCGATTCACGATGCCGAGGCGGCGGTTGCACTGGCACGCGAAATCGAGCGTCGCCCGGCGTGCAGGTTGGTGGGGATGATGTTCTATGAAGGGCAAGTCGCCGGCCTCGGTGACGCTGCGCCCGGCGGCATGGCCACGCAGGTTCGCAATCGGATGATCCGCCAGTTGCACAAACGCTCGGTTGCCGAGTTGGCCGAACGACGCGCCGAGGTTGTGGCTGCCGTGCGCAAAGTGGCTGAACTTGAGTTCGTGAACGGCGGTGGGACCGGCAGTCTGCACACCACTTCGCTGGAAGACGCCGTGACCGACATTGCCGCCGGCTCCGGCTTTTTCGCGCCGACGCTATTCGACACATACAGCACCTTCACACTCGAGCCGGCCGCGATGTTCGCGCTGCCGATCGTGCGAAAGCCATCTGCGGGAGTTGCGACGGCGCTCGGCGGCGGCTACCTCGCCAGTGGAGTCGGCGCCAGCGATCGGATGCCTACGCCCTACCTGCCCGAAGGACTCAAACTCGACCCGAACGAAGGCACTGGCGAGGTCCAAACCCCGTTGCTCGGCAAGCCAGCGCACGATCTCGCGATCGGCGACCGCGTCTACTTCCGACACACGAAAGCAGGCGAACTGAGCGAACGCTTCAACTCACTTGCGCTGGTCGAGAACGGGGAGATCGTCGACGAAGTCCCGACCTATCGCGGCGAAGGACACGCCTTCCTCTGAATCCCCGCATTTTCCGA
>JBMYXO010000128.1:0-2643 GCA_049608465.1 Solirubrobacterales bacterium | reverse complement strand
CGCGGCGGCGACGTTGCCGAGCGAATCTGCTTTCTCTGGAGCGGCGGCTGCGAGTTCGCGTCGTAGTCCGACGAGATCACGCGTCTGCAGCTCGTGCAGGATTGACGTTTGTTGCGAATCATCGATGCCTGCGGCGGCGAGTTTTTCACGGAAGAATCCGACATCGCCGACCGCGATGCGAAAGTCATTCAAACCCGCGCTCTTGAGGACGTTCGAAATGAGCTCGATTGCTTCGGCATCGCCACTTGGAGCTGGCATCCCCATCAGCTCCATGCCGATCTGAAGAAACTCACGCGACTGCGCGCGCTTGGGCTTGATCGGGCGGTACACGTGCTGCAGGTAACAAAACCGCAGCGGAGGCTCGACCTCGTTGTAGCGCGTCGCTGCAAGTCGCGCGATCGGAATCGTCGAGTCGTACCGCAGCGTCAGAACCTGGCCGTCCTTGTCGGGCACGCGGTATGCACCATCTTCGGAGTCTGTGGCGCCGATGCGGTTGGTCTGTTCGTATTCCAGGGCGGGAGTGGCTACTTCGCCGTATCCGGCGTCTGCAAACACCTTGAGCGCGTTCGCGGAGATCTCCCGAAGTTCGGCCATTTCTTCCGGCAGCACGTCGCGCGTGCCGGTTGGAACCGGAACGGTCGTCGTCGACTCAGCGTCGTCGAGCGCGGCTGAAAAAGCCGCAGCTTTCGGCTTCGGTCCGTTCATCGGTCGGACCTCCTTATGCGTGGACCGGCTCGGTCGCGATGCGCTCGATATGCGCGCCGAGGTCGCGCAGGCGCTGGTCGATGTTTTCGTAGCCGCGATCGATCTGGCTGATGTTGCCGATCTCAGACGTCCCCTTGGCGCACAGTGCGGCGATCAACAGCGCCATGCCGGCCCGAATATCGGGACTCTCGAGACGTTCGCCGCGCAGGCGCGAGCGACCGATGACGATTGCCCGGTGCGGATCGCAAAGTGTGATGTTGGCGCCCATCGCGACGAGTTTGTCGACGAAGAACAGTCGGTTCTCGAACATTTTCTCGTGGATCATCACGCTGCCCTGGGATTGCGTGGCAAGTGCCAGCGCGATGCTTGTCAGGTCGGCGGGGAACGCCGGCCAGGGGCCATCTTCGATCTTTGGCATCATTTCGCCGGCGTCGTTCTTGACGAGCATTTCCTGATTCGCGGGAACGATCGTGTCATTCCCCTCGAACTGAATCTCCACACCAAGGCGTTGAAACCCCAGCCGAGTCATCCGGAGGTCCTCGGCGTCGGTGTCCTTGATACGCATCTCGCCGCCGGTGGCCGCCGCGAGCGCGATGAAACTTCCCACCTCGATGTGGTCCGGGCTGATTCGGTGACGGGTTCCGTGCAGGCGATCACTGCCGTGTACGTGCATCACGTTTGAACCGATGCCGTCGATGCGCGCACCCATCGATGCCAGCATTCGCGCAAGGTTTTGCACGTGCGGTTCGCTCGCTGCGTTGCGTACAACTGTTTCACCCGGCGTCATCGAAGCTGCGAGCAACGCGTTCTCCGTCGCCATGACCGAAGGCTCGTCCATCATGAAATCGGCTTCGCTCAAACCTCCGTCTGCGGTGATCGTGATCCAACGGTCCACTTCAACCTTCGCGCCCAATGCGGTGAACGCGTCAAGGTGCGGATCGAGACGGCGACGACCGATCACATCGCCGCCCGGTGGCGGCATTTCGGCACGACCGAATCGCGCAAGCAGCGGTCCGGCCAACAGGAATGACGCGCGAATCCTGTTCGCCAGCTCTTGGTCGACGTCCTGATGATCGACGCCGGATGCGTTCAGCGCGAGCTCGTGATCACCCTGCCATTCGATCGTGACGCCGAGATTCTCAAGCAAGGACAGCATCGCGTCGACGTCGCGAATTCGCGGGACGTTTTCGAGCACTACTTCATCCTCGGTCAAAAGCGCGGCAGCGATGCACGGCAGCGCAGCATTCTTATTGCCTGCGGGCACTACGTTGCCGGAAAGCGGTTGGCCACCTTCGATTACGAGCTTCTGCACCTTCTGAACTCCTTGACGGAGGCCTCGATCGTCTTGCGAGGCCGGGCTTGAGGATGGAGGAATATCGTTTCCAGATAGCTTCTGGGCGCGGATTTCAAGCGAGTTTTCAAGCGTAACACGCACTTGTTCAGTATTCGAGATGTTCCCGTGGCAACCCTGCTGATCGCCGCAGCCTAAACGGATTTGGGCCGCGTGTTTCGCCACGGTCCGCCCGCTGACGCCCATTCACGTAGCCGCTCTGGGTCGTCGAAGACCAGCTCGCTCGCAGTGCCTGCGCGAAACCGCGTCAGTTTCAATCGGCCGTCGGAGCTCGCGTCGTCCTGACCGTCATCCCACGTGGCACCGCGCAGCACCCACGCAACGATGTGTTCGACGCGGCAAATCCAGACCCGACGTGACAAATCTGCGCTTGAGACCGAGTAGCAATCCTCGGAATCGATCATCCGGCCGCAACGCGCGCAGGTGTGAAGGTCTTCACTCAAAGTTTGGTTCCGAAAATGCCAATTTCAACTCGACATAGTCGCTACGAACAAATGTTCGCTTTTTTCCGTCCGACCGGTTTCGCATCATACGAACATACGTTCTAGTGAGCAGGTCTGCGTAGTCGCGGACCGGCTGCATCGCCG
>JBMYXO010000127.1:0-2759 GCA_049608465.1 Solirubrobacterales bacterium | reverse complement strand
GCGACAAGACCAGCGGCAGCACCGAGGACCTCGAATTCGGCAGCAACACGATCACGGTTCAGTGCACCGACGGTTCGAGCAACAGTGCAAGCGCGTCCGTCTCGGTGACGCGGCTGGACAACACCCCGCCGGTGATCAACATCAGCTCGCCGACCGACGGCAGCACGACGACCGCCGCGTCGGTGACGCTCAGCTTCACGGCCACGGATGACGCGGGCGGAACCCCGACCTGCGACAAGACCAGCGGCAGCACCGAGGACCTCGAATTCGGCAGCAACACGATCACCGTCGAATGCACTGACGGCTCCGACAACACCGGCAGCGCGTCGGTCAGCGTCACGCGCATCGACGACGTTCCGCCGGTTGTGACGATCACCGCACCGGCCGACGGCAGCAGCACGACCGCTTCCTCAGTCGCGGTGACGTTCACGGCGACTGACAACTCCGGCGTCGCACCATCGTGCAGCAGCACGAGCGGCGCCAGTCACCCACTCGTCGTTGGAGCGAACACGATCACCATCACCTGTACTGACGGATCGAGCAACAGCACGGCTGCGTCAGTCGGCGTCACCCGCGTCGACTTGGTGGCACCGGTGGTAACGATCACTTCACCGACCAACGGAATCACCACTGTTGCTCCAGCGATTGCGCTTGTCTACACGGTCGTCGACGACGGAGACAGCAGCCCGACCTGCAACGTGAGCTCTGGTTCGCTGCAGCCGTTGACGCTCGGGTCGAACACGCTGACCGTTCAGTGCACCGATGCCTCGAGCAACACCGGCTCGGCGTCGGTGACGATCACACGCGCGACCGATCCGCCGCCAGTGTTGACAATCAGCGCACCCGCGAACGGCATCACGACGGCCGCCAGCCAGACGCCGCTCGTGTTCAGCGCCACCGACAATTCTGGCCTGGCTCCGGACTGCGACAAGGTCAGCGGCAGCATGATCGCCCTCACCCCGGGTGCGAACACGATCACCGTCACCTGCACCGACAATGTCGGCGGTGTTTCGATCGCGTCAGTGACGATCACTCAATTTGACGAAACACCACCGGCCATATCGATCGTCAGTCCGGCGCACGGCAGCGCAACCGCGTCGAGCGTTGTCGTCCTCCAGTATTCGGTCGCAGACGACTCCGGCGAACCGGCAAGCTGCACACCAGCCAACGGCACGCGTGTGAGCCTTGCGGTCGGCCTCAACACGGTCACGGTGAGCTGCACCGACGCGTCCGACAACACAAGCACCAAGCAGGCGCAGGCCGTGTACAGCCCGCCACCGCCGCCGGCGCAGCCGACGTACGTCGATCCGACGCTCAAGTTTGCCCGCAAGGGAACGCCAAAATTCAAGCGCACCAACAAACCGTTCAGGTTCGGCGTCGTCGGGGCCAAGACCAGACTGACCGCGACCGTCGACGGGAACCTCAAGGTGAAGTTGGAGCTCTACGCGGTGAAGAAGGGTTTCAAGTCCGGCCGCAAGTGTGTCTCGAAGAAGCCGAAGAAACGCAAGCGGATCAAGCGCTGCAGCCTGAAGTTGCGAGGATCACGTACGCTGGCGGCCACGCCGGGCAATTGGATGCTCGACTGGGGCGGCAAGTGGGGCCGCAAGAAGCTCCCGCGCGGCAGGTACTACGTCGTGGCGACCGTCCGGGAAACGGGCGAGAAGTCCAAGATCAAGGTGATCCTGACCAAGTAGTGCGGCGGCATCGCCGTCAGGCGACGCGGTCGATCTCTGCCGGTTGTTCGCGCAGCTTGCGGGCGCGCAGCTCGCCGATTTCAACTGGATCGGCACCGAGCGTCAGCGCGTTTTCACATGCCGCGATGCATTCGGCAATCGCGTCGGTACGGTCGAGCGCGTGTGCCATGGCGGTCCAGACATTCACATCGCTGTCGTCGAGTTTCAGCGCGACGCGTACTGCATCCAGCGATGCCGCGCGGTCGCCGAGCAGATGATTGGCAAGCGCAAGGTCGAGCAGTGTGTCGACGGATACGTCCGGCAGCGGACGCGCCCGGGTCAATGCCTCTCGCGCCGCTTCGGGCTGCAACAGCCGCAGTCTCAATCCACCCAGTCGGCTCCAGGCTGCGCCGTCCCGCGGGTTGCCGGCACACTCGCGCTCGGCCGACTCGGCCGCAAGTTCGTACAGACCCATCGCCTCGTAGAGCCGTGCGGCGTAGCGATGCGGGGCCGGTCGACCGGGCTCGACGCGCACCCATGAACGAACACTTCGCGCTGCGGCCTCCATGTTTCCGGCCTGCCAGAACGCGACGGTCATCAGGCGGTGAATCGTCGGGTCCCCGGAGTCGGCGTCGCGGGCGTAGATCAACCGTTCGGCAGCGAGTCCGTAGTCACCCTCTGCCATCGCGTGCTCGGCGCTGATCAAAAAGCGTCTCGCGCGCTCGCGAGAGTCATCCGGTTTGCCGAACTCGACGAAGTCGAGCGTGCCCGCGGGGATCGTCCGCACGCCGACCTCGAAGTCGACGCGCGCCCACTGCTGCATGTTGTCGCCGCCGCCGGTGAAGTAGATACCGAGAATGCTGCCGACGCCCCATTCGGGATAGGCGTTGCAGCGGGCATAGCGGTAAACGACTGAATGATCGGGCAGCTGCGAGTGGAAGGGGTCATGCTTTTCGCGATCCTCGCGCATCGCCGCCTCTGCCTGCTGTTGCTCGTAGGCGCGGCGGCCTTCTTCGGCGCGGCGTTTGCGCGCCGCGTCCGCACTGGCGCGCAGGGCATTGGCAGAGATCGATCCGGTCGGCATCG
>JBMYXO010000126.1:0-2771 GCA_049608465.1 Solirubrobacterales bacterium | reverse complement strand
TACGGCGTTGTACTTTCAGCAACCTGTGAAGGGGGTGTCGGGGACACCCTCGCGCTACCGATCGCTCTCTTGACAACCTGGGCCTCGGCGAACGGTCAAAACCGGCCAGTGAGGAACGGTTCAAAACCGGCCAGTCGAGCCAGGTGACCGCGGACGTTGACATCGCGAGGCAGGAAGCCCTGCATCGCGGGGATGGCCAACGTCTTGAAGACCGAGAAACAAGAGCAAGTGCGTGCGCTGGGGCGACTTGGGTGGTCGCTACGCCAGATTCAGGAAGCGACCGGAGTCCACCGCGACACGGCCAGGGGCTACCTCGTGGCGGCCGGGATCGCGATTCGCGAGCCACGCCGCCGGCGACCGCCGCCGCGACCGGATTCAAAACCGGCCAGTGAAGCGACCACCGACTTCGATTCAAAACCGGCCAGTGATCCGACCACCGACCCGGAGCCACCGCGGCGAATCAGCAAGTGCGCTCCTCACGAGGAGTTCATCAAGCGCGCGCAAAGAGCTGGCCGGAATCTGACAGCGATCTGGCAGGAGCTCGTCGAGCGGCACGACTTCCAAGGCAGCTACGAATCGGTGAAGCGATTCGCACGTCGGCTGCAGCCGGACGAGGGCAAGGTCGCGCATCCGCGTATCGAGACCGCGCCTGGCCACGAAGCGCAAGTCGACTACGGCGATGGCCCGATGGTCCGCCATGCTGAGACAGGCAAGCATCGACGCACGCGCCTGTTTGCGATGACGCTCGGACACAGCCGCAAGGCAGTCTTCTTGTTGACGTGGAAGTCGAGCTCGAAGATCTGGTGCGAATTGCACGAGGAAGCCTTCCGTCGACTCGGTGGCGTGCCCGAGGTCGTAGTGCTCGACAACCTCAAAGAGGGCGTGATAGCGGCCGACGTCTACGACCCGACGATCAACCCGCTGTATCGCGATGTGCTTGCTCACTACAGCGTCGTGCCGATGCCGGCGCGCGTCCGTCATCCAGATCGCAAGGGCAAGGTCGAGTCGTCGGTCGGCTTCGCGCAGAAGACACCGTTGCGCGGCATGCGCTTCGAGTCGATCGAGGAAGCGCAGCGTCACCTCGACGATTGGAATGATCGTTGGGCGGACACGCGCATCCACGGCACGACCAAGCAACAAGTCGCTGCGATGTTTGCCGCCGAGAAGCCGAGCCTGCGACAGCTTCCGGCCGAGAGCTTCCGTTACTACGAGCATGGCTCGCGCGTCGTACACACCGATGGCTGCATCGAGGTCGCACGGGCCTACTACGGCGTGCCACCGAAGTGGATCGGACGGACTGTGCACGTCCGCTGGGATGATCGCTTCGTCCGCGTCATCGATCCAAACAGCGGCGAGTTGATCCGGGAGCTGCTTCGCCAACTTCCCGGCAAGTATCGAATCGACGAGAAGGACCGCAGCCCCAAAACGCCAGCAGGCGTCGCGCAACTGCTCACTCGAGCGCACAACGCAGGCAAGCACATCGGAGCCCTCTGCGAGTGCATCGAGCAGAAGCGCAGTCAGTATGGCGCACGCGAGATCCTCGGCGTGCTCTCTCTCGTGAAGAAGCACGGCTTCGAGGTCATCGACGAGTGTTGCGACACCGCGCTCGAAGTCGGCGCGCCCTACTACCGGACCGTGCGCAAGCTCGTCGAGCGGCGCCCGCAAGCCCCACCTCTTCAGCAGGTCGACGAGTTGATACGCGACCTGAAGCACTATCGAAAAATCACCGACACCCGATCATGAACCAGACCGAACTCGATCAATCTCTACGTCGCCTTCGTCTCTCCGGCATGGCCGACACGCTCTCGACGCGCATCGTCGAGGCGCAGTCCGAGCGCGTGACGCACCACGACTTCCTCGCAACGCTCGTGCACGACGAGCTCAATCGGCGTCAGGACCGCCTGATCGAGCGTCGCATCAAGAAGGCCGGCTTCCGCGATCGTGACAAGTCACTCGATACCTTCGACTTCGCCTTCAACCCGAAGATGGATCGCAAGCTTGTCTTCGAACTCGGAGCCTGTCGTTTTGTCGCAAGGCGAGAGGACGTGCTCCTGCTCGGACCACCGGGCACCGGCAAGAGCCACGTTGCGCAGGCGCTCGGCCTGGCCGCAGCGCACCAGGGATTTCACGTGCTCTACAAGGAAGCGCATGTGCTCGCCGAGGAACTCGCAGACGCGACGCTTGACGACACGCGCCGCGACTACATGAAGGGGATCGCCGCGGCCCAGCTCCTGATCGTCGATGACCTCGGCATGCGCAAGCTGCCACGATCGGCATCTGAGGACTTGCTCGAGGTCGTCATGCGTCGCTACGAGCGTGCGAGCACGATCGTCACGTCGAATCGCCCGGTCGACGACTGGGGCAAGCTGCTCGGCGATAACGCTGCCGTCTCGGCCATGCTCGACCGACTCCTGCATCACTCGCACATCCTCAAGTGCGGCCCGAGGAGCTACCGGACACGATTTCCTGGGCCCGGCGGCGACGCCGCATGACTCCTGCTTGCACCGAGAACACCAACCGCTACACCGAACATGTCCGCGATGCCTGACTGGCCGGTTTTGAAGCGACCATGACTGGCCGGTTTTGAACCGTTCGCCGAGGATGTTCGTGCTTCCTCCATCGAGTGGGAGGCGCACCATCAGTTGGAGCGATGGGTTCGAGAGCAATCCAGCCTGCACGGCATTCGCACGCCGCACACCGATCTCGTAGAGCTGTTGCTGCAGAAGTCGATTGTTGAGAAGGCAAATCTGGATTGCGTCCTTTGAGGTCAG
>JBMYXO010000125.1:0-2971 GCA_049608465.1 Solirubrobacterales bacterium | reverse complement strand
CCGGCGCAACCTACGGCGACGCTCTCGCTCGCAAAATCGTCGACGGCGACCAGCCGATCACCGGCGGCATCCAAAAGCTATCGCTCACTGTCGGCCACGCTGACCTCACCGCCGCGGCCACGTCGCAGGTGTTGGCCATCGGGACGCTGCCTGCCAACTCGCGCATCGTCGGCCGCAGCATTGCGCTCGCGACGCCGTTTACCGGCGGCTCGGTTAGCGCGTGCACGGTCGACATCGGCTCAACGGGCGACGCCGACGCTGTCGTTGACGGCGCCAACGTGCTCGCCGCGGCCGTTGACGGACAAGCGTCTGCCATTACGGACGGCATCGCGCCGAACAAGCACTTCGCCTCCGAGACGACGCTGAACGCAACGTTCATCAGTGCGAGCGACAACCTCGTCAACCTGGCGGCGGGTGCCTGCACGATCGACATCCTGTACATCGAGCTGCCCTGAGCCATGGCCTACGGAAACGAGGCGCTGCCGCCGATCCATCCGATCACCAACGCGGCAGCCGCGAACCAGAGTGACACGGTGGATTTGACCAATGGTCCGTGCCGCTGCCTCTACGTCGGCGTCGCTGGCGATGTTCGCATCCTGACCCTGGGTGACGAAGATGTGACCCTGGGCAACTTGGCCGCCGGAATGGTTCACCCCATTGGCGCGCGTCGGGTATTCGTCTCAGACACCTCGGCCACCGGAATCATCGCCCTGTACTAGCCCATGTCACTCTGGTCTCGCGCAGTATCAGCGCTTGGCCTTCGAGCGGCACCGTCGGGCGACATGCTCTCCGACGTCTCGGCCATCGGGCCGGAGCCGTTTGGAGCCCAGCCGCAACGCATTGGGGGCGACCTCAACCCGCGCACGCTCTCGACGATCATTCGCGAGGCGGACGACGGACATGTGTCGCGTCTCTGCGATCTCGGCAACGAGAGCCGGCAGAAGGATTGCCACCTCCAGAGCGTTTGCCACACGCGCGAAACAGCGCTGTGCGGGCTCGACTGGGACGTGCGGCCAAAGGTCCGGCCAGGCTGGCAAAAGCCCGTAGCGCGCGACGCTGCGGCGGCTGACTGGGTCAAAGAGGCGCTCCTCCAGGCGACGGGCCTCGAGTCCGATCCGACGGCCCGCGGCTTTCACGATCTCATTGCCCACCTCACCGGTGGTGCCTTCTTCGGCCACGCGGTGGCCGAGTCATTCCTCGACCTGCAAAAAGGTCGCATCGTCCCGGTAGCGTGGAAGACGCACGGGGCTCGACGGTTCGCCTACGACACGTCGAACGACGGTCGCCTCTACCAATACGACGCGATCGGGAACTACCCCTTCCCCGGCGTGGACTTCCAGGCTGTTTGGCCGGGGAAGTTCATCGTCCATCAGCCCCGCATTACCGGCGACTCGCCGCATCGCGAGGGCTTGATTCGCGTCCTTGTCTGGGCGGCGCTGTTCCGCAACTGGGACCTTCGAGACTGGATTCAGCTCGCCGAGCTGTCCTGGAAGCCGTGGCGCTTCGGGCGCTACAGCGGGAACGCTAAGCCGTCAGCCGTCGAGCAGCTCTCGCGCATCCTTCAGCGGATGAGTGTCAGCGGCGTCGCGCTGTTCAACAAGGACATCGCCGACGTCACGGTCGAGTGGCCAAAGGCGCAGGGCCAGAGCTCGCACCAAGCGCTAGCCGACTGGCTGGGCGCCGAGATCTCCAAGGCCGTGCTCGGCCAAACGCTCACCACCGAAGCGGGGGCCCGTGGGGCTCGGTCGCTCGGTGAGATTCACGACCAGATTCGACGCGACATTCGCGAGGCTGATGCCCGCGCTGTCGCCGCCACGATTCGGCGCCACATCATCGCGCCGTTGATTCGCTGGAACTTCGGCCCCGACGTGGCCATCCCCGACTTCGTTTTCATCACCGAAGACGGCGTCAACCTGAACGAGTTCAGCGAGGGCATCGAGCGGCTTACCAATGCCGGACTGCGAATCCCCGCCTCGTGGGTGCGTGACCAAGCCGGCATTCCGGACCCCGACGAGGGCGACGAGACCCTTGGGCCCGCCGTCGATGTCGACGTGTCCGAGTTCGATAACGGACCAGATGCCAGCAGCCAAGAACCGCAAGAAGAAGCGTCGCCGAAAGCTGAAGCGCAGAGCTGAAGCCGAAGTTTTGGCTCGAAGACCCACGTACCTCAACCGTGCCGTCAATTCGGTCGAGTTGGTGACAAATGACCACGACGACAGCGATCGGCAAGAGTGACCTTGTTCGCCGCGAGTTCGCTATTCGCGAAATCCGTGAAGAAAGCCGGGAGATCGACTTCATCGCGTCCACTGACGCAATGGATAGCTATGGCGAGGTCGTCGCGCAGAATTGGCGACTTGAGCGCTATAGCAGCAACCCGGTCTTTCTTTGGTCCCACAAATCTGGAGATTTACCGATTGGTAAGTCTGTGCGGACAGAAGTTCGCAATGGCCGGCTCGAGTTCACGGCCAAGTTCGCCTCAGCCAAGGCTAACCCGTTCGCCGAGCAGGTCTTTCAATCGTACCGAGAGGGAAACCTCCGTGGCGTAAGCGTCGGCTTCTATCCGCACACCGTGCGTGTCGAGCGACGCAATGACCAAGATGTCGTGGTCCTGGACGACAACGAGCTCTACGAGATCTCGGCGACGTCCATCCCGGCGAACTCCGAGGCAATTGCGCAGCGCATTCGCGCCGCGTGCTCAAACACTTCGCCGCCCATTGAGCGCGGCGCCGACACCAAGAAAGAGGAGCCCACCATGGACTTCGAGAAAGAGGCGGCCACGCTCAAGGCTCAGGTCGCAGATCGTGACGCGTCCATCGCGTCGCTCAAGACCGAGCGCGACTCAGCGCTCAAGTCCGTCGAGACCCTCAAGGGTGAGCTCGAGCAGCGCACCACGGAGCGCGACGAGAACGCCAAGCGTGCGGCAGACGCCGAGACCAAGCTCATTGAGCAAGAGGTTGACGGCCTCGTCGGC
>JBMYXO010000124.1:0-3140 GCA_049608465.1 Solirubrobacterales bacterium | reverse complement strand
AGAAAGTCCAATCGCGCCTAGTTGCGCGTTGTCGCGGCGGCCGCGTTTGACCCCGCGGTCGCTGCTTTGATCGGGTTGCGACATCGTTCCGCGATACTAGACCGATGCCCCCACAGCATCGCGCTGACAACCAGACTGCTCTGGACGACTGGATCGCAGCTTCGACCGAGACGCCCAAACGCTGCGCGCTTTTCTGCGACATCGACGGAACGATTGCGCCGGTCGTCAGTCGAGCCGAAGACGCGATGGTCCCGCTTGCCGTGAGTCGAACGCTCGGTCGGCTCTCTGCTCGACTGGGAATGGTCGCCTGCGTGTCCGGTCGCGGGGCGGCTGACGCCAAGCGACTGGTTGGTGTCGGCGGGGTCGTCTACGCCGGAGCCCACGGCGCGGAGTTGTTGAACCCAGCTACGGGAGAGGTCGAACGAGCGCCGGAGCTCGAGGCTTGGCGCAAACCGATTCATGAGTTTGTCGAGGAGCTGGACGTGCAGGCGCTGCGACGCGACGGCGTGCGACTTGAGGACAAAGACTTCATCCAGGCGCTGCACTGGCGTGGAACCGACGACGACGAGATCGCCGAGCAGCTCGTGCACGGCGTCGAGGAGAAGGCGACGGAGCGAGGATTCGAAATTCACCGTGGTCGAAAGGTGCTCGAAATCCGTCCGCCCGTGACCTTCAACAAGGGCCTCGTCGTTTCACGATTGATCCGCCAGTCGTCTGCACTTCACGCTGCCTACATCGGCGACGACCTGACCGACATCGACGCGTTTGACGCGCTGCGTCAGTTGCACGCCACGGGAGATCTCGAAGGAGTGCTCTGCGTCGGTGTGGCATCCGAGGAGCAGCCCCAACGACTCGTCGATGGAGCTGACTTGATGGTTGACGGACCGGCCGGCGTGGCCGAACTGCTGGACTCGATCTAGGGCGGCGCCGAATGCGGTACTCGGACTATTTGCGAGCGTCGGTGCTTCTGATCGGCTCGGCTGCGGTTGCATTGATCGTCGTGTCCGGTATGGAACTCGCACGCGAATCAAACACGCGCACGGCCGTGATCGGCGGCATCTGGCTGGTCGTGGCGATACTGCTCGGAACGTGGTTGGGGCGGCGCGATCAGGTGATGGAATCGATCGGATCGCTGCTCTCGAGGTCTCGGCCAGAGCCGGTGTTCCCGAAGATCGAGCCGGGACCGGTGCTGTTGAGCAGGCTGTGGCCGATCCTGGCGATCGCGATCATCGCCGTGTTTCTGACGCCGCTGTTCACGCAGTTCGCGATCGCGGCTGCCGGCTACGGACTGCTTTGGTCGATGGCCTGGCGCAGACAGGCGATGGCCGTTGAGGCAATCGAAGACCGCGACGCGATTCATTTTTGGATCGTCCGCAACTCTGCCTGGCAGCCGCCGAAGCTTGTTCGAGTGCATGCGATGTAGTTCGTCGGCAAGACGAATCGCAACCAATACGCAGCAGGTAGCGCGTAACTGGCGACTGGTTAGGGTGTCTGCTCTCCGATGCCCAACTTCGACCCAGTGGACGCTCACGTCTGGCTGATCCTGCCGACGTACAACGAGGCCGAGAACATCGGTCCGATCGTCGCCGCCGCAGTTCAACGTCTGGGTGAAAGCGTGCGCGAGCACACCGTGCTGATCGTCGATGACAACTCGCCCGACGGCACCGGCGATGCGGCCGACGTGCTCGCGGCAAACTATCCGACCGTCCGCGTGCTCCACCGCAAAGGCAAAGAGGGTCTCGGCCGCGCCTATCTCGCAGGATTCGCGATCGCGCTGGAAAACGGTGCCGACTTGGTGATCGAGATGGACGCCGACTTCTCACACGACCCGCGTGACCTCGGTCGATTGGCTCGTGCAGCAAGCACGGAGTGTGATCTCGCGATCGGTTCACGCTACGTCGCCGGCGGCGGCGTACGCGATTGGAGTCTCGGTCGTCGCGCGCTCAGCCGGGCGGGCTGCCAGTACGCGCGAACGATCCTCGGGATAGATGTGCAGGACGTCACCGGCGGTTTCAAGTGCTTTCGGCGCGAGACGCTCGAAGCGATCGACCTCGCAAAGGTGATCAGCAACGGGTACGGCTTTCAGATTGAGCTGACCTACCGCACGATCCGCGCGGGCAGAACGTACAAGGAAGTTCCGATCTGGTTCACCGAGCGACGCGCGGGAGAATCCAAGATGAGCCCGCAGATCGCCATCGAGGCGGCGATCCGCGTGCCCGGCCTCAAGCGTCGCGTCGACGCAGAATTCGCCGCACGCGATTGAGCGGCGGTCACCAGCTTCCGGTTCCGGTCTTGAAGCGAGTCGACGCGGTCACCGGATAGCGGGCACCTCGATAAGCCACGTAGCCGGACGCGCGCGCCGTGTACCAGGTGTTCTTGGACAGACCGCGACGCGGTAGAAGCGCGAATCCACCGTAGAGGTAGGCGCGATTCCGCGAGCTGGCGTCCGAGGCAGACACCGGGATCGACTGTCCGAGTTCATCCACCAGCGACATCGACGTCACGTACGACTTCGCGGTCTTCCAATTGCGCCAGGGGCCATTGACGGAGAATGTGATCGGGGTTCCGAGCCGCGTCGCACCCGGCGCATCCGCGCGCGGATCGGGCCACTCGTTCTGGCTGAAGGTGGGATCCAGCCCGGTCTGCCCGTTGGCGGGCCATGGGTACGCGACCGCAGACCTGATCCGCACTGACGCCGCGTTGCTGACGCCGCTCAACACCTGAAGGCACGTGTGTCCGAACTGCCCCGAATAGCCGATGCGAATCAGGCGCGGTTGCAGCATCGCCAGGCGGTGATAGATCGTGTCGCCGAACGCGCGTGTCGGCAACGCGCTTGGCTGCGCGATCACGCTACGTGCGGCAGCCAGCGCGCCCAGTCGCGTGTAGTAGCGGCTCGATCGCCGCTGCCGATGGCTGAACTCGCCCGTGCGGCGCATGTAGTTGTTGTGCAGCTTGCAGCCCTTGTTCCATTTGCGCTGCACCGATCGCACCCGCGGGAGCCCGGACGCCGCGCGCATCTGGTTGAGGTCGCCAAGCGCAGTACGCGGACTCGGCCCCGCGGATGCGCCGGGAGCGGCGCAGAGTGCAACAAGAACGAGGCCACTGAGTAACGCCAGTGCGCGCGCAAGAATGATCCGGGA
>JBMYXO010000123.1:0-3182 GCA_049608465.1 Solirubrobacterales bacterium | reverse complement strand
GGTCTCGCTGCGGGGAAGGAATCACACCCGCTCCGGCGCGCAGTTGTGATTGCCGTCCTTTTCTCTTTGGCGGGGTGTGGGCAGTCAGGCGTCTCGTCCTCGGCGGGCGTGGCGCCGCCAGCGGTAACTCGGGCGGATCTCGGCAACCTGGTGATCAGCGGGATTCGCGGCACCAGAGCGTCCGCGACGTTGAAGCGGCGCGTACGACGCGGCGACGTTGCGGGCGTGATCGTGATGGGCGAGAACATCAAGTCGGTCGAGCAGATTCGTTCGCTCACGCGCACGCTCGCCAAGGCGGCCAAGGCCGGCGGGCAGCTGACTCCGATCGTGATGGTGGATCAGGAAGGCGGCAGCGTCAAGCGATTCGCCTCGGCTGCGCCGAAGCGTTCTGCGAGGTCGATGTCGCGGCTTTCCGAATCGGCAATCCAGAGGATCGGCAGATCGACCGCCCGCGATCTGCGAGCACGCGGCGTGAACGTCGATCTCGCGCCGGTGGCAGACGTCAAGACCAAACGCAGCAACTTCCTCGGCACTCGGGCCTTCGGCGGTGACCCCGGCGGCGTCGCCAGCGATGCGTGCGCGTTCGCAGCGGGGCTCACGGCCGGCGGCGTAGGTGCGACGCTCAAGCATTTTCCCGGCCTCGGGGCTGCGGGCGATGTCAATACAGACGATGGATCGGTGACGATCAACGCAAGTCGCGCCGTAATCGAGGCAGGTTGGGTGCCATACACGCGCTGCGCCAATGAACCAAACACTCTGGTGATGGTCTCAAGTGCCAAGTATCCGAAGGTGTACGGAAGTCGCCAGGCCGTCGTGAATCCCGCGATGTACAACGATCTGCGCCGAAAGGTCGGGTTCGACGGAGTCGTCGTCACCGACGCTTTGAATGCCGTCGCGGTCAAGAGAATTCGTTCGCTTCCCACCCGCGCGGTTGCGGCCGGCGCCGACTTGCTGCTGTATCTGGACGAGCGCAACGCCGCGCGCGCCACGAGCGCGCTGCGTCGCGCCTTGGCTGCCGGCACGATTACGCAGGATCACGTAGCGGACAGCGTGAATCGGGTCAAGCAGTTACGCGCCGAGTTGCCTTAGCCCGCGATCTGTCGCAGGCGGGTGATGATTTCTTCGTCGGGCGCGACGAGCTGCTCAACTCGATCGGCGGCCGACAGGACGAACGCCGGCTCGACTTTCGCGACGGCCTCGATGTCTGCCCAGTCCTTCGTGCGATTGAAGAAGGCCTTGAAAATCACCAATGACTGGCAAGACAGAACGGGTATTTCGCTGCCGGCGAACGGGACCCAGCGGACCTCATTGGCGACTTCTTCGTGAATCGGCAGGTTGTTCAGGAACAGGTCCACCGGCGTGTCATCCCACCAGACTCGCGTTTGACCATCACGAACGATCTCCGAGATTGCCTGCTCCGGCACTTCAACCTCGGTGGGCAGTGCGGCTGCCGCGTCGCGTGCTCGCTCTGCGGAAATGAAGATGTTCACGTCGATGTCACGAGTGCCCCGGGGCTCGTCGATGCAGTAGGCGAGTGATATTGCGCCGCCGAACGCGTGCTTTAGGTTGGCCTTTGCGAGCGACTCGTGTATCGCACCCAGTTTTTCGGCCAGCGTGGTCCCCTTGGAGAACGACGCCATGGGTGTCAAGTCAACCGATGCACCAACGGTGGGTAATCGTTGGTCGATTTCGGACGGTATGGCAGTTCCTCCGCCAGCTCGATCACCTGCTCAAGGATGCGGCCTGCGCGCACTGGGTCGGTCGGCGGAACGACCGCGTTGGCCACCAGATCGAATCCCGCTGCGGCGAAGATTCTTGCGAGCATGGCCGCCGAGGGTTCGCGTCGGCCGCGCTCGTATGCGTTCATGACTGATCTCGTCAATCCGGCGCGTCGGGCGAGTTCGGCTTGGGACAGGCCCGCGCGAGTGCGGACGTCGGCGATCAGGAGATGTGTGTTGGTCGCCATATCAACAGATGTTAGCGAAAACGCTTACGAAGCTTCCAGTTTCTATAGGAGACGTACGCAGCGGTTGTCAACAGTCTCCGAGTGGGCGATTTCCAGCTCCGGCGATTGTGGTCATGAAAATGGTCTGTCTCTCCTCAGCGGGCGTCGCGAAGTGACGGCATTTCGAGTATGGGGTGTGTTCACTTCAACCCTAGGAAGGTTGAATTCGGCCACACGTGTTGGTAGGATTCTGGGCTAGTTCCATCGAACCGGGGGATGCATTATGGACCGTAAATATGGGGTAGCTACCAATAGACAGTTGGCAATTTCACTTCGACGCGCCATGGTTCTGCTGTTTGCCGCTTCCTTACTTACTTTGTTCACAGACTCGGCAGATGCAGCCTCGCTTCGCTCACAAACCATTCTGAAATCCCCCTGCGGCGCAACTTGCATTTTCTCGGCGAATCCCAGCGACCAAGACAACATTGGAGGCGGGGTATTGCTTTCCAATAATCGCGGCGGTTTCTATATGGGACGACTCTTCAATGGCCAGACGTTCGATACTCAGGTGGGCACGGCCAATCCGGTAGGTTCAAATCACAGTGAGTACTTTTACGGTCGCGCTTGGGGTGGCGTAGGTGGGAGATGCCTGATCTTGGGTCCAGCGCAACCAGGGACGTATTTCACAAACTATTTGAGCGCTGGCACCAGTTCGTCCTCAGACGTCTGCAGCGACACCACTCGGGCATTCCTCGCTGGGAATAGCGGGGGAAATATCCAAAGTCACTTGAACTGCCCGGCTGACTCCAAGGCCACGTTCGGTTCAAGCTCAACACTGACAGCTACAACCAAGCTCTATTGGAACCTTCAGTGGACTAGTGATTATCGAGGTGGATCGCTTGTCAATCCCGCGACCGGCGACCTACCGGTCGGAACGCACGTCTACTACCGGTATACAACTCTCAACGGGCAGCTAGCGGTTGTATACGTACCCGGAGTTGGTTGGGGGTTCGTCCCGGCAACTGCGGTGACCGCTGTTTCAGGTACGTGGTCGGATGGTGTTGGTGGCGTACTGAAATATTGCGACGACACTCCCGTTCCACCACCACCTCCGCCGACTGCATATATGTTTACACTAGTTACGTTTGCTGGAACAGTAAATATACCATTTTCTGTAAAAATTTCTTCTCCACTTGCTGGAGTTTGTGATGTGTCTACAATAGTAACAGAAACTGAT
>JBMYXO010000122.1:0-3192 GCA_049608465.1 Solirubrobacterales bacterium | reverse complement strand
ACGACGTCGCGGCGACGGCGCGCCGTTCGCTGGCGGTCGAGCCGATGACGGCCAACGCCGACGCGTTCCGCAGCGGCGAGGACCTCCTCACCCTCGCCCCCGCCGGCGAGCCGGGCGACGAGGTGTCAGTCTCCTGGGGCATCCGGGCGGTCGAGCAGTGACCTGAGCTCGCGCACCGCGACCCGGGCCCGTGCGCAACGAGTCGCGCGTGTGACCTGTCCTTCCGTGAACCCCCCAGGACAAGCGTCTAGAGATTGAACTCCGCAGCGCTCGGCGGAGGCTGGAGGGCCTATGAAGTAGAAGCGGGGCGACCTACGCCGAACAATCGCCCTGACCGACGTCGGTGCCCCGCATCTTCAACAATTAACCGTCTGCGCACGCGCTAGTTGCGGTGTTTATTCGTTTGAGCCCGGATTGAGCAACTTGACTATCGAGTCGAGGTCGTGACGACGCGGCGTGTAGTGATCGAACTCCTTGATCACGACGCCGGTGGCGCTCCTCACAACGGCAACGCGCGGTGTGTGATTGATGCGGTATCGCGCGGCCGCCTCGGGATGCTCGGCCAGATCGATCGCATGCGTAGGTGCTTCGCGCTCGGTCAGTTCTTCGATCCACAGGCGACAGCCATGGCAGTACGGACTGGTGAATATCACTACAAGTGGATCCGCCGAGTGGCCCGCCAGGTCGCCGAGGCTGATTCGTGCGATCGCGTGCCGGCGCTTCGATATAAACCGAAATGCAAGACTGATCGCGACCACAAACAGGGCCAGTCCGGCAAGCGTGAGGGTGCGGTCCATCGAGGCTCGATTGGTCGATCAGGCTGCGATCGCGCTCAGCGCATCGCCAATTGAACGCCGCGCATCCGGGCCCAGAGAGCGTACATCTCGCAACCGACACAGATGCCAGAAATCACAGCAAACGCAGCCAGAGCGGTGACGATCAGCGACAGCGCCCAGCCGGCGGTCGATGCGCCGAGCAGGAACAGGACCGTCGCCGCTGACATGAACACCACCCCGACGATATTTGCAAAGCGCGGTGGCCGGGAGTCCTCGATGCGACCTTCGCCAAATCGCGGCTGCATCACCTTGAAGTAGAAAAGGCACGGCAGGCAATACTTGCGACCGAACGTCAATCCGATGATCAACTGCAACGCGGCCAGCGCAACCAACCACTCGGCATCGAACAGATATCCCGCCCCAGTCATCAACGCAACAAACGCCTGATTGGTACGAGGCGCGCGTGCGTCGATCACCTCGGTGTCTTCGAATGGGTCGACGGACGGCTCATAGCGCTTGTTGGACGTAGCGAACATCATGTCGATGGTACCCCCGGCAGTGAATTACGCGTGCGGGGGTAAGCTGGCTGGATGGATCAAGACGACATGAACGAGTTGCTCGGCGTCGAAGAAACCACTGCGGCCGAGCGTGTCGATGAGCACGAACCGTCGGTGATTGAGTTGATGAACGGCCCGCCCCGCCCGTCGGAGCGTTCGAAGCAGACGGTTCTGTGGCTCTGCTTCGCTTTCGTCTGTGCACTGATCGCGTTGACCTTCATGGTGATGACTTTCTACGGCGTGACGCCGCTTTCGATCATCTCGCTGGTGATTCTCGGGTTCCTGGCCGCGGCAATGATTGGCGCTCTGCGCTACAAGGGAGAAGATCCGATGGCCCAGTTTGATCCGCCGCGTCAGCCGAAGTCAAAGTTGTTCTGGCGCCGCGAGATCGACAGCGATTCGGACCGATGAGAGCCGCGAGCCTGGCCATTTTGGCGCTGGCCGTTGTGGTCGGCGGGAGCCTCGCCGCGACCAACACCGAACGTGCGGCGCTCGACGCGAAGACGATCGTCCTCGACCCCGGTCACAACGGCGGCAACGCAGCCAACCCGAAAAAGATCAACAAAAAGGTTCCGGCTGGGGGTTTTCGCAAGGAATGCGACACGACAGGGACGACTACGAGTGACGGCAAGCTCAGTGAACACGCGTTCAACTGGGACATGGCGCGACGTCTCAAGAAGCTGCTCGAGGCTCGCGGCGCAAAAGTCGTGCTGACGCGGAAGAACGACCGCGGGGTCGGACCTTGCATCGATCGACGTGCGGCGATCGGCAATCGCGCAAAGGCCGACGCCGTGCTTTCGATTCACGCCGACGGCGGGCCGGCCAGCGGTCGTGGATTCCACCTTATTCACCCCGGCAAGGTCAGTGGCTACACGGAGCCGATCGTCAAACCATCCAAACGGCTGGCGCTCGACATGCGCACCGAGCTCATCCGCGCAGGAATGGCAAGGGCCAACTACATCGGGAAGAACGGCCTCTCACAGCGAACCGACCTCGGCGGGCTGAACCTCTCGAAGGTTCCGAAGGTCTTCGTCGAGTTGGGAAACATGCGAAATCGCGCAGATGCGAAACGGCTCAAGAGCCGGAGTTGGCGTCAGGCCACGGCGCGTGCGTTGCGCGACGGCCTCGCACGGTACGTCGCTCGCGACTGACCGAAACTCCCGCCGAGAATCCTCATCCGCCCAAAGAAAAAGGCGCCACCTACAAGAGGTGACGCCCTTCTCACAAAGAGCTAATGACTAGTAGTCGCTTAGATCTTCTTGATTGCGACGGCCTTCGGGCCCTTGTCGCCGGGCTCAACTTCGAATTCGACGCGCTCACCCTCTGCCAGTGAACGGAAGCCGTCCGCCTGGATTTCGGTGTGATGGGCAAAGACATCTTTGCTTCCGTCTTCCGGAGCAATGAAGCCGAAGCCCTTGTCGTCGTTGAACCACTTGACTGTGCCAGTGGGCATTGTGTTTCTCCCTACTTCTGCATTTTCGATGCAGTGTCTTACTCACGTCGCAGCACCAAGAAATCAGAACGAGCCCCCGGCTGAAAAGCGACTTACTTGAACGGCCACATCGACTCGCGTCGAATGCGACTTGATTCGTACGGTAGTAGGCCGCGAAGCGAAGTAGTGAACAAGGTGATATCGCTGCGCTACCTAACGGTTTTCCGCGCCAATAGTGAGGTCAACCGAACGTCCGGAGATCGCCCTCGCTTTTGTCGCGTCAGTCAAAGCGGACGAATATATCTGCAATGAACGACGTAGCGACAAACCGCACGACCGCGCCCCAACCGGACTCCAGCGAAGAGATCGACTTCACCCGCTTTGAAGGGATTGGGCTGACCTCCAAAGCCGGTTGGTACGTGTCGGC
>JBMYXO010000121.1:0-3366 GCA_049608465.1 Solirubrobacterales bacterium | reverse complement strand
AAATGGCCGTTCCAAAGCAAAAACAAAGCCACTCGCGCACCAACAAGCGCCGCTCGCAGCACAAGATCACGAAGAAAACCGTGAACGAGTGCCCGCGTTGCAGTGCGCTCAAGCTGCCTCACCGCGTATGCGGCGAGTGTGGTTTCTACCACGGCCGCGAAGCCGTCGAGACCGACGCGTAATTTCTCTTCACCGTGCGCACGATGCGCGTGGCCGTCAGTAACTGATTGAACGGAGTTCGATGCACCGATGAAGATCGCATTGGATGTTCAAGGCTCTGACCAGGGGATTCCAGTCGTCGTCGACGGTGCACGCATCGTTGCGGCCGAGGGAATCGATGTCGTACTCGTCGGACCGACCGACGAAATCGCGGCCGCCGGTCCGCTGCCGAGCAACATCACCGTCGTGAATGCGACCGAAGTCGTCTCCAATCACGACGATCCGGGCACGGCGGTGCGTGCGCGAAGAGATTCATCGATCGTTGTCGGTGCAAAACTGGTGAGTGCTGGCGAAGCCGATGCTCTGGTCAGTGCCGGACCGACCGGAGCGGCGCTCGCTGCCTCGCTCTTCAACATGAAGCGGATCAAAGGCGTCAAACGCCCTGCGATCGCGGTGATCCTTCCCGACGGCCGGGGAGGACGCTCGTTGTTGCTCGACGCTGGCGCGAACATCGACGTTCCCGCGGAGCTGCTCGTGCAGTTCGCCACGCTTGGCGCGCAGTTCAGCATCCGTGTACTCGGTGTGCAGAACCCAAGGGTCGGGTTGCTCTCGATCGGCGAGGAAGACGGCAAGGGCAATGATCGCGTCGTTCAGGCCGGTCAACTTCTTTCCGACCCGGAGAACTCTCACTACTTCAACTACCTCGGCAACATCGAGGGGCGCGACATTACGAATGGCAGCGCCGACGTGATCGTCACCGACGGATTCACCGGCAACGTCGCCCTCAAGGCGATCGAGGGCGCGGCGCGCGCGACGATGATGGCTATCGCCGATGCGATTCGATCCAACTCGGTTGCGAAGGTCGGCGGATTGCTGGCCAAACGAAGCCTTCTGAAGGTGCGCCACGAGGTCGATCCGAATACGACTGGCGGAGCCCTGTTGCTCGGACTACGCGGTGTCTGTGTGATCGCTCACGGCTCTTCGAATGCCGAGGGGATAGCCGCCGCGATTCGTTTGGCAACGCGATCCGTCGAAGGTGATGTAACGGGCCACATGGCGCGGGCAATCGCCGAACTGAATGAACACGCCGCATCCACCGCCGCTGTTACGGTTGGCGCCGTGGAGACTGAATCGTCCAACGGAGCGCTCAATGACGCGTGACGAGATCTACGAAGCCCTGCGCAAGACGCTTGCCGAGGAACTCGAGATCGACGACGCGAAGATCAGTTTGCAGGCGGATTTCAAGCAGGATTTGGATGCAGACTCGTTGCACCTGGTCGAACTCGCGATGGAGCTCGAGGACAACTACGGAATCAGCATCCCCGACGAGGTTGCGCTGGACCTGACCACCGTCGGATCCGTGGTCGATTACATCAGCGAAAACCTCGCGGCGGCGTGACGCCGAGCGATGCAAGCGCGCTGAACGACCTGCTCGACCGGCTCGAGCCGAGCCTCTATCGGAAGGTCTTCACGCACTCCTCATGGACGGAGCGTCGCAGCGACTCGTACGAACGGCTTGCGTTCCTGGGCGACAGCGTGCTCGGAATGGTGATCGCCTCGATGCTCTATGACGAGTTCGAACAGGCGACCGCCGGTGACCTGACCAAGATTCGCGCGCAAGCGGCTAGTCGTGCGGCTTGCGCGCGCGTGGCGGAAGAACTTCAGGTCGCGAAGCGCCTAGTTGAGCACGCGCCGACGTCCGCGGAACTGCCCGTGGACGAACTGATCGGCGCACAGAGCGTGCTGGCTGAAGTCTGCGAGGCGGTGATCGGAGCGAGCTACCTGCAACACGGCTTGAGCGCGACGAAGGCCGCCGTGGAGTCGGCGTTTTCTGCCGAAATCGTCGATGCGCGCGCCAACCCAATCGATTTTAAATCCCGTTTGCAGGAACTTTTGGCACGACGTGGCGACAAGCCGGAGTACGTGCTCTTGAGTGCCGAAGGTCCGGCCCACGCGATGCGGTTTGAATGCTCGGTTGAGATCCGAGGCGATCAGTACGGTTCCGGTACGGGTCGCTCCAAGAAGGAGGCCGAGCAGGCTGCGGCCGAAATCGCGTTGCGAGCGCTCGACAAGCCCAGCTAACCAAGAATTTCGCCGAGCATGTATCTGAAAGCCGTACAACTGAAGGGGTTCAAGTCGTTCCCCCACAAGACGCGCCTCGACTTCGGTCCAGGTGTGTCTGTGATCGTCGGACCCAACGGATCGGGCAAGTCGAACGTGTCTGATGCGATCGTCTGGGCCCTCGGCGAGCAGAGCGCCAATGCGGTGCGTGGGCAACAGATGCAGGACCTGCTCTTCGGCGGTGCCGAGGGCGTGCCATCCGCGTCCGCCGCGGAAGTCGAGTTGGTGTTCGACAATTCCGACGGCGGGCTCGACAGCGAATTTTCTGAACTGTCGGTGACTCGTCGTCTGAGTCGCGACGGCGACGGCGAGTATCGCATCAACGGAGCACGCTGCCGATTGGTCGACGTGATCGAGGTGCTCAGCGACAGCGGCCTAGGCAAAGAGATGCATTCAGTTCTCAGCCAGGGCAAGGTCGACGAAATCGTTGCGAGCAAACCCAAGGAGCGCCGTCTGCTGCTCGAAGAAGCCGCAGGACTGGGCAAGCACCGCAAGCGCCGACGCCGTGCGCAACTGAAGCTCGCCAAGACGCGGGACAATCTCGATCGGGTACTCGACGTCGAGCGCGAGGCACGCAGTCGGATCAAGCCGTTGAAAAGGCAGGCCGAAGCCGCCGAGACGCACGCGCGACTCGAACTCCAAGCCAACGAGCTCCGCGCCGAGCAGGCCTCCGATCAGCTGTTGCTGGCTGCTCGAGAGCTCGAAGAGGCGACGGAGCTCGCTGCCGCTGCCCGCGCCGACCGCGAGACCATTGATGGTCAACTGGCCGACGTGGCGAAGGAGCGCGAAGTCGCCGAGCAGAAGATCGCCGCCGAATCCGCTCGACGGGAACAAGCCACAGAGTCACTTTTCTCGGTCCGCGCGGTGTACGAGCGCATCGTCGCTGCTCGCGAACGTGCCGGAGAGCGGATCGGACGGATGGCATCCGAGACCGATCGTTGTCTAGGCGAACTCGGGCAGCTCGAGCTTGACGTCCAGCCTCAGATCGACACCTCGCGAGTCGCTCAACTGGAGGCCGAGCTCGCGGAGATCGAACGACAGGGTCGCGCCGAGCTCGAGGCCGAGCTCGTCGACATGCGCCAAAAG
>JBMYXO010000120.1:0-3749 GCA_049608465.1 Solirubrobacterales bacterium | reverse complement strand
GCAGCTTCCCTGTCGTCCGCCAATCTTTTCTCCAGTTGGTGTCGTTGTTCGACGGCGAGCACCAGGATCACCACCCCGACAGTGATCGCAATGTCGGCGATGTTGAACGAGGGAAATTTCGGAACTTCGATGAAATCACGCACGTACCCGAGCGTCACGCGGTCGATTGCATTGCCGATCGCCCCGCCCATCAATAGTCCGGTTGCGAGCCAGAGCACCGGCTGTTGGCGGTGCTTCACATACGAGAACACGAGGATCGCCAGGGCCACGGCCATCAATCCGAATACGAGCAGCGGCCTACCGGCGAGGAATCCGAACGCGATCCCTTCGTTGCGAGTTTGACCGATGCTCACGCCGGGGAAAACACTGATCGTCTCGCCCGGGGTGGTCGCGTTGAAGGCCCACCACTTCGTCCATTGATCGATCGCGACGACGGCGATCGCCGTGACGGCAGCACGATCGAGCGAGAGGTATCGGCGAACTCGCATCAGCCGACGTGATCGCGCAGGAGAAGCGTCTGTGCAGAGTTGGCCGAGACGCCGCGCGCGTGGAGACGTTTGCTTCGCGCTGTGGCACCGGCCTCGACGCCAACGGAAGTCTTCGAAACACCGAGTCGTTTGGCCAGCAGGCTGCATACAGCCGCGTTCGCCTTGCCGTCCTCCGGCGGTGCTGTGACCTTGATCAGCAGCCGATCCGATCGGACCGGTCCGATCTGCTCGCGGGCGGCCTTCGGGATGACCTTTACGTCGATCGTCACACCGTCAGCAACGGACTGAAGCCATGTCGACGGCACCGCTCACCTAACCAGCCACCGCATTGACAACGATTCCTCCAACGATCTGAAGCACGAGAATCGCGAGAATCGGGCTGATGTCGAGTCCGCCCCCAATCGGCGGAATGATGCGACGCCAGAGCGACAGGTACGGCTCGGTCACGTCCTCGATGAAGCCCGCCACACCACGCGCCACCGGGTTGTCAGGAATCTGCGGAATCCAGCTCATCAACACCCGAGCGATGATCAGAATCGTGTAGATCAGCAGCACGGCATCGAGGTAGTCGGCTACTTCTACGCGCGTGATCGCGAGCGATGTTGCGATGGGACTCAAGGGGTTTTTCCTCCGTCAGGGTCAGGACGTTTCGCCGAGGACGGTAGCGACAGCGCGATCCACCGCGTCCTCCAAGTTGGACGACTCAAAGCTCGAGAGTGCCTTTTCGGTAAGGCCGCCGGGCGAGGCGACTGCGAGCATCGTCGATTCCGTGTCGACGCCGTTGGCGGCAAGTACGTCTCCGGTACCACGCAGCGTTTGGCCGACGATCTCGCGCGCAACCGCCTCCGACATCCCGCGTCGCGCGGCGGCATCGATCAGGTCGCGTGCGAACATCGCAAAAAAAGCGGGTGCACAGCCGCCGATCGCCGTGGCGATCTCCAGCTCGTCCTCGGGGACCTCGATCAAACTGCCGAGTCGATTCAGCAACTCATTCAACGCCGGAGAGGAATCGCTTCCAGCGGCAACGACGACGACTCCGCTGCCGAATTCGACGGCAACATTGGGCATTGATCTGACCACCGCTGCTGCTGGAAATGCCTTGCGCAGGTCCGCGAGAGTTGTGGCAGCAAGAACGGAAACCACGGTGCCGGAAAACTCGTTGGCGAGGCCCGCAACCTCTGCCAACTGCGCCGGCTTGTGGCAGAGAAACAACACGTCGCACGAAGTGACCAAGTCTGACGTGGAGGTAGCCGTTCCTCCTAACGAATCGGCCAGCTGCAGTGCACGCCCAGAGCCACCATCGCTGAACGACAACGCGTCGATCGTCGGGGCATCCGCCAAGCCCAGAGCGATTGCTCGGGCCATGTTGCCGCTACCGATGAACCCGAGCCGCATGGCCCGGTCAGGCCTGGTTGAAGAATCCGCGTTCCATCAGACGTGCGCGCTCCTCGGCGGAGAAATGCACGTTTCGCGGTGTCAGCAGAAATGTCTTGTCGGCGATCCGTTGCATCCCGCCGTCGAGCGCATAGGTCAGGCCGCTGGCGAAGTCGATCAAACGCTTCGCCATGTCGGTGTCGGTTTCCTGAAGATTGAGGATCACCGGCACCTGGTTCTTGAACTTGTCGGCGATCTGCTGCGCCTCGTTGAAACTTTGCGGCGCGGAAAAGTGCATCTGGCCGCTGTTCTTAGAACCGACTGACTTGAGCGTGCGGGTCGGGGTGTCGCCGACGTCCTCGGCGAAGATGTCGTCGAAGTCGTCGCGTTTGCGCTTGGAGCTGATCCGACGAACGTTCGGACGATCTGAATAACTCTCCTGCAGATCGGCTTCGGGTTCGTAATCGAACTCCTCGTCTTCGTAGTAGTCGTGATCGGACTCTGCGAGACCGAAGTAGACGAGCGCTGTGTGCCATTTGTCTTTTACTGACATTTGCAGGGTTGTTCGCCCGTTTGCGGGTGAATCCTGCTCCTCAGTCTAATTAGTTTGGGGGTCGACTAGCCGGTCGATGTATCCAGAAGCACCGAACCCACCCGAACCAACGTCGCGCCCTCCTCGACGGCAACGACGTAATCCTGACTGGTCCCCATTGACAGCTCCTCGAGACCTCGCTGATCCGCCAGTGATTTGAGCTCGGCGAAGTACGGGCGGGCACGCTCCGGGTCTTCCGTCAGCGGCGGCATGGTCATCAACCCGCTGATCGGCAGCGGTGATCGCGCGATGAACTCATCGAGCTCCTCCGGATCGACGCCCTGCTTGCTCGGCTCTTGCGAGACGTTGACCTGGACGAACAGCTTCGGTGGCGTGAACTCGAGATCTGCCAGTTTGTCGCGCGCCGACTCCGTCGCCAACGAATGAATCGTGGACACGCGCTGAGCGATCTCCCGGACCTTGCGCGACTGGATCGCGCCGATGAAATGCCAGTCGAAATCGGCTGCAAAGCGCTCTTGTTTGGCAATCATGTCCTGGAGGCGGTTCTCGGCGGCGATCGACACCCCGGCATCGCGTAGAGACTCCATGCCGGTCGCGTCCACGTACTTGGTTGCCGCGCATATGCGCACGGAATCGCGGTCGCGGCCTACCCGCAGGCAGGCATCGGCGATGTTCCGGTCGATCGCGGCGAGGTTGGCACGGACGGTTTCCACAGAGGCGCTCAGTTCAGCCACACGAGTCCTGCCTGTCTGCCGGTGACACCGCCGTCGCGCCGGTGCGAAAAGAAGTGTTCCGGTTCGCAGTAGGTGCATCGATCGATCGCCTGGATGTCAGCAGCGGAGCATGCGTGCAGCTTTTCGGTGATCACTTGACCGAGATCAAGCATTCGACCCCGCGCGCTGCGCCGACCGATCTCGCCGAGCGCATCGATCACCTCTTCCCCGACTTCGTAGTGATCAGCGCAGATTCCCGGTCCCACTGCGGCGTGAAATCCCGGTTTCAAATGCGCGGCGGTCGACTCGATGATTCCCGCCGCCAACGGTTTCCAGCCACAATGCAAGATCGCCACGGACTCGCCGTCGCTCAACGCCACCGGTGGGCAGTCCGCGCCGGTGGCCAGCAATGCTCGGCGTTGGATTTTCGTGATCGATGAGTCAGCCTCGGGCATTTCGTCGATGGCGTCTCCTTCGCTCACATGAACAGCGCCTCCGTGCACCTGCCTGAGAAGCTGGATGTCGGTAGCGGAGCTCGCGGCCTGGACGATCGCAATGTTTCGCTCGACGTCCTCGGGCCGGTCGTCCGTCAGACGCCCGACATTCAGCGACGCGTAGCCA
>JBMYXO010000119.1:3594-3883 GCA_049608465.1 Solirubrobacterales bacterium | reverse complement strand
GACGACAAATGCCTCGAACAGCAAGTCAAGGCCGGCGACGATCACGAACGGAAGGCTGTAGAGCGCGTTGGCTTCCGGGCCGAGCAGCGCGAACGTCAGGACCGGCGTGATGTAAATGGCGACGTGTGCGGCGGACGACCCCACAAAGTCCTGCATGACGAACTTGGCAAGAGCTCGCGGATGCCCGAACGCGTCGACGACGCCACCCGCGTTGCGCTGGGCGTGGGTCGCGGCGGGAACCGCCTTCCGCGCGATCAGGTAATCCACGAATGGAACGATGATCGCGACC
>JBMYXO010000119.1:0-3584 GCA_049608465.1 Solirubrobacterales bacterium | reverse complement strand
CGGGATGATCCAGGCAAGAAAAATCCCGTGTGAGCTTGCCACCCAGAAGAAAAGCGGCAATAGCGCAAGCTTCGCAACGCTGTAGGCGGCGTTTTTACCCGGCATCCAGTTCGCCTTGCCGAGCGCCATCAACACTGGATCCTGCACGAGGAAGATCGCCCAGAGCGCCGTGGCTACGGCGAACGTGGGCACCAGCCACGGATCGTCACGGATGAAGTCGTACTCCGAGGAAATCGATGGCGCGACCAGCGCGAACACCAGCCCGGCGATCAAACTGAAGAAGCCGGCGATCGCGTACGCCTGAATGATCCGCAACCCGAGCTGTTCGCGCACCTGCGGCAGGAATCGCACCGCCGCGTTGGTCATGTTCATCTGAAACACGGTGGCGAGCATCATCATCGCGAAGATCAGCGCCTGATCACGACCGACCGTTTCGATGTCGTAGACGTAGGCGGCGAAGGCCCAGAACAACAGGCCGATGCCGCTGGTCAGAACCGAGCTGAACATCACGCTCCAGGCAGCGAGGTGCAGCGGCTCCTTCAGGTGCTCCCGCACCCTCGTAATGCTCTGCCTGATCATTCCTCGTGTTCCGACTTCTTCGTCGTCGTTGGCAACGGTTCGAGCACCTGCGGCGCGAGGCGTCCACGGATGAATCCCGCAGTCGTGATCAACAGACCGGCGCAGATTGCCATCGCCCGCGTGATTCCCGACGGTCTCCCACGAAATACGTCACCCAGCCCGCGGAGCACGCCCAGCGGCAAGACTTTGGTGCTGTATGACCGCTCACTGGAGAGCCCTTGGCCGGCACCAGCCATGCGGACAACTTGCGCCTTCGAGATGCCTTCCATGAAACAGCGCTGGCGAAAGTATCGCCAGGTTGCGCGCTCCGTAGTGACCAAGTGGGTGACTCGTGCAGTCGGGTCGTAGATGATGTGTGACGGGTCGATCGCCGCGAGCGCGCGAATGCACAGCTCGGTCTCTTCGCAACCGACGGGCTTTTTGCCGACGCGCCCGACATCTGTGCTGAAATGCCCCGCGCGGACGAAAACGTCACTGCGAAGGGACATGTTCGCGCCGATCAAGTTGCGCACGTCTGCCATTTCGGTGGGCAAACCTCGATAAGTACAACCGACCACCCAGAGAAACTCCTCCGGGAACCAGGACGGCCGCTTCGATTGCCATCGCGGAATCACGGCGCCGCCGGCGCCGATCACGGATGGGTCCGCGTACGCCGATCCGATTCGCTGGGACCAGTCTTTCGCGGCTTCGGCGTCGTCGTCGAGAAACGCGATCACGTCTGTATCGATCACCGCCACGCCGCTGTTGCGTGCGCCGGACAGGCCCTGCTTGGCGTGATTGGCGACGACGGTGACTCCGCGGTCCGCAAACAGTTCCGTGGCGTGGTCGAGCAGACCGTCGTTGTGATCGATCACGAGCACGATCCTGTCCAGCGGGCGGGACTGCGTGAGCAGGGATTCGATCGACCGCACGAGCTCGTTTCGTCGTTCGTCGCTATAGGCGCAAATGACGGCGCCTAGCGTTGCTGCTGCCATGACGCCGGAACTACGAGCCGGGCTTGGTGCCGGTCTTGGTGCCAGATTTGGACGCGTCCTTCGGATTCGAGCCCGACCCGTCCTTGACGATCACTTTGGCCGGGATGCCGACCGCAATCGCGTCCGCTGGGACATCAACCATCACGACCGAATTTGCGGCGACCTGCGACCGGTCGCCGATGTGGATCGGGCCGAGGACTTTGGCGCCCGAGCCCACCACGACGTCGTCGCCAAGCGTGGGCGACTGACCGAGTGGATTGGCCTTGACGTCGCGAATTCCGAGTGCAACTCCACCCATCAGCATCACTCGCTCGCCGCCGTTTGCCTCGGGTGAGACGACCAGGCCAGCCGGGTGATGCACCTGCAGACCCGGTCCGAAATCCGATTGCCCGGTGAATTGAGCGCCGGTGGCGAACTCCGTCACGCGGTCGATGATCCGCGAGACCAGGACTTGGTCGCGCACGTAGAACGAACGCGACAGGCGATACAGCGCGATCGTCATCACGCCCGGGTTGAGCACGATCTGGCCGACGACCTTGCGCCAGAAAAAGAGGCCACTTGGGTTCTCGCCGAAGCGGATCTTGCCGGCCGAAGATCCGAAAAACGTCTGCATGTCTTCCGTGAAATACATTGGGAATCAGCATACTGACGCGATCAGCGTGTGGCCAGTCGTGATGAGATTTTCACCGCACCGGCCACACGTGTCGCAGCAGGCTACTTGTCGTCTTCGTCCGAATCTGTTGGCGCTGCGTCGTCAGACTCGGCCTTCGGCTTGTCCGACGATTCGTTTGGCTCGTTCGATGCCTCGGAATCCGCGCCTACGGCAACCGGAGCCTTCTTCTTGGCGCGCGATTTCTTGGGTTTGACGATCTTGATCTCGACTTCCAGTCCGTCGTTCGGACCGCCCTTGATCTCCTCGGGGAGACGCTCGACCATGATCGTGCTGCCCGGCTCGATCTTTTCGGCGAGAACCTTGTCGGCGACCGGGTCTTCGACGTAGCGCTGGATCGCGCGACGCAACGGGCGGGCGCCCATTGACGGGTCCCAGCCCTTGTCGACGAGCAGTTCCTTCATGCCCTCTGATATCTCGAGCTGCAGCTCCATCTCCTTCATGCTCGAGCGCACGCGGGTGATCATCAGGTCGACGATCTCCTTGATCTCCTCGCGCGTGAGCTTGTGGAAGACGACGATCTCATCGATGCGGTTGATCAATTCGGGGCGGAACGCCTTTTTCAGCTCGCCCATGATCTTCGATTTCATGTCGTCGTAGCTGATGCCGGCGGCCTCGTCACCGAGCGAGAAGCCGAAGCTCGCATTCTTGGCGATTTCGGCGGCACCGATGTTCGAGGTCATGATGATGATTGCGTGGCGGAAGTCGACCGTACGGCCCTGAGCGTCGGTCAGACGACCGTCCTCGAGGATCTGCAGCAGGATGTTGAAGACGTCGGGGTGGGCCTTCTCGATCTCATCGAGCAGCAGCACTGAGTACGGCTTGCGGCGCACGGCCTCGGTCAGCTGACCGCCCTCGTCGTAGCCGACGTAGCCGGGCGGGGAGCCCACCAAACGGGAGACGCTGTGCTTCTCCATGTACTCGGACATGTCGATGCGGACCATCGTCTCGGGGTCGCCGAAGAGGAAGTCGGCCAGTGTGCGGGCCAGCTCGGTCTTACCGACACCGGAAGGGCCGAGGAAGATGAACGAACCTGTCGGGCGCGTCATGTCCTTGAGGCCGGCGCGGCTGCGACGAATGGCCTTGGAGACGGCGACGACCGCGGCCTCCTGGCCGACGACGCGCTTGTGCATCTCCTCTTCCATGCGCAGGAGTTTCTGGGTCTCGCCCTCGGTCAGCTTGAACAGCGGGATGCCGGTCCACATGCTGACGACGTCGGCGATCTCTTCCTCGCCAATAATCGGGCGGTCGCCGGTTTCGCCGGACTCCCATTGCTCTTCCAGCTCACGCTTCTTGTTGGTCAGCTTGCGCTCCTTGTCGCGCATGCTGGCGGCCTTCTCGAAGTCCTGATTCTCAATCGC
>JBMYXO010000118.1:0-3904 GCA_049608465.1 Solirubrobacterales bacterium | reverse complement strand
TGCCCGACGATCAGCTCGGGCACCTCGCAGACCTGGCGCACCGCGTGCGGTTGGACTACTGCGGCGAATCGGTCGAGGTCGAATCGATCATCTCCGGCAAGACCGGCGGGTGCCCGGAGGACTGCAATTTCTGTTCGCAGTCCTCGGTCTTCGGCTCGGAAGTTGCGCCGACGGGCTTCATCCCGCCCGAGCAGTTGCTGTCCGCAGCCGAAGCGACGGCCGAGACCGGAGCCACCGAATTCTGCATCGTCTACGCGGTACGTGGGCCGGATCGCCGCCTGATGGACCAAGCTCGTGCACGAGAACGTCAAGGGTCTGGAAGTGGCGTGTTCGCTGGGCATCCTCACGCGCGATCAGGCGTATGAGTTGAAGGACGCCGGCGTGCACCGCTACAACCACAACCTCGAAGCAGCCAAGAGCTACTTCCCCGAGGTCTGCAGCACGCATACCTGGGAAGATCGCATGGAAACCTGCGAGCTGGTGCGCGAAACGGGAATGGAGTTGTGCAGCGGAGGCATCATCGGTCTGGGCGAAACGCGTGAGCAGCGGATCGAGTTCGCCTTCCAGCTGGCAGCGCTGGAGCCGCACGAAGTGCCGATGAACTTCCTCAACCCGCGTCCCGGCACACCGATGGAAGACCGCGACCTCGTCTCGCCGACCGAGGCGATTCGCACGATCGCGTTGTTCCGTTTGATCATGCCGTCGACGGTGATTCGTTACGCGGGCGGCCGTGAGGTCACGCTCGGTGACCTTCAGGCGATGGGCATGAAATCCGGCGTCAACGCGCTGATCACCGGCAACTACCTGACGACGCTTGGCGACAACGTGGCGCGTGACCTCGGAATGCTCGAGGATCTGAAGATGCCGATCAAGGCCGTCAGCAAGGTCATCTAGTGGAGCGCGACTCGCATGCCATTTGAGCCAGGGCAGCTGACTCGCGAGAGCGAGAGAATCACCGTACGGCGGCTGGAACAGGCACGCGAAGAGCTGGATGCCGAGACGCGCTCAGGAGAGTTGGAGCCCGAGCGGCGCTGCCCCGATTGCAACGCGAAGTTGACCGTGCAGATCTTTCCGCACGGGTATGAGTCGAAGTGCGTTCCGTGCGAGCGGCGCGCTCGCTTCGACGGCGCGGATTCCTGAGTCGGGACGCGATTGACGGCGTATCGGACTGCGGTCCGGACAGCCGATCGACCCTGCGATAATTCCGCACTATGCCTGACGTCCAAAACATGCCGTCTGAAGAAGAGATCCGCGAATCCCTGCGGACCGTGATCGACCCGGAGCTACGACGCTCAATCGTCGAGCTCGGCATGGTCCGATCGGTCGACATCAAACCCGACGGTGTCGTCGACATCGTGATCTCGCTGACCACTCCGGGTTGTCCGGTGCGCTCGCACTTTCAGCAGGCAGTCAGTGAATCCGCCGCGCGCCTGGACGGCATCGAGGTCGTGAACGTCGGATTTGACGTGCTCAGCGACGGCGAGAAGAATGATTTGAAGGCGAAGCTCGGTCGCGGAGCGCTGCCGGAAGGTGCGCTCGCCCAGGTCAGCAACGTGATCTGCGTCGGATCGGGCAAGGGCGGCGTCGGCAAATCGACGATGACCGCCAACCTGGCCGCGGCGTTGGCACTCGAAGGCCACAAGGTGGCGGTCGTCGACTGCGACGTCTATGGCTACTCGATCCCCCGCATGCTTGGCGTGCAGGAGCGGCCGCAGGTCAACGACAAGCAGAAGATCCTGCCGGTCGAAGCCGCCGGCGGCCTGAAGGTGATGTCGATCGGGTTTTTCATCGAGGAGAACGCCGCAGTGGTCTGGCGCGGCGCGATGTTGCACAAGGCGATCCAGCAGTTTCTGGAAGACGTCGAGTGGGGTGAGCTCGACTATCTGCTGCTCGACCTCCCGCCTGGCACCGGCGACGTCTCGATGACGCTGGCACAGCTTCTGCCGCAGAGCAAGTTCGTGATCGTCACGACGCCGCAACCGGCGGCGCAGACCGTTGCCAAGCGCAGCGCGGACATGTCAAAGAAGGTCAACATCGAAGTGATCGGCGTGATCGAAAACATGTCCGGCTTCACCACACCGGACGGCGAGCGTTTCACGATCTTTGGCGAAGGCGGCGGTCAGATGCTGGCCGATGAGCTCGATGTGCCGTTGCTCGGCAAGGCGCCGCTCTCCGAGCCGCTGCGAGTTCACGCCGACGAGGGCACACCCCTGGTCGTAGCCGATCCCGACGACCCCGCAGCGCAGGCAATCCGCAGCGCCGCCCGCGGCATCATCGCTTTGACCCCGCAGGAGCTGCCGCTGTTCCAGGAGGCCGCTGAGCCACTCGGCTTCGAACTACCTGTCGTCGCGCAACACGCGCCGGTGATCAAGACCAACGCCTGATTCGCCGCGCAAGGTCCGAGGTTGCAAGCCGGATTCGACTGGCGATCGACGTGGCGTGAATCGGTGACCCTGATTGCAATGGGGTGATTTGGTCCAGGAGTCCCCCGGCGGGGGAGTCCTGGGCCATTTTGCCCCATCGGAATCACCCCCACCAATCAGCCCATTCCCTTTTCGGTGCGAAAACGAAAGTCAGCCCGCGCCCCGAATCAAACCCCGAACCAAACCAGCTTGCAACCTCGGACCTTGCAAGGGGCTTAGACCATGGTCATGCCGCCGGAGACGGAAATCGTCTGGCCGGTGACAAAGCCGGCGCCTTCGGAAGCCAGGAACGCCACTACCGGGGCAATGTCGGAGGGGTGGCCAAGTCGGCCCATCGGCACTGCTCCGCGTAGCGAGGCGACCATCTCGGCTGCGTCCTCCGCGTATTGGATGAGCTGGTCGAGCATCGGCGTAGCGGTCGGACCCGGAGAAAGGCAGTTCACCGTCACGCCCTTGTCCATCACCTCACGCGCCATCGCCTTGACGAAAGCGATCGTGCCGCCGTTTGCCGCGCTCATCAGCGACTGATTCGCCGTTCCAGCGCGACCGGCTTCGCCGGCGATGTGGACGATTCGTCCGTATCCGCGATCGATCATCCCGCCGAGCACCGCGTGCGTCACACGGATGCCCCCGACAAGATTCGTGTCGATCATCTGGCGCCAGTAGGCCTCGTCGCTCTTGAGCAGGCTCTGAGCGTGATTCCAGCCCGCACTGTTGATCAGCACGTCGATCGGGCCAAGCCGCTGCTCAACCTCGCCGAGTGCACGCGAAACGGATGACTGCTCGGTGATGTTCAGGTCGACCCAGATCACTTCGCCACCGATCTGGGTCAGCTCAGTGGCCACAGTGGCAGCGTGCTGCGCGTCGATGTCGCCGATCGCGACCGCGAGGCCGTTCCGCAGCAGTTCGGCGGCCACTTCCTGCCCGATGCCGCCCGCGCCGCCGGCGACGAGCGCAACTCGGCGATTGCCTGTTGGTGCGGGAGGTTGTGCGGATCCGATCGAATGGACAGTCATTTGGTGGTGCAAGCCTACCGCCGCCTCCAACGGGTGCCCGAGCGACTAAATTTCGATGTCCATGTCTTCAGTGATCCTCGACATCCAGCAGCTCAGCATGTTGCTCGAACTTGAGCCGCCCTTTGGTATCGAGGAGGTCCAGCAGGCCCGTAAAACGATGGCCAAGCGCTGGCACCCAGACATCGCGCCACCGGGCAAACGTCAGGCGCACGAAGACCACCTGAAAGTTCTCAACGAGGCCGCCGACGAGCTCGAGTCGCTGTTGTCGACGATGCCGTCGGTGAGGGTGCAGCTGGTGACCTCGTTTCTGACGGGCCTGTCGTACCTGCAGACCGACTTCTTCGAGCCGGAGGATCACCCACCCAAGAGCTATCCCTTCGCCACGAAGAGTCCGATGCTCGACGCGATCCCGAGCACCATGCGCCGCATCGAGTCGGGGCTGGGGGAGACCCTGCGCACTTTCCC
>JBMYXO010000117.1:0-4011 GCA_049608465.1 Solirubrobacterales bacterium | reverse complement strand
GTGCCAGGCGTGCCAGCTCGGCGGCCTGTTGTTCGGTCATCGCCGTTCCCATGACGGCCACCACTTCCTCGAATCCGGCGTCGTGCAGCGCGAGCACGTCGGCGTAGCCTTCGACTGCGACGACCCGCTTTTTTGCGGCGGCAGGCCTGCGCGCGTGGTTGACACCGAAAATCTGCGTTCCCTTGTGAAACACCGGGCCGTCTGCGGAGTTCAGGTACTTCGGTTTGTCGCTGTCTCGCATGCCACGCGCTCCGAAGCCGCGAACAATGCCCTTCTTGTCGGCGAGCGGAAACATGATTCGTCCCCGGAAGCGGTCGTAAAGCTGACCACGGTCATTGCGTTGAACCAATCCAGCGGCAATCAACTCTTGCTCGGTGAAGCCTTGGCGCAGCGCCGGCACGAAGAGCTTGTCCCAAGCCTTTGGCGAGTACCCGACTCGGAATTTCGCAAGAACTTCAGTCGAAAATCCGCGACCGCGGAGGTAGTCGCGCGCTGCAGACGCTTCCTGTGAATCAAGCAGTGTGCGCTCGTAAAACTTCGTCGCCCTTTCCAACAGCTCGTACAGCCGCTCGCGCTGTTTGAGCTTCTCGGCCGATTTGGCGTCGAGTTCTTCATACTCGAGCTCCACGTTGTAGTGGTCGGCAAGCCACTCGATCGCGTTGGTGAAGTCGAGACCCTCTTTTTCCATGACGAAGCTGAATAGGTCCCCTCCCACCCCGCAACCGAAGCAGTGGTAGAGCTTGTCGCTGGGATTGACTGAGAAGCTGGGCGAATTGTCCTCGTGAAATGGGCAGCGACCCATGTACTGGGATCCATTGCGCCGAAGATCTGTGTACCCGTTGATCAGATCGACGATGTCGACGGCATCGCGCAACTTGTTGATCGAACCATCAGATATCCGTGGCATCGTGCTCGCCTATCTCGCCGTCCGCGGTGAGTTGAGCTCTTCGAAAACACGGAAGGCGTAGCGGTCGGTCATGCCAGCAATCCAGTCGGTGACGCGCTGAGCCAGCTCATCGTCACCGCTCGGCTCCGCAGGCGGCGATCCAAATGCCTCGTGCGGAATCGAGTCCGGGTGCTGCGTGAAGTGATTGAAGAGCCCGCGAACGAGATTGGTCACGCGATCGGCCTCACTGCGAACCTGCGGTCCCAAATAGACATTCTGAAACATGTATTTGCGCAGACGCAACATCGCGCCGCCGATTTCGTCTGACTGCTTGATGTCGCCGGCAGCTGCGCTGGTCGCAACGAGATCCTTCACCAGTGTGTCGATGCGTTGCGACGGGTCTTCACCCAACAGGGAGATCTCTGCGCCGGGCAAATCGTCCGACTGGATGATTCCGGCTCGCAGTGCGTCGTCGATGTCGTGATTGATGTATGCGATGCGATCAACGATGCGCACGATCTTGCCCTCAAGCGACTGCGGCGTCGTGGGTCCGGTGTGATTGAGGATGCCGTCACGAACAGGCTCGGTGAGGTTGAGTCCGCTGCCGTCGCGTTCCAGCGCGTCGACAGTGCGCAGCGAATGCTGGTTGTGGTGGAACTCCTTTCCGAATCGCTCCTTCAGGCAGTCACTGAGCACAGCCTCGCCGATGTGGCCGAATGGCGGGTGGCCGAGGTCGTGGCCGAGTCCGATCGCCTCGGCGAGGTCTTCGTTGAGTTCGAGCGCGCGCGCAACGGTCCGAGCGACCCCGCAGGTTTCAAGCGTATGGGTCAAGCGCGTGCGAAAGTGGTCACCCTCGGGCGCGATGAACACCTGGGTTTTGTATTTGAGGCGACGGAATGCCTTGCTGTGAACGATCCGATCGCGATCACGCTGGAAAGGCGTGCGCAGTGGCGAATCGGGCTCCGGCCTTCGCCTCTCTGCCGGATACGAACGAACGGCTAGCGACTGCAAGATGACGTCCTCGCGAGCCTCGATGTGATCGCGGAAATCTGCTTCCGGAGAGGTCTTCGCGGTTGATCCTGCGATCGATGTCATCGGGTTGATTCTGACAGCCGCGAATCGCGGCGTCACACCAAATCGCGCACTTTCACGTTTGCGTGATGTGCCAACGTGCCCGTTATCGCTCGATCTGATTGTCGTAGCGCCGAGGGCGTAGCGTCCGGTGCCTCGGCCAATGGAGCCGCTATCGCTCCGGTGAGGAAGGTGTACGCCGATTCGTCGAAATCGAAATCTCCCGCCTCGCGGCAGTCGCGGCAGACCACTCCACCTGATGGCGGAGAGAACGCGACCAGATCTTCGCCGCTTCCGCAGTGCACACACGAGCCGAGTTCTGGCGAGAACCCCGATGCCAGCAGCATCTTCGCTCTGAACGCCAGCGACACCTCGCTTCGCGACGCCCTGGGATCGGCATCCAGCAGCGCGAGAACGTTCGCGATCAAGTTGTAGGCAGGTTCATTCTTTTCACGATCGTCGAACAGCTTCAAAACGAAATCTCCAATCTTGGCCGCGGAGTCGATCGATTCCGCACGTGCACGCAGGTTTGGGTATCCGTCCAGCGTGTCGACGCTCGTGATCGTCGCGAGGTCACCGCGACCTTCGTGCAGCACCATGTCGAGTCGGAAGAACGGCTCCAGACGCCCGCCGAAGCGGCTTTTCGATCGTCGTACACCTTTGGCGATTGCGCCGATCCGACCGAACTGGCGTGTGTAGATGTGCAGAATGCTGTCGGCCTCGCCGTATCGCAACTTGCGCAGCACAATTGCCTCGGTTTTGATCGTGTTCGACATCGATGGTGATTCTCGCGTACTCGTAGGTCTGGCCCTGCCGCCGCCTGGCGAACCTACAATCTGCTCTAGATGCAGGACGCCACCACATCGCAGGACGCGCCGACAAAAGCCGCCGCAACGCTCTACTCGAAGGACAGCTGCAATTTTTGTATGCGCGCAAAGATCCTGCTCGAACAAGTAGGCGTCGACTACGAGTACGTCGACATGACCGGCGACATCGACGCGCAGATCGCGCTGTCGAAACGTTCGGGCCGACTAACGATGCCGCAGATCTTCGTCGGAGACGAGCTGATCGGCGGATTCGAAGATCTGGTACTTGCGCTGCGCAACCCGCGCATTCGCGAAGCGCTCGGGATTCAGTGAATTCGGGCGAATCAAATGCCTGAACTGCCCGAAGTTGAAACTATTCGGCGTCAGCTCGCACCGGTTGCCGAAGCTCGCGTGATCGAGGAAGTCGAGGTCAACGACGATCGATGGGTCCTGCCCCATGCTGTTGACGAGTTTGAGGCTCAACTCACGGGACGCCGAATTGTCAAGCTGGGCCGCCGCGGGAAGTACTTCGTGTTTGAACTTGACGGCGGTTCCTCGTTGGTGATGCACCTGCGCATGACCGGAAACCTGTTGTATCTGCCCGACGACGTCGAACCGCCGACCACGCACCTGCGCGGACAACTTTGGCTGAGTGATGACCAACGTCGCGCTGCAGGAAGCCTTGCCTTCGTCGATCCACGACGATTCGGCACGGCAGAAGTGATCGCCACGCAGGAAGAATTGACCGCCTATCTCGACGCCCGACTCGGCCCCGAACCATTCGACTCCGGCTTTGACGGCCCGATGCTGCATCGGCACACGCGCGGGCGCAAGACGTCTGTGAAAGCCGTGCTGCTCGATCAACGCGTAGTTGCAGGCGTGGGAAACATCTATGCCGACGAGGCGCTCTACAGGGCGGGCATCGCGCCCCACAAGCGTTCCGCGCGATTGACGCGAGTGCAGTGCGAACTGATTGCCGACTCAGTGCGCGACGCGCTCACGGCTGGCATCGACGCCAAGGGTGCATCGATCGACGACTTTCGCGATGCCTACGGCGTCAGAGGAAGCTTTCAAGATCAGTTTCTCGTGCACCGCCGAGAAGGACTCGACTGCCCCGGTTGCGGCGCGCCGGTCGCGGGCGCCGGCTCTTGCCGCCGCGCGAGCTGACACCCGCATCTTTGGCGTGCACATAGGTCGGATCGCCACGCTTGCCGTTGGCCGCGCCACGTCGCGCCAACAGCGCTTCCT
>JBMYXO010000116.1:0-4054 GCA_049608465.1 Solirubrobacterales bacterium | reverse complement strand
GAAGTCATCGCCATCGGTCGGGTTGGTGATCGTGACGACCGGGTCCTCGGTGTCGGGGACGGTGTAAGTGACGTTGACCGTGTCGCTGCCGGAGTTGCCGGCTGCGTCGGAGCAGGTCACGACGATCGCGTTGGCGCCAGGCGTCAGCGCGACCGAGTCGCCGTCGTTGATGTTGCAGGACGTGACGCCGACGTTGTCGGTCGCCGTGTAGTTGACCACTGCGCTGTTGACGGCGAAGTCATCGCCATCGGTCGGGTTGGTGATCGTGACGACCGGGTCCTCGGTGTCGCCGCCACAGCCGGTCACCGTGTAGGAACTGGAAGCCGTGACAGTTGAGCCCGAGTACGGAGTTGCGACGAGCTCGCTCGTGGCCGGTCCACAAGCAGCTGGGTTGGTGATGATCGTCGCCCCGCTATTTGCGGCGCCCGACTTGGCTTGATAATCGAAATCAAGCGACGCGAGGTCGAGAGAAAGAGGAATGAATCCGAACAAGTACGCGGTCTTGGGCCAGTTTGTAGTCGCAAGTCGCACGCCACCGGTGATCGTTGAGGCCGAGATCGACTGCTTGACGGCAATGTTCGAAACAAGGCTCGGGCGGTAGATGATGCCGATCTGCGTGTTTGACAATGCGTAGATCGTGCCATTCATGGTGCCACTCAACAGGGTCAACGAGCCATAGGAAAGCGAGCCCGATGCTGACGCCGTTCCGACGGTGCTTGACGACGGGCATCGATCTGAGTTGAAACGCCAGTTCGCGCACTTCGGTGACGAAGTCACCGAATAGGTGAGTCCGTTTGGAAGATGGAGTTGCGAATTCTTCAAGTCACCAGAGTTGCCACCGGTGCGATCAAATCCGACCGCGAGATCCGGGTTTGCGCTGCTCTGTGTCGTAGACGGGACCACCGAGAAACCACTTACGCCGAATGCGGCGTTTGCGGATGTGGCAGAGATTAAAACCAGCGTAAACGCCGCAACCACTGCGGCGAGAACGATGAGCATCCGCGCAACGCGCGGATTCTGCCCAGTCGTAATAGAACGACTTCCGTACATGAAGAACTACCCCCTGAATTTGAGTTACGCAGGGATACCGGACCTGCGTGTTCGGACGACGTCACAAAAGCACGTCTCGTTGGATATGCCGAGAATCCACCAGTAGCGCGAAAACCTTCCCGCAGGCCCCCCGACCGATTTTCTCTTACCCAACGCCCCAGATAATAAACGGTTAATGGCGCGAATGCAACAGCACAACGGAAAACGTTTCGGAGGAGTCAGATCGCATCGTTCTAGGTGTGGTGGATTTCGTGGCCCGGTACGACACCTCCAAGCCGCCGATCAGTTCGGTGATAACGCAGTCGATTGAACGGTGGTTCGAGTCGGACCAATTCGAGCGGACGCTCTCGAATTCACCGCCCACTGAAGTCGCCGAAGTGGGAACCACGGTCGGCGCGTACCGATGGGGGAGGGCCTTCTGAATCGCAATCTCGCACGAATCAACCAATCCGATTGTCCGAATTGCGCGAGATGCCGACGAAGTTTCTGGTCTCCGGGAACTCGAACCTCGAAACCGAACGGACCGGTCTCCTGCAACGGCGCTCACGGCTATCGCTGTCGCCACTCAAACGAAAGGGGGCCCCGCTTTACGCGGGGCCCCCTTTCTTCGAGCGATCCTCCGATGTGATCGTTTCCTACGGGTTGACGCAGCCCGTTGGGAACAGCGTCTGGCTGAGCGATGCGAACGGGGTTCCTCGCCAACCAGCGAGCAGCGTGGTTGCCGGTGCACCAGAGTTACGGCACGCGCCGTCGCTGGCGTCCGCGATCTTCAGCGGGTACTGGCTGATCGGGGCTCCCATCCATCCAACACGGCCGGGGATCGTTCCGATGTCGAGGCTCAATGTCTCGACAGGCACGTCCGGGATCGAGTTGAACAGCGTACGGATCGCCTGGTCGCATGAGACGAAGAAGTCATCACATCCGGCCGGGAGCGGCAGCGATACTGATTGGGTTGTGCCGATCAGACCGAGCTTGACGCCCTGCGGGTTGCCAGGCGTGTCCGCGCTGACGCTGATTCCGATGTTCGGGATCGGCGACTTGCTGACCAGCCAGACGTCGGCTTGGATCGGGTCATCGATCAGCGGGCTGACCAATTCGGCGGTTCCCACGCGAGCCTGAGTCGGGCACGGGTTGGCCGGATTGTCGAAGTCAAAGTAAATGACTCCTGGGATCGCGCCCGGCTCACCGGCGGTGTCGCCGACGATCGTGTCGACCGGGCATTGGTCGTTCGTCGTGTCACCGAGGCCGGCGAGGTTCGTTCCGACAAAGCCCGGAAGCGTCGCCTGTACGACCTGTAGCGGGCTGTGGTCGAATGGCAGCGTCATGTCGGCGCTGACCTCCGTGCCCTGGCCTGCCGCCGGATTGCTCAGCGACCAGTTGAGTGCCGGTGTGAACGGAACAGCGCCGCAGTTGTCGACCACGTAGCTGGCCGTGATCGGCGGCGTCGTCGAGCCGTTGTAACCGGTGCCCGAACCGACGAACAGGTTGTAGTTCGCGCGACCCGCGACCGCCGAGCATATGTGCGGGTTGGTCAGCAGCGGCGGGTTCGAGCTCGACGGCGGAGCCGCCATGTTCGGACGCGTGTCGCCTTCGATCGTCAGCGATGCTTCCAAGACGTGGAAGCGGAAGCCGGTCGTGGTTTCACGCGGGATGTCCGGCACGAGGATCCGCAGGTTGCGGCCCTGGTCGTTGATCCGCAGGGTGCCCAGGGCGAGGATGTCGCCGAGGTCACCACTGACCGGTCCGGTGATGCTGTCCATCACCAGCGCCACACCAGCGGCGTCGTCCGCCGTGATGCCGTCGGCCGGGTTGATTTCGGGCTGGATCAGGTACAGGTCACCAGATGCAGAGACCTGACCGTCGATCGCACCCATCGCCGTTCCGCTGAACGATCCGATCCTCGCGGACGCCGGGCAAGTGCCGAAGTCCCTGAAGTCGTCAACATCACAGCGGTTGGCCGGCGGGATCGACTTGAGCGAGCCCATCAGACCGTCTGGACCGACGATCTCCAGTGACTGGCCGTCCTCGTAACCGTGGACCTGCAGCGACGCAGAGATGTTCGGGTGTGCACCCGCATCGTCGGCGTCGGCCGCAGTCGGCTCGAGCGAGTTCGGTTCGGCCGCGACCGTCGGAACAGCCGTGAAGTCGCGGTTGTCGTACCAGAAGTAACCCAGAGCCGGTGTGGCATCGGTTCCAGCGCCGTTGATGCCGCGGATCTCGTAGGTGTGCTCGGCCGGACTTGTCAGACCAGCGGTCGGAACCGTCCACGGTGAGGAGCAGGTGCTCCACGGACCGGCGTCGACACGACACTCGAACGAGGTCGGCGACTCGGTACCAGTGAACGAGACGTTCAGCGCCGGGCTTGCCGGGTTGGACGGCGGCCCAGACGGCGGCGTACCGAATGACGGGTTGGCGTACGTAGTGATCTCCGTGTCCGGAGCCACCGCAAGCAGGCCGGTGACCGTGATCGAGTCAGAGCCGACATTTCCAGCGTCGTCGGTGCAGCTCACCGTGAACGTGTTCGAACCAGCGGCAACTGTGACGTCGTCCCCACTCGTGAAGTCACACGAGGGCGATGCGTCGATGTTGTCGCTGACCGTGAACGTCAACGGGTAGTCGCCCGGAGCAACGGTCGAACCGTCGGCCGGTGACGTGATGTCAACCACCGGAGCAACGTTGTCGCGGATCACTGTGACCGAGTCGCTGCCGGAGTTACCGGCGTCGTCGGTGCAGGTGACCGTGATCGTGTTGCTGCCTGCTGACAGCGGCTGGCTGGAGCCAGACGCGATGTTGCAGGACGGCGATGCGGTCACGTTGTCGGTGACGGTGTAGCTCACTGCGATCGAGCTTGCCGCGGTGACCGTGTTGTTGGCCGGTGACGTGATCGTCACGACCGGGTCAACGTTGTCGCGGACGACAGTGACCGAGTCGCTGCCGGAGTTACCGGCGTCGTCGGTGCAGGTGACCGTGATCGTGTTGCTGCCTGCTGAGAGCGGCTGGCTGG
>JBMYXO010000115.1:0-4349 GCA_049608465.1 Solirubrobacterales bacterium | reverse complement strand
CCTTTTCAGTCAGGACGTCCCAAACGGAGAGCGAAATCGTGCGCGCTGGATTGTACGGATCGGCGAAGTACGCGTAGAAGTCGCGCGAGTAGAGCTTGTCGCGCACGCGACTGAGGGTGAGCAGTGAGCGAGGTGCATCGCCAGACACGAGGTTGCCGCGACTGGTGCCTTCGTATGCCAGCAAGCCCTTGCCGCTGCTCAAACGCTTCTCGACGTCGGCGATGTCCTTGGCGCTCGACGAAGTGACGATCTGTCCGCTCTCGCGCTCGTACCAGCGAAACGCCGGGATGTCCTCATTGCTTCCGAGTAGGAGTCCGGCCTGGCTGGCACTGGTCTGCGACGAAAGATCGCACTCCCAAGGGACGATTCGATGCGAGCCTTCCTGCATCCAGCGAGCAAGAGTTGGCATGTGACCGTTGGTGATCGCACGGCGCAGGATCGGCTCGGCCAGACCGTCGATCTCAAGAAAAAACACGCCGGGCCGTTCGGTGTAGTTGACCGTACGACCCTGTTTTCTCGCAGCGCGTTTGATCGAACGCAGCACCACGCGTTCGTAGTACCAGTCGCGGTTGCCAATCGCGAACACCGTGTTGGCAATGATGTTTGCGACCGTAAGAATCACGCCCGCCGCTGCAGCGGAAAGAATTTCGACGTTGCCGCCCGCTACAGCTTCCGTCGCGATAGCGATCATCAGGCCCGTGAGCAGGATCGAACCGATTCCCATCGTGAACACCGCGAAGCGAAGCGCTGCGGAAATCACTAGTGGCCAGAGCAGCGCGTTGGCGACCATCACAAAGAACGCGATCAACACGGCGTCGCCGAACGAGGGGATGACGAACTCCGGTAGCGCCTTTGCCGCCCAAACGAGCACCCAACCGTTGAAGAGAGTCAACGCAAGTGCGCGCACAACTGTGCCGAAGATCGATTTGGCGCGACCGGTCACGACGTGACTCCGTGACGATTGAGTTCGGCAGCCGACCCTGGCTCGATCAGCTCGACACGGGTCGTCACGCCGAGTCCTTCGACCAGCCGCTTGAACTCGCGCGGAGGCTTCGTCAAAAGGTCTGGGCGACGCTTTGCCATCGTCCCCGGAAGGTATCCACCCCAGTGGATGGGCACTGCAATCTTCGGGCGGATCAATTCAACGGCTTCCGCTGCCCGACCGGGGTCGAGATGTCCCTCGCCGAGCTTCGGACCCCAACCCCAGACCGGTAGCAGCGCGAGGTCGAGGTTGGGCCCGAAATGCTCCATCTCAGCAAACAGATCAGTGTCGCCCGCGAAGTAAAACGATTTCGAGCCGCGCGCGAGGAATCCCAGCGTTTCGGCTTGGCGGTGCCAGGGCATCCGCTTGCCGCGGTGAACGGCGTCCGTCGCATGCACGGTCAGCCCGTGGGCTTCGATCTCCTGCCCTGCCGAGACTCCGACGACGTCTTTGAATCCGAGACCGCGCATCAGGCTAACGGTGTCGTTGGGGACGATCACCTTTATGTCTTTCGGAAGTAGCTTCAGCGAGCGACGGTCGAGATGGTCGAGATGCGAGTGCGAGATCAGCAACAGATCTGCACGCGTGTACTCCTCAAGGTCGATTGGAGGAGCGTGACGTTGTAAGTGCAGCAGGTAGCTGCGAAACAGCGGATCGGTCAGGACCCGTACGCCATCGATGTCAATAAGCACCGTCGAGTGGCCGCCGAATGCCACTCGAAAAGGCTCACTCCCCTGCACGTCCGCATCGGCGTTGCTCATGCAGGGGATTGTGACGGACTAGGTGAGTTCTTTGTTTGCGTGGCGCAACTGGAACGCGACCACGATCTGCGTGATTCCGCGAGCCATCGATGCGGCAGCGACAAAGACGATCAGAAGCACCGCCTTGCGACCAAAGTATCCGGCAGCCCAGAACGCCAAGCCGATCTCGACGATACCGAGCACGAGCGTGAGCCACCAAAGCTCCGCATCGCGATCGGACAGAGCGAGGACGATGTCGAACGTCCCTTTGAAAAGCAGGAACCAGCCGATCACCGCGGCCAGCGCGAGAAAAGTGTCCTGCGGCGTCATCAGTGCGACGATCCCGACGATGATCAGTATCACTCCAAGGATCGCGTAGGCGACCCGCCATTTTTCGACCAGCATCGACATCATCAGGTCGGTGGCCCCGGCTGCGATGAACACGATTCCCGCGAGGATTCCGACGGTCGTCACCGACGTGGCGTCGAAACGCAGGACGATCAGCGAAACGATCAGCCAGGCGATACCGACGATCAGCGGTATCCACCAGAGTCTGGTTACTGCTTTCATCGGGTCGAGCTGCCCGGAACTGGCGGTTTCCATTTGCGATCTCCTTCGTTCGGGTGAAGTTCCGGCATCTTCCGCGAGCACGTGAAGACGCCGAAGGAGTAGTTCGACCCGCGTCAACCCGATACCTGCCGCGCGAACCCCCGCACGATCCCGTAGGATGCGGCGCTAATGACGGACGAGCCAAACACTGGCGCCGACGAGCCAACCGCTGAGTCGACGAGTGCGGACGACACAACCGTCGTCAGCGACGCCGCGGATTCCAATCCACCCCCGTCCACCAAGCTCGGGGTTGGCATTGCGATCATGCTCGTACTCGCCACGGTGGCAACGCTGCTTGCGTTCATCGCCCTGTGGGCCAACCGCCAGATCCTCTCGACCGATCAGTGGACCAAGACGAGCACTGAACTGCTGGAGGAACCCGCGGTGCGTGATGCACTCGCCGAGTATCTGGTCACCGAGCTCTTTGACAACGTCGACGTCCAGGGCGAACTTGAATCCAATTTGCCCGACTCCCTGCAAGGTCTCGCGGGCCCAGCAACCGGTGGACTTAGGCAGTTGGCGCTGCGCGGCGCGAACGCGGCATTGGAGACACCAGCGTTTCAGACGGCGTGGCGCAACGCCAACGAACTCGCCCACCAACAGTTGATCAGCGCACTCGAAGGTGGCAACGCGAGAGTTTCCACCGAGGGTGGCGCGGTGAAGATCGATACACGCCTGCTGCTCTCGGATTTGGCCAAGCAGATCGGTCTGCCGACGAGCCTGATCGACAAACTGCCGGCTGCGGTGGGGGAATTCACGGTGTTGCAGTCGGACGAATTGGAGAAGGCTCAGAAGGCAGAATCGGCGCTCAGGGGCATGACCTGGGTATTTGGTTTGTTGGCGCTCGGTCTCTACGTGCTGTCGATCTGGCTCGCGGTCGGTCGACGACGTCGCGCGGTGTTCTTCAGCGGCCTCTCGTTCATGTCGGTCGGCCTTCTGATCTTGCTGATCCACTCATTCGCCAAGGCGCCGCTCGTCGACGGCCTCGCTTCGACAAGTTCACTGGTTCCTGCCGTGGGCGACGTGTACGACGTCTCAACCGAGCTGCTCTCTCAGATGGCCTTCTCCTTCTTCATCTCAGGGCTTTTGGTCATGGCGGCTTCTTGGCTCGCCGGGCCCTACCGCTACGCAGTCGGTTTCCGTCGCGCCGTCGCGCCGTACCTGCGCGAGTATCTGCCACTGTCGATCGCCTTCGTTGCGATTCTTTTCTTGCTCGTGGTGTGGTGGGCGCCGACCCAGGGTTTCCGCACAACCGCAGGGCTTTCACTGAATCTGTTGCTGGCGATCGCCGGATTCGCAGCGTTGACCGTCATTACGCGTCGCGAGTTCCCCGACGCCGAGGCTGCGGACCTGTCGGCGGTCGGCGATTGGTTCGGCAGACATTGGTCGAACGCTCGCGACTGGACCAGCGAACGTGCGCAGTCGATCGACGTGCCGAAGATCGGTTCGAGTGAACCCGACCAAATCGATGAGCTTGAGCGGCTGCAGAAGTTGCATGAATCTGGTGCACTGACCGACGAAGAGTTTGCCGCCGCCAAGCGAAAGCTGTTCGACGAGTAACCGAACCCGACGTCAGCGGAAACGGCCGGCGGCGGCTGCCCGTGATCCTGCGTTCGTGCGCACAGTTGCCTTGAAGAGGACGCGTATCTTGTTGCGTCGAGCGCTTCGAACAGACCTGTACAGGCGTCGGTTCATGCGGAATTTGACTCTACGGGTCTTCGGCGTCGCGCCGATCCATCTGAGCTTCAGGGTGGAGCGGCGCTTGTTGCCGGAAACGACCATCCGTACCCAGCAGCCCTGGCTGCAGCGCACGCGCGCGTAGATGGTGCGCGTCAGCTTCTTGCGTCGAGGGACAGAAAGCGCGAACGACTCGGTCGGCGATTGGGCGGCGCCGTCGTTCGGATTATTCGGTGGCGGCGGGACCACCGGTGGAGGCGGTACTGGATTGGTCCGGAAGACCGCAATCGCACTGGAACTGCTTCCGTAGTCGTTCGAGCAGGTGACAACGATCGAGTTCG
>JBMYXO010000114.1:0-4411 GCA_049608465.1 Solirubrobacterales bacterium | reverse complement strand
CCCGCGTCATCAACCAGCCGCCATTTTTGGTGCCGACGTCCGGGTCAACCGGTGGCCCTACGAACGGGCCACTGCCGAAGCGAGGCGCGAACAACAATCGGCTGAAAAACTCCGGCGTACCCGCCGGCATTTCGAGCCATCCTCCGCCGCCGGAAAGCATTTCTTGTGGGGTGCGCATCGGTGCGTCCCGGTCCGGTGGCGGGTCTGCCTTCGGTGCCTGCGGGGACCACTGGTCAACCAGCGGTAACTCGCGCACAGAATGCGTCGCCAGAGCAGTCACGCAAGGCTTGCCGTCGTGCGCAAGCGTTGCTCGCGACGACGCAAAACGGCGACCGCGACGCAGGACCTCAACGGATATCTCCACCGGCCCGTGCGCCGGCGGTCGCAAGTATTGACAGGTCAGCGAGCGGATCTGCATTGACTTGTCGTGATCCAGCTCGCGATCGATCGCACCGAGAATGATCGATCCCAACAAACCGCCGTGTGTCGACAGCGGTCCGTCCCACGCCGGATGCACGACCGCGGAGTACACGCCGTCGTTGCCGTCCACTGCGATCGCCTGGTCGAAATCCGGGTGGTTCGCCTGGGTCGGCGTTGCAGACGTCGCTTCCATGCGGTCGAACACTAGCGTACGATCGTTCGTGCCAACTTTTACTGTTGAGGTCGCTAGTGAGTGACGTTCACGGTCCCGGTGCTTCCGAAACCGAGTTTGCGCTTGAGCGCGGCGGTCAGGTCCCAGTCCCGTCCGGCAATGAACGGTCCGCGATCGATCACCCTCGCCGTCACCGTGCGCCGACCGTAATTGAAAGTCACTTTCGTTCCGCAGCGAAGTGTCTTGTGCGCCACTCCCACAGTGGAGGGTGATAGCCGTCCACCGCAGGCGAGCGCACCGCCGTACAGGCCCGGGCCGTAGTACGACGCGTGACTACGACGAAACACATATGACCTGCCAAGACTCGCCGAGTCCGCCCCACTCCCCTTCACGGCGCGCAGGCGCACGGCGTAGGTTCCCGGTCGGCTTCCGCGCCACCCGAGCGCGAACTTCTTTCCGCCTCGAATCGTTCCGACGGCCACGCGCTTCCACGTTTTCGTACCGCTGCGACGAACCGTCAAGAACACCTTCGCATTGGATCTGCCGATTCCCGACACCTTGCCGCGGACACGAATGCCATCTCCGGCAACCGAGCGGGGATCGCTCAGCCTCGCGCTGAGCCTTGGTTTCAGCGCAGCTTCTGTGGCCACCGGTGTCTCGACGGTGGGATCCGTGACGGCCGGCTGGCCACCTGAGTTTGTTGCAGCACCTGCGATCGGGGCAGCGACCAGGATGCTGAGCGCGATGGCCAATGGAAGCACGCCAGACGGCACGCAGGATTTTTCACACGAGGCAACCCCTCGCACGCGAGTCGGGGTAAACACTTTTCAACTGCTCCTTCCAGCGCCTGCGGGGTTAGCTGACGGACTCGCGATGCTCTGCTTTGAGATCGCTACGACCGGAACACCGGTCGATTCGCCCCGGCCGAGTTCCGCTGGATGGATGCGGGCTCGGCAATTGGGTCCCCCGTCCGAGAAGACGGTTCGGCGCCTGTATTGATGAGTTGGCGCGGAAGGTTACGTCGGCGGACGCACAGTTGTGTGTGTTAGGTCACACAACTCGCAATTGCCCCAATTCTGGGCAAATAGCCTGCAAAATCCGCTCTTTTGGACCGCAGTTCCGGCCATTTCAAGCAAAACTGAGTTCAGTCGGTGTTGGTAACCCGGGCCGCTTCGGAAAGAGAAATCACGCCCTGTTTGACGCGATCCACCGCAGAATCCTTCAACGTGACCATGCCGTTTTCACGGGCGGTCTCTTCGATTGCGGAAGACGGGTACCGCTCGATCAGCATCTCGCGAATCTGGTCGTCAAGCGTGAGGACCTCGTAGATTCCGCTGCGACCGCGATAGCCGGTGTTCGAACAGCTTGGGCAGCCGACGGGATCGAAGCCTTCGAAAGACGCGCCCTCGTAGTCGACGTAGCCGGCCTCGCGCATCTTCGCGGCATCGATCGTGGTGGGCTCACGACATTCCTTGCACAGCCGCCGTGCCAGGCGACTTGCGGCGACACATTCGACTGATGACGCCACCAAGTAGCGCTCGACCCCCATCTCGGCAAGCCGTGTGACGGCAGACGCTGAATCATTGGTGTGCAGCGTGGTCAGCACCAAACGCCCGGTCAGCGCTGCCTCGATGCCGATCTTGGCAGTCTCGTGATCGCGGATCTCTCCGACCATGACGACGTCAGGATCGGACCTGAGCATCGTTCGCAGCCCTGCCGCGAATGTGAGTCCACGTTTGGCGTTCACTTGAACCTGCTTGACGCCGGGTAGCGGGTATTCGACCGGATCCTCGATCGTGATGATCGTCCGTTCCGGAGTGTTCAGTTGTGCCATCGCCGCGTACAGCGTCGTGGTCTTTCCCGAACCGGTCGGGCCGGTGGCAAGAATCGCCCCGTGCGGCTTGCGCAGTGCTCGCTGCAACGCGTCATAAGCGACTTGATCCAGACCAAGTCGATCCAGCGGCGGGACGTTCTTTCGATCGAGCACGCGCACTGCCGCCGATTCGCCGTAGATCGTCGGAAGCGTGGCGATGCGCAACGTCACTTCGGATCCTTCCTCGCCGAACGTTGCGCGTCCGTCTTGCGGCACGTGGCGAACCGAGATGTCCATGTTGGCGAGAATCTTCATGCGCGCAAAAATTCGCGACGCCAGCGCTGGAGCGACGTTTGTGGTGTCGTGCGTCATTCCATCGATCCGGTAACGCACGCGTACCGATCCATTTTCGAGCGGGTCAAGGTGAATGTCCGAAGCGCGCTGTCGCAGCGCGTTGGTCAGAATTGAATCGAGCAGATTGACCGACGCCGTCTCGTCCTCGGAATCGGCGTGTTCGCCGACTTCGGAACCGTTCACGCTCACGCGCGAAGCCTCTTCGGTCGCCCTCACGACGTCGTTCTTGCTCAGGCGCGACAGCAGCTCCTCCAGCTGGTCTTCCGTGGTCAGGCCCGCGCGCACATTCAATCCCGTCATCAGCGAAATGTCGTCCACCGCAAGCACGTTTGAAGGCTCGCTGATCGCGACGAGCAGCGTGTCGTCATCGACGTACTGGATCGGGACGGCTCGGTACTTGATCGCACTGCGCGCATCGATCGCGTTCAGCGCGCGCTCCTCGAGTTCGATGTTCTTCAAATCGATGTAGGAGAGTTGCGTTCTGGCGGCGATCGCCTGTGCGAGTTGATCTTTTGAAATCGTTCCCCGGTCGTAAAGCACACGGCCGGTTGGGCGGCCGGTCTCACGGGCTTCGTCAACTGCGGTGTTGACTTGATCCTCCGTGGCAAAGCCGAGCGACACGACGATCTCACCGATGCGTCGGCCGACCAACGAGCCTGACACAGGCGCGAGGGCGTGTGGGCGGCGAATCACTCCGGGCTGCGGCTGTTCGGACGCGCGAAGTTGTGAAGGGTTTGCGGAACTGGACATTCCTCCTCTGATCGGCTGTTGCGCGGCATTCCATGAGCATTCGAAGCGTTGTTGACAGATCGAGACCGATCGCTCGACTGTCGCGGGTACGCTTCGGACCGATGGCTCCAGAAACGCAAAGTTCGCGCCGAATCGAGGTCGCGCTCGCACAGATCAACCCAACGGTCGGCGACCTCGTCGGCAACGCGGACCTGATCATCGAAGCCGTTCGATCGACGGCTGCGGCCGGAGCACAGCTTGTGGTTTTCCCCGAACTCTCCCTCAGCGGCTATCCGCCAGAAGATCTCGTGTTGCGTGAAGATTTCCTGGTTGCCGCAACGGGACAGCTCGAGCGAATCGCCGGCAGCGTCGGTGACGTCACCGTTCTGGTCGGTTACCCACTCGCCCATCCAGAAGGAGTTGCGAACGCACTTGCCGTGATCTCGGACGGTGAGATTCGCTCGAACTACAGGAAGCAGTTGCTGCCGAACTACGGCGTTTTCGATGAACGCAGATACTTCATCCCCGGTAGCGACCAGTTGATGATCTCAGTCGCCGGCGTACCCGTGGGGCTGTCGATCTGTGAAGACGTCTGGTTCGATGAACCCGTGTATGCGGGATTGGAGAAGCTCGGTGCGCGCCTGATCGTCAACGCCTCCGCGTCACCGTTTCATATCGGTAAATCTCGCGAGCGCGAGGAGATGCTCTGCGCGCGAGCCGCAAAATTTGGTGTTCCGATCGCGTACTGCAACCTCGTTGGCGGGCAGGACGAGCTCGTCTTCGATGGGGCGAGCGTGGCGATTGCCGGGGACGGCCAAGTGCTTACGCGAGCGCCGCAGTTCGTGACTTCGGTTACGCGATGTTCGATTCCGGTTCACGACCCCCCAACGCGCCTCAACCCCGCGCTGGTTCCGGTCTCGACA
>JBMYXO010000113.1:0-4715 GCA_049608465.1 Solirubrobacterales bacterium | reverse complement strand
ACCTCGCCGGATTCGACAGTCAGATCAATGCCTTTGACGGCCTCGAAGTCGCCATACGACTTGCGCAGGCCGCGTATGGAAATCGCGGGGGCGTTCACGGGGTTCCGCATCCTATGCGAGCGACTTCGTGCTCAAGTGCGGATCGTCACATCAAACCCGGCGATCAATCGTCGTAGCGCCCCTTTGAAGCCTTGAAGTCGATGATCAACGGGACGCCGTCGAGCGCGTAGCGCTCACGCAGCTGGTTCTCGACGAAGTAGGCGTAGTCGCGGGCGATCGCGCGACGGGTGTTGACCTGAATCGCGAAGCGCGGCGGGCGCTCCTGGAACTGCGTCATGTAGTACATCTTCAGGCGCTTGCCGCGAACGTTCGGTGGCTGGCGCAGACCTTGTACGTCGTTGATGAACTTGTTCAGTTCTTTGGTCGAGATGCGGCTGTTCGATCGCTCCGCGAGGTCGATCGCCTCCTGCATCAACTTGGGAACGTTGCGACCGCTGAGCGCGCTGCTGGTGACGATCTTCGGTCGCAGCCTGAGCTTGCGCGAGATGCGCGCGCGTTCGTGTTTGAGGTCAAGCTCCTCGTGTTCGAGATCCCACTTGTTCAGCGCGATCAACGTGGCGCATCCAGCCTTCATTGCGAGCTCGGCGATCCGCAGGTCCTCTGAGGTGATTCCGTCCGTCACGTCGCAGACGACGATCGCAACATCGGCGCGCTCCATCGCAAGCTGTGAACGCAGCGAGGAGAAGTACTCGAGTTCGTCGGCCTGCTTGGCGCGCCTGCGCAGTCCGGCAGTGTCGATGAGCACGACCGGATTGCCCTCGTATTCGATCTCAGTGTCGATCGAATCGCGCGTGGTGCCGCTGATCGGCGAGACGATCACCCGCTCTTCGCCGACGATCGCATTGACGAGACTGGATTTGCCGACGTTCGGTCGCCCGAGCACCGCAAGCTGCACCGCCTCGACATTGACGACCCGCGGTACATCGGACGCAAGCTCGGTGATGCGGTCCAGCAGGTCGCCGGTTCCGAGCCCCTGCGCGGCACTCACCGCGACGGGGTCGCCCATGCCGAATCGCTGAAACTCCGCAGCGTTGGGGACGTCTTTGACACTGTCGATCTTGTTCACTGCCACGACGATCGGCTTGCGGCCATTGCGCAGGATCTGGGCAATGTCGTCGTCTCCCGGGCGATACCCGGCGCGACCGTCGACGACGAACATCACGAGGTCCGCGAGCTCGATCGCAGTCTCGGCCTGAAAACGAATCTGCCGCGCGATGTCGTCGTCCTCACTTACGTCAACGCCGCCGGTGTCGATGAAGGTCAGGTCCACCCCGTTCCAGTCTGTGTGCAGCGCCTTGCGGTCGCGGGTCACACCTGCACGTTCATGCACGACCGCCTCCTTTGACTGCGTGAGGCGGTTGATCAGGCTCGATTTGCCGACGTTCGGATAGCCAACGATTGCAACCGTGGCGTGGCGGCGTGGCGGCTCCTCGTCGACGAGATCGTCTGCGGACCCCTCCTGTTCGTCCAGCCCAAGCGGAAAATCGCCTTCGTCCACGACCTCGATCTCGATGAACTCGACATCGTCGCGAGATTCGTCGCTCATCGCACGCCAGCCCGTCCGGCCAACTCGACGATTCGATCGACCACGTCGCCGACGTCCAACGCTGTGGTGTCCACCTCGATCGCATCGTCTGCGGCCCTCAACGGTGAGTAGTCGCGAGTGGCGTCGCGACGGTCGCGTTCGGCCTGGTCCGCCTTTACCCGCGACTCGTCTAGTCCATGCTCGGCGGCGCGACGGCGTGCGCGCTCTTTCTCGTCGGCGGTGAGATAGATCTTGAGTTCGGCGTCCGGCGCGACGACGGTGCCGATGTCGCGACCTTCGGCGACCCAGTCGCCGCCGCTGTAAAGCAGCTCGCGTTGCTGCTCAACGAGCGCTTCACGGACGTCAGGGAGCGCTGCGACCTCCGAGGCGCGGGCGGTCACTTCGGGGGTGCGAATTGCGTCGGTCACGTCATTCCCATCGGCGGTCACGCGGTCTCCCAGTCCGATCGTCACCCCGCGCGCCGCCGCGGCCGGCTCCGTTCCGTCGAGCGATCTCAGGGCGATCACGCGATACATCGCACCACTGTCGAGGTACGTCGCGCCAAGCGCGGCCGCAACGGCGCGCGCGACGGTGCTCTTCCCGGCTCCAGCCGGCCCATCAATCGCAATGATCATGCGGCTCAGGTTAGATGCGCGAGGTCTTGAGCAAAGCCCGGGTAAGACACAGCGGCCGCCTTCATGCCGCTCACTTCTACGCCCTCTTCGCTGGCCAGACCGGCCACCGCGCCGAGCATTGCCAGGCGATGATCGCCATGCGAGCTGATTTTGCCGCCACGCAAGCTGCCCGTTCCGTGCACGACGAATCCGTCGTCGGTGGCCTCGATGTCGGCCCCCAGACCGGCGAGACTGTCGACGACGGTTGCGATTCGATCCGACTCCTTGAAGCGCAGCTCTTCGGCGCCCCTGACGATCGTGTCACCCTCAGCGAAGACACCGAGCAGCGCGACCAGCGGCAGTTCGTCGATCGCCAGCGGTACCTCATCCGGCTCGACCGTGGTCCCGACCAGCGAGGTCGATGTGACGTCGAGGTCGCCGACGGGCTCAGATGACGGGATCGGAACCTCGGGACCCTCGGGATCGGAAAGCGCCACCGCTCCCATCCGTTCAAGAATCCGCAGAATTCCGATTCGAGTGCGGTTGAGTCCGACATCCTTGATCAATAGTCGCGATCCCTTGACCAGCACGCCTGCGGCAATCATGAACGCGGCGGAAGATAGGTCGCCCGGTACGTCGATCACCTCTAGTTCGAGCTCGTCGACCAGGCCGTCGACAACGATCGTGTCGTTTTCACGGCGAATCGGCACGCCGGCCGCAGCAAGCATCCGCTCCGTGTGATCGCGCGACGCCTGCGGTTCGCGAATGCGTGTGGTCCCGCTGGCGGCCAGCCCTGCCAGCAATAGGCACGATTTGACTTGACCGCTGGCCACCGGTAGTTCGTAGTCGATGCCGCGCAGCGGTGCACCCTCGATACAGATCGGAGCGGTGCCTTTGGGATTCGCATCGATGTGCGCACCCATCAGCCGCAGTGGTTCGACGATGCGACGCATCGGGCGCGTGCGGATGCTTTCGTCACCATCGAGTTCCCAGTCCCCCGAGGACTGGCCGCAGAGCCACCCCGGCATCAGCCTGATCAATGTGCCCGCGTTGCCGACGTCGACGACGCCAGGAGCCTCTTGGGCTCCGCGAAGGCCGACGCCACGAACCAGTACCTCCCCGGCTTTGCGCTCAACTCCCGCGCCAACCGCCTGCACGGCGAAGAGCGTCGAGTTGGTGTCGCCGGAGTCGAGGTAGTTGCGAATCTTCACCGGTGAGTCGCACATCGCGGCGATCAGCGCGGCACGATGCGAGATCGACTTGTCTGCAGGCGGCTGGACCGACCCCTTGAGCGGGCCGGATGGGGCGAAAAAAGTTGGCATCAGGCGGTCATTATCTCCACGCGCGTCGAGGGTGCCTACGCCCGGGCCACCGGGAACCCGAGATCGGCGATCAACGCCTCGGTTTTGGCGGCGGCTTCTTCGCCGGGTACCCACAGACTGATCGCTCCGGAGCGCATATCTGCTGCGGGATAAAGCGCCATGTCGACGATGTTCACGCCGGCCTTGCCAAGCGCAAGCGTGATGTTGGCCAGTACGCCCGGTTGGTTGGGTACCGAGACGCGTAGTTCGTAGACCTCGCCGCCCACGAGGTCTTGCTCGAGCAGCGATTGGCGGTCGGTTTTGGCGCGTTCGTTCAACTCAACGATGCGATCGCCGTCCCCCTCCTTCAAAGCATCACGGAATTCGGCGAGACTGTTGATCACGGAATCGATTGCCGGCACGAGCGCGTCGTGATTGGAGAGGTAGATATCACGCCAAATCGAACTGTTGGCCCCCGCGACGCGAGTGGCGTCGCGAAAGCTCGGACCGACGACCGTCACGCGACCGTCTTCGGCTTTTATCGTGCCCGCGGCCTGCGTGACGAGCGCGTTGGCGAGCACGTGCGGCAGGTGGCTGATGTCGGCGAGCAGCCGGTCGTGGTCTGCCGCGTCGACGGCGTGCGGCTGCGCGCCCAACGCGTTGGTGAACCGCATCAGACGTTCAAGCCCGGTGCCCGTGGTGTTTGGAGTCGGTGTCACGAACCACGTGGAGTCCTCGAACAGATCCTCGCGGGCATGTTCGACGCCGGCCGTTTCGGCTCCGGCAATCGGATGGCCGCCGATGAATCGCGGGTCGTCAATCGCGGCAACGATCTCCCGCTTTGTCGAGCCGACGTCGGTGACGACCGCCTCCGGTCCTGCCGCGTCAAGCGCAGCCTTGGCGTTTCCGACGAGGGTGGCCACCGGGCTGGCGAGCACGATGATCTCGGCGCCCTGCGCGGCCTCTTCGATCGTCGCGGCGGCGCGGTCGATCGCGCCAAGCTGGACTGCGGCCTCCGCAACGCCCGGCGCCGGGTCGAAACCTACGATTTCGCCGATGTCGGGAACACGGCTATGGGCGGCCAATCCGATCGAGCCACCGATCAGCCCCACGCCGACGACCCGCACCGGCTGCGGCAGGGGGACGGGACCCTGCGTGGTCACTCGTCGTCGCCGGACGTGGTCCGACTCAAGTCCCGACGCAGGTTCGCGGCGC
>JBMYXO010000112.1:0-4977 GCA_049608465.1 Solirubrobacterales bacterium | reverse complement strand
CTGCGCCCGGTACCGGGCGATGCCGGCGTTGCGCGGACGCCAGTCGTGCTCAGAAGTGATCGTGCTCGCGACATCCTGATCGCATATCCGGCAATTTCCTGGCAGGCGACCAATCCGGTCGACGTGGACGGCGACGGCTTCGGCGACCCCTTCCAGTCCCTGCCCCCGGGACAGCAGCTCCGAGTGCCGATCGACCGCAAGCTCGCGTCGGCGCTGGGCCCGCCGCGCTGGCGCTTGGCCGAGGGGGCGTTCGCCGACTTCCTCGCCAACGATTCGAACGCTCCTGAAGTTGAGGCGACGACAGATTTCGCGCTCGGAACCGGCGATGCGGCCGCCGCGCTGAAGGGGCGAAAAGCAGTGCTTTTCGCTGGTGACGAACGCTGGATCACGCCGCAGCTCGGATCGGCCTTGCGCCAGTTCGTGGCGGACGGAGGCCGCGTCGCGTTCTTCGCGCCCGAGGCGTTTCGGCGCACCGTTCGAATATCCGGCGACGTGATCTCCGGGCCATCGGATGTCAGGCAACGCGACATCTTCGGCGAGGCAACCCGGACGAGCGTCGTCGCTCCGGCGCCTCTGGTTTCGTTCGCCGACGAGTTGGGGTTGTTTCAGGGCTTGACTGGGCAGTTCACCGACTTCGAACAGTCAGAGAGTCGTCCGCGCGCCGCAGAAGTGCTGACCGCCGCCGGACGTGAGGAGGGCAAACCCGCGGTCGTCGCCTACCGACTGGGCAAAGGTTTGGTGATTCGCGTCGGTGTGCCCGGCTGGCAGGCGGAACTGCGCGGCAGCGGCGACGTCAACGTTGCCTACACGACGCGCGCGATTCTCGCGGAGTTGGCAGAATGATCGCGCCGCTGGCGGTCGCGCACGCCGTCGAAACACTCGGCCTGCTGGTCGTCGCCGCTGCGGCATCGCTCTCGCTGCTCGGTGGGAGTGCGCGTTTGCGATCGATTGGGTCACTGGCTGTACTTGTGCTCGCGCCGGCGGTTCTCGCCGGTTCGGTGATCGGTGACAACGAATCCAGCTTGCCGCATCTTTCACCGGCGCTTTTGGCTGCCGGCGCATTGCTCGGGTTGGCTGCGATCGCATGCGTTGCGGCAGTTTTCACGCGCTGGCCGGGGCTTGTGCTGCCGGTCGCACTCGCGACAGTCGCCTTCCGCGTACCGATCCCGATTGGCGGCGAGTCGGTCAAGCTGCTGTTGCCGTTGTACATGGCGATTGCCGCAGCGGTGCTCGCCCGCGCCTGGCGCGACTGGAGCGGTGCCGGGGACGAGCATCCACGCCCGGCCAAACTGCTCGACGTTGCGATTGCGGCGTTCATCGTTCTCTATGCACTGCAGAGCGCCTACTCAAGCGACATCACGGTCGCAACACAGAATCTCTGTTTTTTCTACGCCCCGTTCGTGCTGCTCTACTCACTTGCCGCCGACGTCAAGTGGAACGCGTGGTTGCTGCGAACGTGTCTGGTGACGCTCGTAGGAGTGGCTCTGCTTCTGGTGTTCGTCGGCTTCATCGAGTTCGCTCGCGGCGAGTACCTCGTCCGGCCCGGTGGCATCCGTCCCAACGATTTCGACCCCTACTTCCGAGTTCAGTCGCTGTTCTTCGACCCAAACATCTTCGGTCGTTTCGTCGCGGTCGTGATGCTCGTGGTCGCCGCAGTAATGCTGTTCACGCGGCGTACCGCGCGAGTGCTGTTATGTGCGTTGGTGCTGGCACTGCTGTGGGCCGGGCTCGTTCTGTCGCTTTCACAGTCGAGCTTCGCGGCGCTGCTGGCCGGGCTGATCGCACTCGCGTGCATGCGCTGGCGAGCCAAACCGATACTCGTGGCAACCACAGTGGCGCTGATCGCCGGCGCGGTCTTCGTCGTAGCATTCCCGTCGGTTTCGGGCATCGACATCACCTCGGAACGCGGCGCAGAAACCTCGACCAGCGGGCGTTTCGATCTGGTCACCGGCGGGCTCGAATTGTGGCGCGACAAGCCGATCGTCGGCCACGGGTCCGGCTCGTTCGCCGATCAGTTCGCGAACCGGCGACTGGCGGGCGAGTCAGCGTTCGGGCGACCGACGACCACGAAGTCGCATACCGCGCCGCTGACGGTCGCTGCAGAACAGGGCATCGTCGGGTTGATCGCGTTCTTGGCGATGTTCTATGCCGCTTTTGCGGCGGTGTTCAGACGGGTCGGCCCGGACGACGAACGTCCGGGTGTGGTGGCGAGAGTCGCGGTGGCCGCAGCGTTCGTGGCAATCTTCGTGCATTCATTGGCCTACGCGGCATTGCTCGAGGACCCGTTGATGTGGACGATGCTCGGCGCGGCGATCTCGCTGGCGCTGATCCCCCGTGTCAACGGCGGCTTGACCGACGATGACCACTCCGAGTTGGTCGATTCGATTCCGGACGTGGTGGAGTCACCGGCGTGATCGATTATCTGCGTCGACTCACCCGCACCGGCGCCGCGTACACGACGTCGAGCGTGCTGGCGAAGTTGATCGCGGTTTTCACGCTGCCGATCTACACCCGCTACGTCTCGCCGGAAGAGTTCGGTCAAGTCGAAATCCTCGCCACGACGGTGATCGTGCTTTCGATCTTCTTCCGCCTCGGAGCGATCGAGGCCGTCCTGCGGTTTTACTTTCTGAACGACGAGTACGACCCGCGCGACGTCGTGCGCACAGGTTTTTGGGGACTGACGATTACGACCACGGTTGGCGTGGCGATCTGCTTGGCGGCGGCCGAGCCGTTGGCTCAGCTGCTGCTGCGCGACTCGGAGGACGCCATCACGCTCGTGTACATCGCGATTGGTTGGTTCTGGTTCGCGACCTTCTACGAACTTCTGCTCGCGCTTTATCGGGTCGAGGAGCGCGCCGGTGCATACGCCGCCGCCACCGTGATGAACGTTCTGATCACGGTTCCGCTGACGATCTATCTCGTCGTCGCGCGCGACATGGGAGCAATTGGGCTACTTCTCGGAAACGCGGTAGGTACCGCGATCACAGTGACCGGCCTCGCGCTCGTTCACATCCGCGCAGGAAGGATCGCCAAGCCTGGTCTGCCGCTGCGCGCGCCGATGCTGCGATTCGGTCTGCCGACCGTGCCCGGCGAGATCTCGCTGTACGCACTCAACTGGGTCGACAGACTGCTGCTGATCAACATCCCGGCTTCTCGATCGGCGGGCCTGGCCGCCGCAGGTCTCTACTCGATCGCCTACAAGTTTGCCCAGGGCGTGACGATGTTCGTACGCGCGTTTCAGCTCGCCTGGCCGCCGCTGGCATATTCGATAAAGGCCGACGCCGAGGCGCGCATCGTCTACGGACGTGTGCTGACCTACTACCTGCTCGTGACTGGCGGAGTTGTCACCGTGCTCGCGCTGATCTCACGCTGGCTTGCTCGCCTGCTTGTTTCCGACGAGTTCTTCGATGCCTACCGAGCAGTCCCGTTGGTTGCGACCGGGGTAGTGCTTTACGGTGCCTACCTCGTGCTCGTCTCGGCGGTTGCGAGGATGGGCAAGACCGGATCACTGTTTCCGGTCGCAGCGGCCGGTCTGGTCGCGAACGTTGCTCTCGGCCTGCTGCTGATTCCGTCGCAGGGCATCGTCGGCGCGGCCCTGGCGCTGATCGGCGCATACATCGTGCTGCTCGCGTTGATGTACATCCGGGCGCGCCAGACGCTGGGACTGGTGATTGAATGGCGACGCGTCGCGCAGATTGTCAGCACTGCGTTCGTCGTCTCCTACGCGGGCGAACACCTGCTGCCGACCGACGGCCTCGAAGGCCTGGCGCTGCGGTCGGTTTGGTGGCTGTTGTATCCGCTGTTGCTGCTGCTTTCGGGCTTCTTCAGTCGGGCCGAGTTGACGCAACTTCGCAACGCACGCGAACTACTCAAGCGCGCGCGTGATTCGAAATCCCTGGGCGATCGCCCGGATCTGGTGCAAGAGGTGCACGGCCCCGAGTAGCCCGAGCAGGGTGGCGCGGGCGACCACGCTTTCAACCGTCGAGTCGCCCCACGACAGCAACAAATCGATGATCACTGCCACCGCCACGAGATTGATGAACCCGGGGAAAACGATCAACTGCCCGAAGTTCGTGTATCGCCTCCAGAGCAGGCCGCGCCCGCTGACGCCGGCCATCGCCTCCGCGCCGCTCGCCTGTGGGTTGACGGCGTTCGGATCGCCGCCCATCCGCGCAAGCGCCGCGCGAACCATTGCTTCGTTGTTACGAAGCTCGGGTTTGTCGCGGTACACGCCCCACATGATGTGGTCACGCGCGCTGTAGGGAACACGCACCAGGGAGAGGATCACGATCAGTGCCACAGCAAGCCACCACCAGTCGCCGGTGCCGCGAAAAACCGCCCAGCCGAGCGCGCCGGCCATCAACGCCGGGATGTAGTAGTGCCCGACCCAGTCGAGATACGCACCGCCGGCCCCACTGCTGCGGTCCTCGACCTTGCGCTCGAAACGGGCGATCTCGCCATCGCAGAAGTCAAGAACGAAGGAAAGCTGAAGCAGCAAGAGCGCCGCGATCTGCGCCCAGAATTCGTCGACCGCAAGCAATCCCGCTCCGACGAGACCGATCAGGATTCCCAGAATCGTCGTTTGGTTGGCGCTGATTCCAGTAGGAAGCAGTAACCGCGTGATCCGAATCGAAAGTTTGCGTACTCCGCGCGCATACAGTCGACGCAGGTCGCGCGGCTCGTCGCTGCCGCGCGTGCCTTCACCGCCGCAGATCACCGTGAGTTCGGCGAGCGGTGGCAGGTTCTTGCGTGATATCGGAGCAGCCATCTGCGAGCAGACTAGATGCGCCGACCGGCGGCAGGCGATAATCAAGGCGTGAGCGACGACTACGACTACTACCAGGACACCAGTGGGACTCAACCGTGGGTTCCGCCTGCCGGATTCGCGAATCCGGTGCCGCCCGCGCGCGACGACGCGACGCCGGCCGGTCACATCGATTCTTGGCGGGCCAGCCACCAGCGCCACGGCTCCGACAG
>JBMYXO010000111.1:0-5451 GCA_049608465.1 Solirubrobacterales bacterium | reverse complement strand
CATGCCATCGTATTCCGTCACGCCATTATGCTCGCTTCTCAAGAAGCCTCCCCCTATACTGAAATTACCTTTTTGGTATTCTAGCCCGACTCCATCTAGGTGGAGCGATTGCAGTTGGTTTGTCCTTTGCTCTCTTGCCTGCGGCGGCAGAAACGATCGGCTTTTTCGATTCGCGATTTAGCTCAGTTGCGGAGAGGGCTTGAATTGCATCGAGCGCTTCTTCGCTGATGACGACGTTCTGGGCGGCGGTTAGTTCGTAGACGCCGACTGCGCTGGGGGGCAGTACGGCGCGGACGCGGCCGATGTTGCGGAATGACTTGGCTGTGTTGACGTCTTGCTCACCCGCGGTGATGACTACGACAGAGCCCTTTTCGTTCCAATCGGACAAGTTGTCGAATGCGTCACCGGTGCTCGGTTCGCTGAACCCGTCCTTCGGGACGATCGCGAGCGTGCCGCGACCGGCATGCAGACTGAGCGCCGCACGGAAGGCCTTGCGACGAACCTTGCGGTTGACCTTGAACGTGTAGCTACGCGGCGTCGGGCCGAACGTGACTCCACCACCGCGACGGTGGCCGGCAGAATGCGCGCCGATACGGGCGCGGCCGGTGCCTTTTTGGCGCCACGCCTTGGCTCCGGTCATTGCGATCTCACCTCGACCCTTGGTCGAGGCGTTTCCGCTGCGCAGCGCGTTGCGCTCGGCGCGGACGACTTCATGCACCAGCGAACCGTTGAATGGCTCGCCGAACACATCGGCGTCCAGGGCAACCTTGCCGGTCTTGCCCAGATATGGAGCTTCAAGTTTTTTGTCAGCCATTGCGCACCTCGACGTATCCACCCTTCGGGCCCGGTACCGAGCCGCGCACGAGGATCACGTTTTCTTCCGCCAACACGTCGACGACCTCGAGTCCGAGCTGCGTGATGCGCTCATTTCCCATCTGGCCGGGACCGCGGATTCCCTTGAACACGCGGGCCGGGTCGGCGCTCTGGCCGATCGAACCGGGAGCGCGGGTGTTGTGAGAACCGTGACTGACCGGTCCACGAGAAAAGTTGTGGCGCTTCACCGTTCCGGCAAAGCCCTTGCCCTTGGAGACGCCGGCGACCTTCACCGTCTGCCCCTTGGCGAATTGGTTGACCGTCAGGGTGTCGCCGATTTTCAGCTCTCCGTCGAACTCCGGGGCCTCTTCACCCTCGACGGCCTGCGGCGCGAACTCCTCCGGTGTGCCGCGGAACTCAACCAGCTTGCGCGCGGTCGGTGTTCCGGTCTTCTTGAAGTGTCCGGCCTTGGGCTTGCTCAGGCGCTTCTCGTCGACCTCGTCGAACGAGAGCTGCACCGCGTCGTAGCCGTCGCGATCGGACTTCTTCAGACCAGTGACGTGACAGGGGCCAGCCTGGATCACGGTGACGCGTTCGACGACTCCGTCCTCCTGAAAGACCTGGGTCATTCCGATCTTTTTTCCGATCAATCCTGCCATTGCTTTGAATCCCTGTTCCTAGATCCGAATTTCGATGTCGACGCCGCCCGGCAGGTGGTCGAGACGCTGGAGCGAATCGACGGTCTTCGGGCTGGGGTGATGGATGTCGATCAGCCGCTTGTGCGTACGGATCTCAAAATGCTCGCGTGAATCCTTGTCCTTGAAGGGACCGCGAATCACGCAGTAGACGTTCTTCTCGGTCGGCAGCGGCACCGGCCCAGAGATGGTCGCGCCAGTCCGCTCGGCGGTCTGCACGATCTCTTTTGCCGCAGCCTCGATTGCCTCGTGGTCATACGCCTTGAGGCGAATTCGAATCTTGTTTTGTGTAATTGCTGCCATTGAAACTTTCTAAGAGATGGAATCCCCCGGGGCAGAGTGCCCCGGGGATTTTCCGAATGCCTCTACTCGACGATCGCTGTCACCACTCCGGAGCCGACGGTACGGCCTCCCTCGCGGATTGCGAACCGCAGCTGCTCGTCCATGGCGATCGGCTGAATCAGCTCGATGTCCATCTCGACGTCGTCGCCCGGCATGACCATCTCGACGCCATCCGGAAGGTTGGCGACGCCGGTGACGTCTGTCGTGCGGAAGTAGAACTGCGGGCGGTAGCCGGTGAAGAACGGGGTGTGACGACCACCCTCCTCCTTCTTCAGGCAGTAGACCTGCGCCTTGAACTTGGTGTGCGGGGTGATCGAACCCGGCTTGGCCAGAACCTGGCCGCGCTGGATCTCTTCACGCTTGGTACCACGCAGCAGGCATCCGACGTTGTCGCCGGCCTCGCCGCGGTCGAGAATCTTGCGGAACATCTCCACACCGGTGATGACCGTCTTGTCGGTTTTCTCGGCGATTCCGACGATCTCTACTTCGTCGGCGGTGTTGACAACGCCCTGCTCGATGCGGCCGGTGGCCACGGTTCCGCGGCCGGTGATCGAGAAAACGTCCTCGACCGGCATCAGGAACGGCTTGTCGAGCTCACGCTTCGGCTCGGGGATGTCGGCGTCCAAAGCGGCAGCGAGGTCGAGAATCGCCTGCTTGGAGTCTGCGTCACCTTCGAGCGCCTTCAGGGCCGAACCCTTGATGAACGTGATGTCGTCGCCCGGGAAGTCGTACTCCTTGAGCAGGTCGCGGACTTCTTCCTCGACCAACTCGAGCAGCTCCTCGTCGTCGACCATGTCGACCTTGTTGAGGAACACGACGATGTACGGAACGCCGACCTGACGGGCGAGCAGGATGTGCTCACGCGTCTGCGGCATCGGGCCATCGGCAGCTGAGACGACGAGGATTGCGCCGTCCATCTGCGCCGCACCCGTGATCATGTTCTTCACGTAGTCGGCGTGGCCTGGGCAGTCGACGTGCGCGTAGTGGCGCGAGTCGGTCTGGTATTCGACGTGAGAAGTGGCGATCGTGATACCACGCTCCTTCTCCTCCGGAGCATTGTCGATCTCTGCGAATGACTTTGCTTCGCCACCCTGTGCCTCTGACAGAACAGTGGTGATTGCGGCCGTCAGCGTGGTCTTTCCATGGTCGACATGACCAATCGTTCCTACGTTGACGTGCGGCTTATCGCGTTCAAATGTTTCCTTCGCCACTTTTAATCCTCTCCTCTTTGCCTTGTTTGTTTCTGTGTTTAAGTTGCTGAAATCGTTTGCGTACGGTTTATTCGGACTGGCTCAATCAACTGCTACGCAGTGACCGGTTGCCCGGTGCGCTGCTCGACGATCTCGGAAGCGATGTTGTTCGGAACCTCTTCGTAGCGTTCGAACTGCATCGTGTAGCTGGCACGTCCCTGCGTCGCGGACCGAACGTCGGTCGCGTATCCGAACATCTCTGAGAGCGGCACCGTTGCGTCGACGGCCATCGCGTTTCCGCGCGGCTCCTGACCTGCAACCTTGCCGCGACGACGCGAAAGGTCGCCGATCACGTCACCAAGGAAGTCTTCCGGGGTGACGACTTCAACCTTCATGACCGGCTCAAGCAGAACCGGCTTGGCGCGCTTGGCGGCCTCCTGGGCTGCCTGCGAGCCGGCGATCTTGAAGGCCATCTCCGAGGAGTCCACGTCGTGGTACGAGCCGTCGATCAACTCGACTTTGACGTCAACCATCGCGTATCCGGCCTTGATGCCGTTCTCGAGAGCCTCCTGAATCCCGGCGTTGACCGACGGGATGTACTCACCGGGGATCACGCCACCCTTGATCTTGTCGTCGAACTCGTAGCCTTCGCCCGGGTTCGGGTACATGTTGATCGTGACATCTCCGTACTGACCGCGACCACCGGATTGGCGGACGAATTTGGCCTTGACCTTCAAGGCTTCTTGGCGGATCGTTTCGCGGTAAGCGACCTGCGGCTTGCCGACGGTCGCTTCGACGTTGAACTCGCGCATCATGCGGTCGACGAGGACTTCGAGGTGAAGCTCACCCATGCCACCGATGATCGTCTGGCCCGTCTCCTCGTCGGTACGGATGCGGAAAGTCGGGTCTTCCTGACCAAGTGCCTGAAGGGCAGTGCCCATCTTCTCCTGGTCGGACTTGGTCTTCGGCTCGATCGCCACGTGAATGACCGGCTCCGGGAAGTCCATCTTTTCGAGAATCACCGGATTGTTCGGGTCGCAAAAGGTGTCGCCGGTGGTGGCGTCCTTGGCGCCGACGGCTGCAGCGATGTCGCCTGCGTAAACCTCTTCGACGTCTTCACGGTCGTTGGCGTGCATCATCAGGATGCGACCAAGACGCTCGGTCTTGCCCGTGGTTGCGTTGAGAATCTTGCTTCCCGCCGTAAGTGTTCCCGAGTAGACGCGGAAGAAAACGAGCTTTCCGACGAACGGGTCAGTGGCGATCTTGAATGCGAGAGCCGCGAACGGCGCGTCGTCGGATGCATCGCGGGCTTCCTCGGCGTCGGTCTTGGGGTGGTGGCCGGTGATCGGCGGGACCTCAAGCGGCGAGGGCAGATAGTCAATGACCGCGTCGAGCAGCGGCTGGACGCCCTTGTTCTTGAAACTCGATCCGCAGAGGACCGGGGTCATCGTCATGTCAAGAGTTGCCTTGCGGATCGCGGCCTTGATTCGGGCTTCTTCGATCGGCTCGTCGGCGAGGTACTTCTCCATCAGGTCGTCGTCGTATTCGGCGATCGCCTCGATTAGGTGCGTGCGCGCCTCGTGGGCTGCGTCGGCGAGGTCGTCGGGGATATCGGTGATTTCGATTTCCTTGCCGAGATCGTCCTTGTAGATCGTGGCCTTCTCGGTGACGAGGTCGATGATGCCGAGAAAGTCAGCTTCGGAACCGATCGGCAGCTGAATCGGGATCGCGTTCGCGCCGAGGCGCTCGATCATCGTGTTGACGCTCATGTCGAAACCGGCGCCGGTGCGGTCCATCTTGTTCACGTAGGCGATACGCGGCACCTTGTAGGTGTCGGCTTGACGCCAGACCGTTTCGGACTGCGGCTCGACGCCTGCGACGGAGTCGAACACGGCTACGGCACCGTCGAGTACACGCAACGAGCGCTCGACCTCGACCGTGAAGTCGACGTGGCCCGGCGTGTCAATGATGTTGATGCGGTGGTCGGCCCAGAATGCCGTGGTCGCAGCGGAGGTGATCGTGATGCCGCGCTCCTGCTCCTGCTCCATCCAGTCCATCGTCGCCGCGCCCTCGTGAACCTCACCGATTTTGTGGGTGCGGCCCGTGTAGTAGAGGATGCGCTCGGTCGTCGTCGTTTTACCGGCGTCGATGTGAGCCATGATCCCGATGTTTCGGGTCTTTTCTAGGGAAACTTTGCGTGGCATGGCAGCTTTTGGGCAGTCCTGTGAGTTGGTGGGGGTGGCTCGTGTGAGCGATTGGCATCTGAAGTTTGTGTTCGCGCCGCTTCCATTGCTGGCAGATTGCGAACTTGGAACGTGGGCCGTGTCGCTATCGGACACATGTCTCAAACTGAGCAAAAACCTCTATTTGAGACACAAAAAAGGCCCTCGCAGGGCCTGTGTCGGGTCGCC
>JBMYXO010000110.1:0-5527 GCA_049608465.1 Solirubrobacterales bacterium | reverse complement strand
TGGCGCCGATCGTCTGCAACTCACCCCTTGCCAGGGCGGGCTTCAGGATGCTGGCAGCGTCGATAGCGCCCTCCGCGGCACCCGCGCCGACCAAGTTGTGCAATTCATCTATGAAGAGAATGATGTCGCCGCGCTGGATTATCTCCTTCATCACTTTCTTGAGGCGTTCCTCGAACTCACCGCGGTACTTGCTGCCCGCTACCAACGCAGCCAGGTCGAGCGTGTAGATCTGCTTGTCGCGCAGGAGTTCGTGGACCTCGCCGTTGGAGATCTTTGTTGCGAGGCCTTCGATCACGGCCGTCTTCCCAACGCCGGGTTCACCTACGAGCACCGGGTTGTTCTTCGTGCGGCGGCTGAGGATCTGCATCAGGCGCTCGATCTCCATTTCGCGGCCCACGACTGGGTCGAGCTTGCCGTCGATCGCCAGCTTGGTGAGGTTGCGACCGAACTGGTCGAGCAACTTGGAGTTCTTTTTCCCCTCGCCGGTACCGGCAGCACCAGAACCAGAACCGGATCCAGAGCTTCCACTGGAGCCGCTGCGGCGGCCACCCGGACCGGAGAGCATGCGGACGACTTCGTTGCGGATCTTCTCGCTGTCGGCGTCGAAGTCCAGCAGGATGCGAGCGGCAACGCCCTCGTTCTCACGCACGAGACCGAGCAGGATGTGCTCGGTGCCGATGTAGTTGTGGCCAAGGCTCAGGGCTTCGCGAAGTGCGAGTTCGAGAACCTTCTTGGCACGGGGTGTGAAGGGAATCTGGCCGGAGGTGACTTCTTCGCCCGAGCCGACGATGCGTACAACCTGGGCGCGAACTCGCTCGACTGTGATGTCGAGCGATTCGAGGACGCGGGCGGCCAAACCCTCCTCTTCGCGCAGCAGTCCGAGCAGGATGTGCTCGGTGCCGATGTAGTTGTGCTTTAGGGTCCGCGCCTCTTCTTGGGCCAATACGACTACTTGGCGGGCGCGCTCGGTGAACCGTTCAAACATGTTTGCTCCTAATCACTGCCATTGCCGAGTCTCGCGCCGGACCTCTCGCGACGGCTCATTAGCGATATGTATCGGTCGATTCTGGGGCGACCTTCAGACACACCTGAAGGTCTTAACTTGACCGAAATCCAGCTTGCCGGTTCAGCCCGGAACACTAACACCGCGATGGGCGGCGAAGTCCGCAATGCTGCAACCACGTCCGAGGCCTCCAGAAAGCCATTCCCCGCCACAAAGTCCCGTCTTTGTGGCGCTACAAAGTGCCGACTTTGTGGCGGGGAATGGCTTTGTCAAGGGGATCAACGCTTCGGGGTAGCCGCCTCAGCGACTGATGTGTGTCGCGGGGCCGCGGGGAATGCGTCGAACTCGCACGCCTGTCGCCCTCGCGCGACGGGCGATCTTTCGCTCCAGTGCCCGTGTGCCCTCACCCGCCAAATAGCGCTGATACTCCGCCGCGTCGCCGCCGAAAAACCACAGACCTGAACGTGTGTCGATCCAATCCGCCTTCTTATGCCCGACGTAGAAATCATGGCTGTTGAACTCATATCGTTCGCGCTCGATTTCGTGGTTCAGCGTCACATAAGCCAATGCGCGTGCGCCGTGAACGCTGCTTGAGATCTGAGTAGCCGTGTACGGCTCGCGATAAATCGGCACGAATCGACGACCGTACTTGCGATTGAAGTAGTGACCGTACGAAGTCAGTACAGACCGCATCACCCGCTGGCATCCGCCGATACTGAATTGGCGAATCAACAAGTGGTAGTGATTGTCGAGCAGGCAGTGTGCGACGAGTGATGCCTCGGGACGCAGATGCGGATACGGCGCTCGCCTGAGCGGGTCGCGGATCGGCTCCGGTGAGAGGATCCGGACGAAGCGATCGAGGAACTCCAACTTGTCGGCACGATCGCCGAAGCAATGCAAATCGTCCATCGCATGGGCGGTGATGTGGAACATTCCCGGTCCGGCGTGCACCAACTCATGAGGTCGCAAGCGCAAAACGTCGCGATACTCATCCTCGTAGAGAAATTCAGACCCCATACCTGTTTAAGGGTTTGAACCGAAAGTGTTTACCCCCCTTGGCACGTATGTTGTGATGCACTTACGTTAGTAGTTGCTAACATATGATCCATGCAAGCAGCTCTTCAGGCCATCGCGGAACCGCGTCGCAGGCAGATACTCGAGGTCGTTCGCGACCATGAGTTGCCCGCTGGCGAAATCGCGTCGCGGTTCCCGGATGTTTCGCGCCCGGCGATATCCCAGCATCTCGGCGTACTGCGTGAGGCCGGCCTCGTCAGCGAACGCCGCCAGGGCACAAGTCGCCTCTACAGCGCGCGTCCGGAAGGCCTCGCCGAGGTCCGCGAGTTCATTTCGATGTTCTGGGATGCCCGACTTGATCTGCTGCAGACGGTCGTTGAACGCGACACAAGGCAAGAATCCATGAAAGAGGAGGACTCCCAATGACTGACACCGTTCAATCGGTCGAGCCGATCGTGATCGAACGCGTGATCGACGCGACGCCTGAACAGATCTATCCGTACCTCGTCGAGGCAGACAAGCTCGTCAAGTGGTTGGCGATCGACGCCGAGACCGATCCGCGACCCGGAGGCATCAACCACCAAACCCACTCCGGGCCCCCGGGCGATACCGACGGGCCGTACTTCATGCGCGGGGAGTTCACCGAGCTTCGTCCGTACGAGTTCGTCGCATTCACTTGGGGGTGGAAGGACAGCGCGATGGGCAACCTTCCCGGCAGCAGCAACGTCGAGGTGGAGCTGATGCCACATGATGACGGCACTCTGCTGCGCCTGACCCACAGCAATCTCACCGTCGAGGGAGGCCACCGCGACGGTTGGCGCATGATGATCGACAAGTTGGCCGAGCTGTTCAACTGAGACGTTTGCTGGCTGGCTCCGTCAGCCGAAGCAGCCAGAGCTGTCGACGATCTCAGTCCCGCATCGCGGGGAACAGCACCACTTCGCGAATGCCATGCCGGCCGGAGAGCAGCATCACCAAGCGGTCGATGCCGATTCCCAAGCCTCCGGTCGGCGGCATTCCGTGTTCCAGGGCCTGCAGGAACGCCTCGTCGAACGGTTGGGTCTCTTCGTCCCCTTCGGCGGCGAAGCGCGCCTGCTCCTCGAAGCGTTCGCGCTGGACCTCCGGGTCGTTGAGTTCGGAGAAGGCGTTGCCGAACTCCATCCCTTCGGCAAACACCTCGAAGCGCTCGACCAAGCCCGGTTTGCTGCGGTGCCCCTTGGCAAAGGGCGAGAGTTCGACCGGGTAATCCGTGATGAAGGTTGGGTGCTTGAGCTTCGGTTCGACATGCTTTGAAAGCAACTCGTCGACCAATTGCGGCCACGAATCGGTTGGCGGTTCGTGGTGAAAGCCCTTCTCCACCATCGCAGCGGCCAGTTCCTCGCGCGCTCGCAGCTCAAGGATGTCCAGCCCTGTCTGCTCCTTGATCGCGTCGCTCAGCGGAATGCGCGGCCACGGCGCAGCAAAATTCAGATCCCCGTCGTAGCCGACCTCATTGGCCAGCCACGAGACGAGACTCTCGACATCGTCCATCACCTTGTTGTAGTCCGCATAGGCCTCGTACCACTCGATCATCGTGAATTCGGGGTTGTGCTTGTGGCTGATTCCCTCGTTACGAAAGTCCTTGCCCAGCTCGTAGACCTTTTCAAGCCCGCCGACGATCAACCGCTTCAGGTATAGCTCCGTGGCGATACGCAGGTAGAACTCGCGGTCGAGTGCGTTGTGATGCGTGGTGAAGGGTCGTGCCAAAGCGCCACCATAGATCGGCTGCAGCACGGGCGTTTCAACCTCGATGAAGCCACGGTCGTCGAGCCAACGGCGGACGAGCGCTATCACCTTCGATCGCAGTATGAACAGGTCGCGCGCCTCTTCATTGGCAATCAGGTCCAACTCGCGGTGGCGGTAGCGCGTCTCGACGTCGGCAAGACCGTGGTGCTTGTCCGGCGGCGGACGCAGCGACTTGGCCAACAACGTCCAGCCGGTTGCTGCCAGCGAGAGCTCGCCGCGCTTTGTCACAAACGCATCACCGTCGATTCCGACGAGGTCGCCCAAGTCGAGAGAAACGAGCTGTTCGAACGACTCCTCGCCCAGTAGATCGGCGCGCGCGTGTACCTGCATCTTGCCGCTGCGGTCGACGACGTCCAGAAAGGCGGCCTTGCCGTGACCGCGGCGCCCCGAGAGGCGGCCGGCGACGCGGTAGGTGACGTTGGTCTCTGTACCCGGCTCCAGTCCTTGGTGATTCTCGCGAACCGCGCCGCTCTGGACGACCCCTGCGAACTCGTGCGGAAACGGCTCGATGCCGGCTTCGCGAAAGCGCGCAAGCTTCGCCTTGCGCTCGGCGATCAATTCGTGTTCGTTCGGTGTTTCCGGTTGCTCGGACATGTCGCGTCGGGAGACTACCGATCGCCCGCACGTCGCTTCGGCGCGGATCGGCGAACGGATCGGCCTGTTCCAAGAATCGCGAGACCTAGATGTAGGTCGCGCTCAAAGGTCGATCTTGGTGATCTTGAGCTGCCGCTGAGGACCGCGTGGCACCGGCACCTTGACGATGTCGTTCCGTTTGTGTCCCATCAAGGCCTTGCCGATCGGCGACTCATTCGACAGTTTCCCATTTGCGGGATCGGCCTCTGAAGATCCGACGACCTTGTACTTGACGGATTTCGAAGTCTTCTGATCCTTCAAGTGGACGGTGTTTCCGACTTGAACGGTGTCGATCTCGAGCTGCTTCTCGTCTACAACGCTCGCCGAGCGAATCTTTTCTTCAAGCGTGGCGATGCGTGCTTCGAGCATTGCCTGCTCGTTCTTGGCGGCGTCGTACTCGGCGTTCTCGCTGATGTCGCCGAAATCGCGCGCCTCTTTGATGCGCTCGGCAATTTCGCGGCGGCCGCGACCGGTGAGATCCTCGATCTCGGTCTTCAGCTGCTCGTAGCCCTCTTTGGTGACAATCGTTTCTTTCGCCATTGAAGCGGCGCAGTATACAGATCGACCGGCACGTGCCGGTCAGCAGCGGGTCAGGCGATTGCAGGCAGCTCGATCGCCGCGATCACCGAGCGAGTGGAGTCGAGTGAGTCACTGTCCTGCAGCGCCATGTTGATCTCGTTCAACCGCGCGCGGGTGAACCAATCACCGTCGATCTCCTTCAAGCGATCGAGGTACCAAGGATGAAACTTGCGCAGGTAGCGAGCGGCACGACCGTCCTCGTAGTGCTCTCCGGCGCGATCCACCACCCAGGTCCACTCAGCAAGGACTTCGTCGACTGTCGGGAAACCTTCTCGCTCGCCCAACACGCGTTCGAACAGCCATGGATTCCCTAGTGAACCGCGAGCGAGCAGGATCGCCTCGGCGCCAGTGATGTCCATCACCCTCCGGGATTTCTCTTCCGACATCAACCCGCCACTGATCAACACAGGAACCGGCAGATCCTCGACGACTTCGCGCGCCAACTCGTAGTCGGGAAGTCCCTTGTGTTGTTGACTTGCGTGGCGCGGATGAAAGGCGACCCCACATACGCCC
>JBMYXO010000109.1:0-5694 GCA_049608465.1 Solirubrobacterales bacterium | reverse complement strand
CGAGGATCGTGAACCACTCGTTCTGGTCCATCCCATCGCGCCAATTGGCTTCTAGCCAACCGCGGATCTCACTGCGAAGTTTCGCCTCCCCAGGCGTGTCACGCAAATCCATCGCGTCCGAGTCTATTCAGCCTGCTCGCGAGCGACTCACCGCGGCTGAAATGCGTGCGGCGATCGCCGGCGCTTGGTCCTCCTGAAAAAAATGCTTGCCGGGAATCGCCGTGAACCCGGCTTGTGGCAGCAACTCGCGCGCGGCAGCGCCCTTTGTCTTCACTCCGAGCGCCGGATCGTCTTTCGCCCAAACGATCTCAATCGGATATTTGGCCGCCTGCAGCGTTTCCACGTAAAGCCGTTGCTTTTCTGCGGTCGTTTCGAATCCGCGCATGATCTTCAGAAACGCCTTGCCGCGATCGACACGCTTGAGCAGATCCACGTAGGCCGCGACTTCCGCCCGGGTCGTCGCGCGTCGATCCTTCACACCGATCGCGTACATCAGTGGCAGAAACGTGAGGCCATTCATCGAGGCCAGCCACGCTTCGCCCAGCCCGCGAATTCCGAAGGGACGCATCACCCACGGTTTGACAAACCCATCCACGGCGATCAACGTATTGAGGATCGTCATCGAGCTCACTCTTTCCGGGAACCGCGCGGCAATCTCGAAGCCGACCGGCCCGCCGATGTCGTGTACGACGAGGTGAAACCTGTCGAGTCCGAGTTCGTCAACTGCAGCGCAGGCGAAGTTTCCCAAACCACTCCAGCTGTAATCGAACTGCTGCGGTCGCTCTGCCATACCCAGCCCCGGAAGGTCGAAGGCGATCCCGCGCAGGTTGTTCTCGGCCACCTGATCGATCACCTTGCGATACAGAAACGACGACGCGGGTACGCCATGCATCATCACGACCGGTTCTCCGGACCCCTTTTCGAGCACGAAACTTTCGATCCCGCCAGCAGTGAAGCTACGGCCACTACTTCGGTGCGCCGCGACGACGTCTGCCCGGCTCAATCTTGAAGTCACGAGCGCAACCTACCTGAGTTACGGCAACGCGTCGAACTCGGTCGTCGGTGCAGGCTCGAGATCGTCGGCCGTCGTCTGCTCGAGCAAGTGCGCCACGTCGTTGAGCCGGACGATTCGTCCGGTGCCATCGGGTTCGACGAGGAACTCGGTTATCGAGGCGTTGCCGATCGACATGATTCGTCCGAGTTGAGCGGCAGGCATGCCCAGCAGGTGGCACGTCGCCAGCCGAATGCAACCGCCGTGCGTGACCGCGACGACTGTCTTTCCCTGCCACTGGCCCGCCAGTCCGGCAATCGCTTCGCCGACGCGAACCATCGCCTGCTCATACCGTTCACCGCCCTCCCAGCCTTCAATGCCCTCGATTCGCCAGCTGCGCCAGGCACCGGGGTTGTCGCGCTCCAGTTCCTCCCGAGAGACACCTGTCCAGCTGCCCAGATCGACTTCGCGCAGGTCCACGCGTGGTGTGATGTCCAGCTGAATCGTTGTGGCCAACGCGCGTGCGGTGTCCATCGCTCGCTGCAGATCAGATGCCACGACCGCATCGATCTGCTCGTCGACAAGACGCGCTGCCATATGGGCGGCTTGATGCCTGCCCAGATCCGAAAGCGGGGGATCGGCCTGGCCCTGGAGGCGGCCGGTCGCATTCCACTCACTTTCCCCGTGGCGAACCAGTAACAGTTTCACTCAAGAGAGATTACGTCGAGCGGAACGCCCAATTGATCGCGAATCGCATCGTCGAACGCTTCGGGGTCGGGGATCGCCGCTCCCGGGTTGTGGTGCGCGATCACAACGCCATCAACGGCATGGCCGCGGCCGCTCTCCACGACTTCCGCTTCGAGGTCCTCCCCCGGAACCCACTCGTGCTCAACGTGCACGCCTTCATTGCGCAGCAGTTCAACGCGTTCGTCCAGCGAATGTAGGTACTCCGCGCCAGCGGGTCGTTCGTTGCCCCAGCGATCGGTGCTCGGAGTGAGCAGGAGAAACTCGCCCTCGTCCTCGAGCGAACGCACGCGTGCGTCGTCGAGCACCGCAGCCAAGGTGTCATCATCGAACGCAACGAGCATCCAGGTCATCGCGTGCTCCTGGCCAGCGTGTCAGACATAGCCGAATGATACGGACCCATCGCAGACGGTGCGTTGGTAGGCAGTTTCCCGAACGAGGCACGCGCTAGGGTTGGCGCCGCAAATGAACGGTGATCTGCACGCAGCCGAAGGACACCCCGACCGCAACCTTGCGCTCGAGCTCGTTCGCGTCACCGAAGCTGCAGCCCTGGCTTCCGCCCGCTGGGTCGGCCACGGCGACAAGATCGCTGCCGACCAGGCGGCCGTTGACGCGATGCGTTTCGTTCTCGACTCTGTGCCGATGGACGGGACCGTCGTCATCGGCGAGGGCGAAAAGGACGAAGCCCCGATGCTTTACAACGGCGAGCGCATTGGCGACGGGAGCAAGCCGGAGGTCGACATCGCGGTGGATCCGCTCGAAGGCACGACTTTGACGGCCAAGGGCTTTCCTTCTGCACTTTCCGTGATCGCGCTGTCCGAGCGCGGCACGATGTTTGATCCCGGTCCGTGCGTATACATGGAAAAAATGGCAGGCACTGACGAAATCGCCGATCTGCTCGACCTCGATCGGCCGGTCGGCGAGACGCTCGAACTGGTTGCTGCACGAAAGAGCAAGACCGTCAGCGACGTGCTTGTGATCATGCTTGATCGCGATCGTCACCAGGACATGGCGAAGCAGATCCGAGAGGCCGGTGCCCGCATCCGTTTCATCACCGACGGCGACGTGTCCGGCGCATTGATGGCCGTTTCCGACCGTTCACCGGTCGACCTGTTGTGGGGAATCGGTGGTACACCGGAGGGCGTGATTTCGGCGGCGGCAATTCACTGCATGGGCGGCCGCATGGTCGGGCGCCTCTGGCCGCGTACCGATGAAGAGCGATCGGCTGCGGTCAATGACGGCTACGACCTCAGCCAAATCCTGACCGAGCACGAGTTGGTGAAGGGCGACGACATATTCTTCGCCGCAACGGGCGTCACAGACGGCGACATGCTCCAGGGTGTTCGCTATCCCCGCAAGAAGGCGACAACTGAATCTCTGATCATGCGGTCACGCAGTGGCACCGTGCGACGTGTCCTCGCTACGCACAACCGAGCGAAACTGCGCGAGATCACCGGCGAGCGGTACGGCTGAGGTCGGCCGACAACCACTGAATCCAATTCGGCTCGTTGCGACGAGCTGGACCCGAATCGTCAGTCCAGGATCTGCGCCCGCACCGCGATCGCAACCGCGTGTGTGCGTGTGTTGGCATTGAGTTTGGCGAGGATTCGTTTCGTATGGGTACGAATCGTCTCGGTCGACAGACCGAGCGTCGTTGCGACCTTTTCCGTGTGGAAACCGTCGGCGAACATCTGCAGGATCTGACGCTGACGGTCGGTAAGAGTGAGGTCGCTGTCGACGTTGTCGAGGTCTGCATCGTCGGCAAGCGCCGGATCGATGTAGAAATGGCCCGCCTTTGCAGCCTCGATCGCCTCGCCCAAAACGGCTGCCGACGAGTCTTTGCGTACGCACGCGCGCGCGCCGGCCTTGAGCGACTGGGCGAGGACGCGCATGTTTCCGTTCGCGGCGAACACGACGATCGGCACACCGATTCCACGACGCAGTTTGTTGATCGCGGTGGTCGCGTCGACATCGCCGAGGTTCGGATCTGCGATCACGACCTCGGGCTTGTCCGCCGCAGCAATCTCGACTGCTTCGTCGTATTCGCCGGCTTCGGCGACCGTTGAACCGCCGAACTCGCTCTCGAGAACGCTGACAATCCCTTGGCGCAGAACGGGGTGGTCATCAATTATCAGGAAAGAAATGGCATTCTGGGCAACTGGCATCTCGTTTGACCTATTTCGTTACGTGGGCTCGACAGGGACAGTCCCCTGAATGGGCGAGCATTTGCGAATCCGTCGCATGTTACTCGCTGGTAAGGGGACACCCAAAGGTAGCGCGAGTTCGCGCACCCGTGCCAACAGACTAACGGAGTGGGAGCACACCGGGCACGATCGTCTCTGAGCTACCCAAACGTTTCATCGCTGCAAACGTCAGGTCCCAGCGAACGCCGCGAACGAACGGACCGCGATCGATGACCGGAACGACGATCTTCTTCCCAGCGTGGAAAAACTCGACCTTCGTGCCGCATTTGAGTTTGCGGTGAGCGACGCCGATTGTTCGCTTGGTCAGCTTCTTGCCGCAGGCGGTGCGTTTCCCGTAGAAGCCGGGACCGTACCAAGTGGTCTTTTGCTTGCGGTAGACATGGACGAGGCCCGTTGCCTCGACTTGTGAAGCGCTGGCGTTGCCCACGGGCGTGATGCGGAAGTTGTATCGCCCCTGCTTGCGTGCCTTCCAGCTGAAAGAGAAGTCGCCGTCGCCGTCGGCGATCACCTGCGTAACCGGGAGCCAGTCGGCTTTGCCGATCTTGGCGCTGATCGCGTAGCGGCCACCGCCGGACTCGACGTGCCCATTGAGTGTGGTCGACCTGCCCACGAACGCACCCTTCGGAGCACTCAACGTCTGCTGGCTGAAGACCGCGCCACCTCTCGGCGTCGCCGTGTCCGCAAGTGCCGTCGGCGCGAGCGCATGCAGCATCGTCACCGTGAAGACGGTGCAGAGCGTTGCTGCGATTGATGTGCGGTTCCGAGTCGGCACTGAAATTGGGTACTACGAGAAACCTGTGCTTCGCAACTGGCTACTGCGATGAACTGGCTATTGCGATAGTTCTGGGACCTACGGCTTGCGTCTCTTTCGAACGGGCGGTGCTGCCTGTGCGGCAGTTCTGCCTGAAAGGCCTGCGGGGTTAGCTGAAGGACTCGCGCTGAAAGAGCTGCGCTACGGCCGGTGGAAGATGTTCCGATTTTCGATCAAATCCAGATTCAAAATCTCGATCCAATCTCGGAACGGCCCCGATGGCCGATTCGCCCCGGTCCGGAACGCGACTGGATTGTCGATTCCAAACAGTGGTTCCCCCGCCCCGTCGCATCAGGAATGCGACAAGTTAGGCGGCAAGTTTGCGGCGAGTATACATATCGATCACGTTTTGTTTACGTGATCGTGGTCACCTAACGACGCGAATCGTCGAGCGCGCTCTACTCGACTTCTCGACGAGACGCGAACGCTTCTGGACTGCCTTCGTGTAGATGCGATACCTGCCCGGACGCAGCGCCTTGGCCGAGACCTTCATACGCCACCGCCTTGTACCCCTTACACGCGAGTAGCGCGGTCGCTTGCAAGAACCACGAAGGAATCGCTTGCGCTTGGTGCTGTACCAGCTGCACTTGCGCGCATCACGACGACCGACCGCGACAAGCACGCGCGCGACACCCAGGCGATCGGCATAGGCCCGACCGCTGATTTTCAATCCGCGCGACCGCTTGACCTTCTTCTTTGACTTCGGCTTGACGGAGCTGGTGGTCGGGTCCTGGCAGCCGTCACTGTTGCGGTCGTCGAACGGTTTCGTGAACGGGCAGGCGTCCGCCGGGTTTCCGATGCCGTCGCCGTCGATGTCGCCGTCGCAATCGTCGCCGCGGCGATCACCGTCGTGATCGGTCTGGTTCGGGTTGAAGATGCCGGGGCAGCCGTCGGTCGCGTCGATCGCGCCGTCGCGATCGGCATCGTCGTAACGCAATCGCACA
>JBMYXO010000108.1:0-5858 GCA_049608465.1 Solirubrobacterales bacterium | reverse complement strand
GCAGGGACAGGAGGCAATGGGCTCAACCGGCTGGTCGGTGGTCACCGTGCCGGGCGCACCGGCGGCGTGGGGCGAACTGCACGAGCGCTTTGGCACGCTGCCGTTTGAGCAGGTCGTCGCTGATCGCCGCCGGCGGCCCGACGACGTAGATCGATGGCTTTTTGTGCTTCTCGATTGCACGAAGTGTCGAGAGCGGCACCGCGTCGTTTTCGACGAAGAAGACCGGACTACCGGTGTTCGCAGCAAGCGGACCGGCCGGTAATGCGTAGCGCTTGAAGGCGGGGTCCGCGGTCGTCACGATCACTTCCGCCGACGGCTTGCCGCCGGACAGCGTCGTCCAGAGCCCGTCGACCGCGAGCGACAGTTTTTCGTAGTCGGTGTTGACGAGGTTGAGTCGCGGAGTGCGCTCGGGAAGCTTGAGCTCTCCGGCGACGATCGCAGTCGGTTCGAGCGTTTGCCCGGGAATCGTCAGTCCCGTTGGATTGAGCGCGCTGAAGGCAGATTCGGTGATGTCGGGAAGGTCATCGTTCGAAGAGAGCAGCATCGCCGCGTTGACCGGACGGGCCGAGAACACGCTGAGCGCGATCGAACCGCGCCAGTCGTCTTCGCCAACCATGGTGACCACTTGCGGACGTGTGAACGCGTTGTTCGACGGGAAGACGGTCAGCGCCGCTCCCGCCGCATTCGCGGCCGGATCCTCGCCGGGGATGCGCACCGTGTTCTTGGTTGCAAGCGCTGGCGAGCCGGTGCCACGGGCGAAGTCGGCGCTCGAATCCCCGGACGTCAATCCGGTGAGCGATTGGTTGTCACCGAGTTCGCAGCCGGTTGCGGTCATTGCGGCGATCGCAAGCAGACTGGCCGTCGCGAGCATGCGCAGCGGCCGGACAAGTCGATTTCGTCGAATCCGAATCATGCATCCGGCACGATACCCGTGCCGGTGGCCGGTTGGACCCGCATTCGGCAACCGTTAACCGCCGCGCAAAAAGCCGTGATTGAACACCACGCCGATACAATTCCGCTGACTGTCTGGTTACTGACAGCTCTCTCCCAAACCTCTCACAACCGCCGCTGCGACTGCGCACGCAGTCCGCACAGTCTTGTAACAGGGACAAGCACTGGGCGGCAATCAGGTGACGGACCACCGCTGGTTCGCGCCCTTCGATAGGAGTCAAGAAAGTGGAATTTGGATACACCCCGGAGCAGCTCGAGTTCAAGGAGCGCATCCACAAGTTCGCGGTTGAACACATGCGCCCGGTCGCGCTCAAGCACGACAAGGATCAGTCAGTGCCGTGGGACGTCATGAAGGCAGCGGCCGCCGAGGGCATCGGGACGCTCGAATTCATGATGAAGCTCGGTGAAGACCCACAGGGCATGTTTTCGCCGATCTACGCCGAGGAAATGCACTGGGGATGTGCTGGCATCGCATTGGCGATCGCCGGCTCCGGCCTCGCCGCTGCTGGCATCGCATCATCCGGTACGCAGGAGCAGATGGAGAAATGGGTGCCGCTTTGCTTCGCCAATGGCGAAGAACTGCACCTCGGCGCATACGCCGTGACCGAGCCATCGGCGGGTTCAGACGTCAAGTCACTGCGCACCACCGCCAAGCTCGACGGCGACGAGTGGGTTCTCAACGGCTCCAAAGTCTTCATCACCAACGGTGGCATCGCCGACGTCACGGTCGTCGTTGCCAGCGTCGACCCCGAGCTGGGCACTCGTGGCCAGGCTTCGTTCATCGTGCCGAAGGACACGCCAGGTTTCTCGCAGGGCAAGAAGGAAGACAAGCTCGGCATCCGCGCATCGCAGACGACCGAGGTCATCCTCGAAGACTGCCGGGTGCCGGCCGAGTACCTGCTTGGTGGGATGGACAAGCTGAACAAAAAGCTCGAGAACGCTCGCGCAGGCAAGAAGGTCGGTGGCGCCAATGCACTGGCGACCTTTGAGGTCACACGCCCATTCGTCGGCGCCAGCGCCATCGGAATCGCCCGCGCCGCATACGAATTCACGGTTGAGTACCTCGCCGAGCAGAAGATCGATGGCAAGCCAGCGCTCGACAACCCCGGCATTCACCAGCAAATCGCCGATCTCGCAACCGAGATCGATGCCGCACGACTGCTGGTCCAGCGCGCGTCATGGATGGGTCGCAACGGCATTCCGCTGATGGGCGGGCAGGGCTCGATGTCCAAACTCAAGTGCGGCGATGTCGCGGTCTGGGCAACAGCAAAGTGCATGGACCTCGTGGGCCCGGCGTCGTGGGACACCGACCTTCCGCTCGAGAAGTGGTACCGCGACGCGAAGATCTACCAGATCTTCGAAGGTACGAGCCAGATCCAGCGGATGGTCATCGGCCGTCTGCAGGTCGGCGAGTTCCGCGCGCGTCTGGAGGCGGCCAAGGCCGCGTACGACGACGCCGCGCAGGCCGCCGCGACGCCGGTGCCCGCGTAGCGCCACCGGAATCTATTCGCTTTCACAAGCGTTTGATCGCTGCAACCCTCGCCTTTCGGGCGGGGGTTGTCGCATTTAATCGGTTCGAAGCTTTGGTGGGATCTTGCCTTCGAACCGCGGAACAATCGCCTGGACACAGCGAAAACCGCGTATTTCCAGCACAATCTCTTGACGAATTCGTTGTGATCCGCTAGAATCGCCGGATCGCTGAACTCGGTGGATCGCCAAGCCATCGAGACGGGGGACCCACGTACCCGATAAAACGGGCCCTCAATACGGGGCGAATCGCCGCAATTGGAGCGGCGTAGCGCGCACGAATCGGACCGAGATCTGAATTCGTCGCACGCGAGCCCGACAGCTAACCCCGCAAGCGAATAGGCACCAAATCGCCTGGCCATCAGGTCGGGCGACCACCAGGACGAGTCCTGCGCACGAGCGTGCTCACGCTGCCCATATGGGCGCACTTCGGCTGCACGCAAATGCGGTTGCAGGTCGTCATAACGAAGCAGGGATATTCGAGCAAACATGGTTTCTGGACCTAGCCTCAGGCGTCGCATGTCGAACGCTCGGCGAATTATTACTCCGGCTGAAAATCCGGCACTGTTGCCCGGACTTTTTGCCTGCTCACTCGTCTTCGTGATGGTTGCGCTGTTCTTGGCGGCACCGCGCGCCGGGGCCGAGACGCCCGCCGAGATAAATGCACGTATCGAAGCGATCAGTGAACGCGCGCACCAGCTCCAGCAGCGGATAAACAGACTTCAAGGCCAGCAGAACGAGACGCAGGCCGATCTCGAGCGCAAGGCTGCGCGGCAGCGCCAACTGCAACTCGAGCTCGACACTGCAAAAGCACGCATGGGCAGGTTCAAAAAGCGGTTGACGTACGCGCGCAAAGTGCTCTCGGAACGCATCGTCGCCGTCTACAAGGCCGGCGAACCGGATGTGCTCTCGGTGGTGCTTGAGGCCGAGGGCTTTGGCGAGATGGTCGAGCGAGCCAAGTATCTCCAGCGCATCTCAAGTCAGGACAAGTTCACAATCAATCGCGTCGCCGAGTTGAAGAAGTCAACCAAGGCTGAGTCCGTGAAGCTCGCTGCGCTCGAGCAGCAGCAGGGCGAATTGGTGGCCCAGGTCACGACCAAGCGCAATCGAATCGCCGGCGAAAAGAATCGCGCCGTTGCGAGTGTCGGCAGCATGCGGGCTCAGTTGAAGCGACAACGCAGGCTGCTCCGTGCCGCCGCAGCATCCGTTGGCGCTCAGCCTGCGCCGGACGTGGTCGCGTTCACTCCGATCAAGAGTCCGGCTGGGCGCGTCACCCTGAATTCAGACGGAACTGCGTCGGCGCCGGCCAACGCACCAGCGGTGATCAAGGCGGCGGTGGCGGCCGGAAATCGCATCGCCCGCACCCCGTACATCTGGGGAGGCGGCCATGGCTCGTTCAGCGACAAGGGCTACGACTGTTCTGGTTCGGTCAGCTACGTGCTGCACGCGGCGGGCGTGTTGTCCGGCCCGCTCGCATCGGGCGCCCTGATGAGTTGGGGCAAGTCCGGATACGGCAACTGGATCACGGTTTTCTCCAACCCGGGCCACGCCTACATGACGGTCGGCGGGTTGCGCTTTGACACCAGCGGTCGCAGCGGCACCGGGTCGCGCTGGCAGTCGGCCTCGCGCGGGCCCAGCGGCTTCACGATTCGACACTACCCCGGCCTGTAGAAAATCATGCACGCGATCCGAACACTCCAACGAAACCAACGGGCGATCATCTGGGCGTCGCTCCTGATCTTCGCGGTGACTGCGCTCTACATGGCGCGTCCGATGGGCTCGGACGCGAAGTCTGCCGCTGAATTGCAGCAGGACATCGCCACCAAGCGCGCCAAGGAGGGCACGCTCAACGGCCAGATCTCACGCATGTCGACCAAGATCCGCGGCCTGCGCGGACGGATAAACGAACTTCAGAACAAGCAGAATCGCATCGAGGTCGATCTCAACAAGAAGGTCCACCGCCAAAAGACGATTGCCGGCGATCTCGACCGGTCGCGCGATCGCCTGGCTCGCCTGCGCAAGCGCCTCGCGCATTCACGCAAGCTTCTCGCGGCGCGCATCGTCACCGTGTACAAGTCCGGTGAGCCGGACATCCTCACCGTCGTGCTCAACTCCGAGGGCTTTTCCGAACTGGTTCAGCGCGCAACCTACATGCGGGCAATTGCCGATCAGGACCGGGAGATCATCACGACCGTCACGAGACTCAAGGGAGAGACCACGAAAGAGACGCTCCGTCTCGCTGGGCTCGAGAAAGAAGCCAGCCAACTCGTGGCAGTCGTCCGCAATCGTCGCAACGAGGTCGCCGGTGCGAAAAACTCACTTGACTCCCGCCGCGACGAACTCGCGTCGGTCGTCAGCAACCGCAAGAGCAAACTTTCGAAGATTTCGGCGAGTCGCCGTCACGACGAGGAGGACCTCGCCGCGATGCAGCGCAGCAACTCCGCGATCCAGGGCTATCTGACCGACGGTGGTCCGCAGAAGCGTGGCACCGGCCAGCTCGTACAGCCGACCAACGGGACATTCACGTCGCCATTCGGGCCGCGATGGGGTCGCCTCCACGCCGGCATCGATATAGCTGCGCCCGTCGGTACGCCGATCTACGCCGCAGACACCGGCACAGTCCGGATCGCTGGTCCGATGGGCGGATACGGCAACTACACCTGCATCCAGCACTCTTCGGCGATGAGCACTTGCTACGGCCATCAGAGCCGCATCGGCGTGAGTGTCGGCCAGTCCGTCAAGCAAGGCCAAGTGATCGGTGCGGTCGGTAACACCGGCCACTCAACCGGCCCGCACCTCCACTTCGAAGTCCGCATCAACGGAAACCCCGTAGACCCAATGGGCTATCTGTAGAAAAGGTTTGCCAAAAGCGGAACTTTGTTTGGCAGATTTGTAACGGGTCGTGGGTACGCTGTGCGCCGTGATTCCGGAGATTGACCTTGGCCCGATAACGCTGCAGACCTTCGGGCTGATGTTCGCGGCCTCCTTCGTAGTTTCGGGGTGGCTGATCGCAAAGCGATTGAAGGAACTCGACGCTCCGATCGATTGGGCGTACGAACTGATCCTCGCCGCTGCCGTCGGTGGCGTCCTCGGTGCAAAGCTCTGGTTCTCCTTCCAGGAGGGCGAGTGGTCGTTCGATCAAATTTTCAGCGGCACGGGTTTGGTTTGGTACGGCGGCGCGCTCGGTGGTGCAGCCGCCGTCGCGGCATATGCCAAGTGGCGCGGCATCTTCAATTACACGTTGCTGGACCTCTGTGCCCCCGCGCTTGCGGCGGGATATGCCGTCGGGCGGATCGGCTGCCAACTCTCTGGCGACGGCGACTACGGCAAAACGACCGACGCCTGGTGGGGGATGGGTTATCCCGATGGCACCGTGCCGA
>JBMYXO010000107.1:0-5991 GCA_049608465.1 Solirubrobacterales bacterium | reverse complement strand
TGACGGTCGAGTCCAGTCATCGAGCCAAGCTGCAGGCGCGTGTGCTTGAGCAGTTCACGCAATGGGGTGACCACGTGCCGCGGCTCCAACGTGCCCGCAGCAGCCTCTGGCAGAAACGGCGTGTAGAGCAAAAAGTTCTGCTCCGAAATGAGCGTCACTTTGACCGAATCCGACGACACTCGTCGCTCGACCGTACGCGCGGCGTTGAATCCGGCGAACCCGCCACCGACCACAACTACGTTCCATGCCATCGTGCTCACCTCCGCAAACGGTCGGCGCACGAAAAAAAGCGCCGCGCAGTTTGTAACAACTTGTTACAAAGGATTGTAACAGTTTGTCACAAACTATGCGCGGCGCGCTTGAGCACCCGATCGGTGACTACTCGGGCGTGCTCAGTCCTCGTCCGAGAGGCGGATTCGCACGAACCGACCGCGCTTCACGCGGGCATCGCGAATCGTCGTACCGGCCACCAGGTCTGCCGTCGTGCAGGCGACGAGGTCGTCGTGGTGACCTCGACCGCGACCACGACCGCGGCGTTCGCCATCGCGACCACGACCGCGACCGCGGCGTTCGCCGTTCTCGCCGCCGCGACGCGAAACCGAAGCGCTGTCGTCATCGGACTCCGGATCCTCCATCAAGCAGACCACGCGCGACGAAACCGCCTTCGTGATCAGCCCACCCTTCTTGCCGATCGAGAGCGTCAGATTTCCGTCCTCGTAACTGACGACTTCTGCACGGCGGATCTTGAAACGGCTGTTGGCCCTGGCGCAGTTGCTGCGCAGCCTCGACTCCGCGGCGTTGTTGGCGCCGTCACCGTCGCTGTCCTCCAGCCCGTCTACGACGCCGTTGTCGTCGCTGTCGGTGTCACTGGAGCTGGTGCCGACGCGTGCCTCGCAGCGGTCAGAGGCACCGTCTCCGTCGGCGTCGGCGCGAGCCCCGCCTCCTGGGTGTGACGACGCAGTGCCGACGACAACCGCCATCGCGGCGATCATCACCGTCAGCGTCGCCAGCAGATTCTTTGTCAAATTCTTGGTCATAGCGAAACTCCTGAATTCCGTTGTTGGATTTCGTTCGGCCGGATGTTCCGGTCGTCAGTTCAAGACGGTGGAGAAACCAGAAAGTCCCGTCGAATCGAAATTCTCAGGCTTTTCTCAGGTTTCGGTGGGACTTTTCTCAGGTAGTCGCGTCTATATGTTGAGGTAAGCGAGAACCAGTGGAAGCTTCACCCGAACAACACAGCCCATCAGCGGCCGACATCGGCCTCGGCGGGCGAATGCTTTTGGCTCAACCCGACGCGGTGTTGTGCAAGCTTGCCACGCGTGGAAACGCAAACGCTTACGAAGTGCTCTACGGGCGCTATCACCAGCCGGTGTTCGCGTTCGTCTACCACCTGCTGGCCCGGAAGGACGGCATGGAGGATTGTGAGGACATCGTGCAGGACACATTTGCCAAAGCCTTCGCCGGGATTCGCGAGAAACGAGTCGACGGCTCGTTCCGCAGCTGGATTTACACGATCGCGCGCAACCGTACGTTCGATCTGATTCGAGCGCGCAAGTCGAACGTGCAATCGCTCGACGCCGAAACCACTGAGTTCCCCAGCGCCGCGGAACACACCGAGACCGATCGGCATGCAGAGCAGCGAGTCGAACTCGCGTGGATGGTCGCCGCCGTTTCGGACCTGCCGGAACGGCAGCGCGAAGCGTTGCTGATGCGCGAGCTCGGCGGTCTGTCGCACAGCCAGATCGCCAGTCAGCTGGACACCACCGTCTCGGCGACCAAGAAGCTGATCGGACGCGCACGCGCTGCGGTCATCGAAGCGGCAACGATCGACGGGTACCGCCCGCGCCGGCTTGGGCGGGACCTTGCGATGGCCGCACCGGTCGTTCCGTTGACGTTGGCGGGGATGGGCCTAGGAGCCGCCGCTGGCGGTGCCTTCGTTGCGTCGAGTGCGGCCACGGGTGGTGCTGCGGCCGGAGGGGCCGCCTTCGGAGGCAAGACGGCTGCGACCGTGCTGGCCGTCGTCGCGCTCGGCGGCGGGGCTGCTGTGGCCGAGCACGAGCGCTCAGCGGGTGCAGATGCGCCGCGGCAGACGATTTCTAAGGCCGGACCGGCCGCGATTGCGGCCACCGCATCCAAGCAAGGCACCGATCAAGGTGCCGACCAGGGCGACAACGGACCGGCGAACGGGCTGCCGTTGTTTGGCGTGATCGACGGCGACGGCGAACGGCCGACCGACCGCGCGCGCGACGACAAGCGTGACGTTGAACGGCGACGCGTTGAACGGCGACGCGGCGACCGGCGTCGCGGTGGCGATTCGGATTTCGGGCCGCGCGGTCGTGATCGCAACGTCGACGACGACACGCGACCGGCGCGCCGCGGTCGCCGCGGCGAGGCCGACGAGCCCAACGGGCGACGCGGTGGGGGCGAGAGTGAACCGCTGGAGCGTCGCGCTCCGCGCGAACGTGAGCGAACGGGTTCAGGTGAGCGCGACGACCCCATCGGGCCGGACGGCGGTGCAAGCCAGGCCCCCGGACCGAGTTCGATCGGGCCTGATTAGACCTGGCCGTGCTCGCGCTTATCTCTGGCCGTGCTTGCGCGCCAGTTCGATCAGCAGGCGCACGCCAAAGCCAGATGCGCCGTTGCCCACGTAGGGCCGTCCGAGGTCCCACGCCGTGCCGGCGATGTCGATGTGCGTCCACGGAGTCTCGCCGACGAAGTTCTTCAGGAACTCCGCGGCAGTGATCGATGATCCCTTGCGAGCAGCCGGGGCGTTCGTGATGTCGGCGTACTTGCCCTTGATCAGCTCCGCGAACTCCGGGTGCAGTGGCAGGCGGTGACCGAGTTCACCGGTCGATTCGGCGGCGGCCTCGACCTGCGCAGCCCAATCGTCGTCGTTGCTGAAGAGGCCAGCGTAAGTGCTTCCCAGCGCGACGATGATCGCGCCGGTGAGTGTCGCGAGGTTCACGAGGCGGTCGGCCCCCAACTCGTTGGCATAGGTGAGTGCGTCGGCCAGGATCAAGCGACCCTCGGCGTCCGTGTTGTCGATCTCGATCGTCTTGCCGTTGTAGGCGGTGACGATGTCGCCTGGTTTGATCGCGCTGCCGCTTGGCATGTTTTCGGTCGACGGCACGATGCTGATCAGGTTGATCGGCAGGCCGAGTTTCGCGATTGCGCCGGTGGCCTCGAGCACGGCGGCTCCGCCGGACATGTCGAACTTCATCTCCTCCATCTTTCCCGAAGGCTTCAACGAGATGCCGCCGGTGTCAAACGTCACTGCTTTGCCGACAAAACCCAGCGTGGGGGCGTCCGAGTCGGGCGCGCCGTTGTAGCGCATGACGATCAGCCGCGGCTCTTCGATCGTGCCCTGCGCAACTGCAGCGAAGGCGCCCATGCCTTTGTTCTCGATCCACTGGCGGTCGTAGATATCGAATTCGATATTGCCCGTCTCGGCCGCGATCGCCGCCGCGCGATCGGCGAGGTAGCTGGGCGTTGCCACATTCGAGGGCTGGTTTTGAAGATCACGAGCCGCGTTGACGGCGTTTGCGCCGATAGCCGCCGACGCCACCGCGTCCGTCAGATCCGTGTCGGCGACGACTTCAAGTTGCTCGATGCCGGACTTCTTCTCGTCATCGTCGTCCTTCGATTTGTAGGCGTCGAACTTGTACGCCTTCAGCAGCGTGCCTTCGACGATGGCCCCTGCCGTCGTGGCAGCATCGCCTTCGACGGGAAGCGTCCAGCTGATCGATTTCGCCCCGAGGCCAGCTGCGGCACTTGCCGCGACGGCGCCCGAAACCCGCGCGCGTTCCGTCGCGAATTCCTCGGCCTTGCCGAGTCCGATCGCGAGAAACCGCTTGCCGTGAGCATGGGCCACGCCGCTGGACTTGTAGCTGGCTTTGATCTCGCCGCTGGCAACGAGTTTGTCCACAGGATCGATGCCTGAATCGACGCCGTCGAACAACCCGATGACGCGGGTGTCGGCGGAGGTTTCGGCGGGATCGCCCTGGCGCGCGGTGACTTCGATTATCTGTGACATGGACGGCACCTTACTCGGCGATTCGGGGGCACTTTTGCAACCCCCGAACCTCTGAGGCTTCGCAAGAACGACTCGTCTGCACTAGGATTTGCGAACGAACGATCGTGCGGCATGTCACACACCGCTCGCTCTGACACCACTAACCTCCCCAACGTCCACCGCGCCAAAAAACCGTTTTCCTTGAAAGGATGCACCAGTACCCATGTCCAAGACAGTCATTCTCGGATCAGCACGTACGCCAGTCGGCAAACTCGGCGGAGGGCTCGCCTCGCTGAAGGCAGTCGAACTCGGGGGCATCGCCATCGAGGCAGCACTCGAGCGCTCCGGTGTGGAGGGCGAGCAGGTGGACCACGTTGTGATGGGCAACGTGCTGCAGGCAGGCGTCGGTCAGATCCCGTCGCGTCAGGCTCAAATCAACGGCGGCATTCCCAAGGAAGTCAGCAGCGAGACGGTCAACAAAGTCTGCGCCTCGGGTATGCGCGCGGTCGGCATGCTCGATAGCGCGATTCGCGCCGGCGACATTGAAGTTGGCGTTGGTGGTGGCATGGAGAGCATGAGCAACGCGCCGTACATCCTGCCCAAGGCACGTTTCGGGTACAGGATGGGCGACGGCAAGATGATCGACGCGATGATCAACGACGGCCTGACGAATCCGTTCAGTGGCAAGCACATGGCCCACGAGGCCAGCGAGGTGGCCGCCGAGATTGAGATGACCCGCGCAGACATGGACAGCTGGTCGGTCCGCTCGCACGAGCTGACAGTCAAGGCCAACGATGAGGGCAAGCTGCCGGAGGAGATCGTCTCGGTCACCGTCAAGGGCAAGAAGGGCGACACGGTCGTCGAACTCGACGAGTCGGTCCGCCCGGGCACCACGCTTGAAGCGCTTTCCAAGCTTCCCCCGATCTTCATGGAGGACGGCACGCACACCGCTGGCAACGCCCCCGGCGTCAACGACGGCGCAGGCGCCATCGTCGTGTCCTCAGACGACTGGGCTGCAGCCAATGGCAAGACACCACTGGCAACGATCCTTTCGCAAGCTGCGATCGCCGACGACTTTCCCTACCTAGCGCGCACGCCAGCGAAGGCTTCCGTCGCCGCTCTCGAAAAAATTGGCAAGACCCCGGCAGACGTCGACCTCTGGGAAATCAACGAGGCATTTGCGTCAGTCACGCTCAACTCGATTCGCATGATGGGCATCGACGAGGAGAAGGTCAACGTCAACGGCGGAGCGGTCGCCATCGGCCACCCGATCGGCGCCTCCGGAGCGCGGATCATCGGCACTCTCGTTCACGAGCTCCGTCGCCGCGGCGGAGGCTTGGGCGTAGCCGCAATCTGCTCCGGCGGTGGCCAGGGCGACGCGATCGTCGTCGAAGTCAACGGCGAGTAGAGGATTTGTGAAGCAAGGTTCTCCGAGCGGGGAGCCTTGCTTTTCACGCCCTTTGCTCTACCTTCTCTGGCTGTGAGCTTCCCCCAACGTCTCACGCGTACCTCTTTGCGCAACGTCGGTGCCGCGCTTGCGCTGTACTTGGCGATCGCGCTGTTCGCGCCGAAGATGGCGTTCGATCTTGCGCCTGCGCTGCTGCTCGCGCTGGTGCTGTTGTTCGGCTACACGCCCGGCGAGCGCGTCGTCCAGCACTTCGCCGAAAGGCGTCGCCGTCGGATCGCCGGTCGCAGTCGCGCGGTCAAGCGAATCGCGCTGCCCACGGTCGACCACGTCTTTTCTCAGCTGATCCAGCGCCTGATCGCTTTCGCGCTGGCGATGCGCCCTCCGCCCGTACTCGCGGCAACCAGCTAGGCACGCGCTCGCTCGGCAGGACCCGGCGCGCGCGTGCGTGTACCGGAACACCTGTATGAGGAGGGCGAATGACGCCGCCTGCACCCGCGCGGACGTCCGCGCGTTCAAAACCGATCGTTTTCGCTATTGCGGCTCTCGCCGCGATCGCGGTCGCCTGCGTGCT
>JBMYXO010000106.1:0-6124 GCA_049608465.1 Solirubrobacterales bacterium | reverse complement strand
TACGAGCACACCGGGTGCCGCGCAGACGATGCAGATTCGTTTCGATGTCTACCGCAAGTTCAATGGACGAAAGCGAAATCGGTACAAGCGTGTCAAGGGCACCGGGCTCGGCAAATGGCTCCCGGCCAGCGACCCCGCCGCAACCGTTTACATCCGCGAAATCACACTTCAGGGCGTCGAGACGTATGCCCGTTACAAGGCTCGTGTGCGTTTCAGGTGGCTCCGCGCGGACGGAACCGTCGAATGGCAGCGTGTTCGCACGACCAAGTCATGCCACCAAAAGATCGGATTGCCGCAACTCGTGACCAAGGGGACAAAGCGCCTGCCCGTGGTGGGCTCGCCGCAGGAGAACTATGTCGTCACGGTTTTCAATGCCGGTCGATCAGAGGCGGTGAACGTACCGGTATTCCTCAGCGTCGACGACGGATCCCCGCAGGGCACCATCGTCAGCTCGCTCGCCGCCCGCCGTTCCGTCGAGGTGAACTTCAATGCGGCGCCGTGCAACGTGTTCCACAAGATCTCGCTTGATCCCGAGCGAACGTTGCGGCTGCGTCGTACGTCGCGATCGTGGATGCCTTTCAACTGCCGGTAATCGTTGCCTCGTAACGGATCGACTTGCCAGCAGGATCGACCGTCTAAGCTTTCGCATCCTTATGAAGACTTCGATCCACCCAGAATACGTCGAGTCCCGCGTGACGTGCAGTTGCGGCAACTCGTTCATCACCCGTTCGACGAAGGCTGAGATGCACGTCGAACTTTGCTCTGAGTGCCACCCGTTCTACACGGGCAAGCAGAAGCTCGTTGACACCGGTGGACGCGTCGAGCGCTTCCAGCGCCGCGCCGCCAAGTCGAAGACTCGCGGCTAAAGAGCCCTCTGATTCCGGCATCGCTGGGGTCGACCCCGTCAAGGAGCTGCGTCGATGGAATCTGAACCCGTGACCGCTCCGCCGGCGAGCAGCGAGGTCAGCGATTACGCCTCAGGAATAGAGCAGGCGCACGTCCATCGAGGCAGCGGCAACCTGTCGGCGACCAAGGACGCGCCGGTCGGCGGCCAGGCCGTGATCGAGGGCGTGATGATGCGCGGCACCAAGCACTGGGCCGTTGCCGTTCGCCTGGAGAATGGCGAGATCGAAACCGAGACGCACGAGTTCGAATCTCGGGTCAAGACCAACCGCTTCTACAAACTTCCGGTGGTACGCGGCGTCGTCGCGCTCGTCGAGTCGATGGGTATCGGCATCAAGGCGCTCGGGTTAGCTGCCAACAATCAACTCGACGAAGAGGAAGAGGAGATCGGCGGTGCAACGTGGGCGGCCACAGTCGCATTCTCACTGGTTTTTGCGATCGGCATCTTCTTTCTTCTTCCGCTCGGACTGACACAGCTGATCCGTGGCGACGAGGGCAGCGACGTCAACTTCGTTCTGTTCGAGAAAGTCACGCGCATCCTCGTATTCATCGCCTATCTATGGGTGATCTCGCTGCTACCCGACCTGCGCCGGGTGTTCGAGTACCACGGCGCCGAACACAAGACGATTTTCAACTACGAATCCGGCATGCCGCTGACTCCCGAGAATGCCGCCAAGTTCACACGCTTCCACCCTCGCTGCGGGACCAGCTTCTTACTGCTCGTGTTCATCGTGTCGATTTTCGTGCTCACACCGCTCGGCCGCCCGGATTGGTACATCCTTTTCCCGTCCCGCGTGCTCGCGGTACCGATCGTGGCCGGCCTGGCCTTTGAGCTAATCAAACTGATTGGCAAGTACCGCACCCAGCTCTGGGCGCGGGCGATCATGTGGCCAGGTCTGCAGTTGCAACGCCTGACCACTCGCGAGCCGGACCACGAGCAACTTGAGGTCGCGATCGCCTCATTGAATGCGGTGTTGGCCAAGGAAGACCCGAAGGCTGCGAAGGAAGAGGACGAGATCGGGATGGAGATCGTCGCGTAAGGGTTTGCTCGGCTGGGGCGGGATGCTTCGGGTGGTTCGACTTTCGTTTCAGCTCCGAAAAGGAGAGAGATCGGGAGTGGGGGCGTTCGGTTCCGGAGTTGGTCGCAATTGAAGACCAGCGCACCGAACAGAGGCTTGAACTAAATCTCCCCGTCTCCAAGCGAAAATTCCCGGCTGCCCTCGCCCGGCGGGCGAGGGCAGGACCACTATGCCTCGATTCGAGGCGACCGTCGCCCCCCATCAATCCCCAAACCGCCAGCCACCCCTAGACTCACCAACCGATGATCACTCAACTCCTCGAAACGATCGAGCGCCGATTTGCCGACGTGCAGGCGCAGATGTCTGACCCCGACGTGATCAACGATCGCAACCGCTATGCCGAGGTCGGCCGCGAGTATCGACAGCTCGAACCAGCGCACGAGTTGGTCGTCGAGTACCGCCGTTGCGAGTCCGACATGGAGGGTGCGAAGGGCTACGTCGATGAGGATCCGGAGTTTGCAGAACTCTTCGAAACCTCGAAGTCACGGATCGCCGAGCTCGAGGAGGAGATTCGCATGGCGATGGTCGACCGCGACCCCAACGACGACAAGGACGTGATTGTGGAGCTGCGCCCCGGAACCGGCGGCGACGAGGCCGGCCTGTTCGCCGGCGACCTCTACCGGATGCTCACGCGCTATGCAGAACGGCTCGGATACAAGCCCGAGTTGATGGAGGCCGACGACGGCGGTCACTACACGATGGCGATCAAGGGCGACGGGGCCTACAGCATCTTCAAGTTCGAGGGAGGAACCCATCGTGTGCAGCGGGTGCCGGAGACTGAATCCCAGGGCCGCATCCACACCTCAACCGCAACCGTCGCCGTGATGCCGGAGGCCGACGATGTCGACGTCAAGATCGACCAGAACGATCTGCAGATCGACGTCTATCGCAGCTCCGGACCGGGGGGGCAGTCCGTCAACACGACCGACTCAGCGGTGCGAATCACGCACAAACCGACCGGCGTCGTGGTTTCGATGCAGGACGAAAAATCGCAGTTGCAGAATCGCGAAAAGGCGATGCGAGTGCTTCGTGCTCGGCTTTATGAACGAGCCATCGAAGAACAGCAGGCCGCCGAGGCCGCCGAGCGCAAGGCCCAGGTTGGTACCGGCGAGCGCTCGGGCAAGATCCGTACGTACAACTACCCGCAGGGTCGTGTCACCGACCATCGCATCAAACTCACCGCGCACAATCTCGATGCCGTGCTCGCCGGTGAATTGGACGAGTTCACTCAGGCCCTGCAAGCGGATGAAAAGCGCCTCAAGCTGGAGGCACAGACTGCTGCCACCGGTTAGCGCGATGGTCGAGCAGGCGACACGAAGGCTGGAGCAGGCCGGCGTCGATTCGCCGCGGCTCGACGCCGAGCTCTTGTTGGCGGAGGCGTGCGAAAGTACGCGAACCAACGTCGTTGCGGATCTCGTCGAACCAACGGTTGACCAGTTCGCGGAGTTCGAACTATTGGTCAGCAGGCGTGTGGCACGCGAACCGTTGGCGCAGATCACTGGCCGCAAGGGTTTTCGCAACATCGAGCTGCTCGTTGACAGCCGCGTGCTTACGCCACGCCCTGAAACGGAGCTACTGGTAGCCGTGGCAAAGGTCGACAGGCCCTGCGGGATTCTTGACGTCGCGACAGGCAGCGGCGCCGTTGCGCTGGCGTTGGCCGACGAACTACCGGACGCAACGATCGTGGCCAGCGACATTTCACCCGATGCCCTCGCGGTCGCGCGAGCTAACGCCGATCGTCTAGGCGCCGAGGTCACGTTCATCGAGTCTGATCTGCTCGATCGAATCGACGGAGTATTCGACGTGATCACCGCCAACCTCCCGTATGTCACCAGCAGGGAGCTGGCTGAGCTCGAACCCGAGATCACGCAGTACGAACCCCGGCTCGCGCTCGACGGCGGTGCCGACGGTCTGGATCTTGTGCGCCGTCTAGCGGCGCAGGCACCATCGCAACTGAAGCCCGGCGGTCAGATTGCGCTGGAGATCGGCGCGGGGCAGGCGGGCGCGACTGCTGTGATCCTCGAGCAGAACGGATTCCTCGACGTAGAGATTCACGACGATCTGGCCGGCTATGGCCGGGTGGTGACAGGGAGGGTGCGACGGTGACGAAACTTGACCAGGCGGGCGCGGAGCAATTCGAGCGGACGATCCGCGACGGTGGAATTGCGATCTTCCCGACGGACACGCTGTACGGGATCGCCTGCGATCCAGATGATCAGGCGGCCGCAGACCGCATCTACGAACTGAAGGGCCGGCCGCCGGTCAAGCCGTCCGCAGTGATGTTTTTTACCCTCGAACGTTTGATGGATCAGCTCGGCGACGAACTCGACGCCCCCACCCGAGCGCTCGCCGAGCAGCTGTTGCCAGGTCCGTTCACGCTCGTCGTTGCCAACCCCAACCATCGCTACGCCGCGGCCTGCGCGGCGACGCCGGAAAAGCTTGGCCTGCGCGTGCCGAAGCTTGAGGGGCATCTTGCGCCGCTTTCGTCGGTTGACGTATGCGTGATGCAGACGAGCGCGAATCTCAGCGGCGGCGCGCATCCGACCGCGCTCGAAGACATCGAGCCATCGATAGTTGCCTGCGTCGACCTTGCCCTGGACGGAGGACCGTTGCTGGGATACGCCTCGACGGTTGCTGACGTCTCCGAACTTTCCAAGGGTCGCTGGCGGCTGCTCCGCGCCGAACAGCCGCGTATTTCAGGTCGTCTGACCGAGCTAGTTGGATTTCCGCCATCTGAGTAGCGGTCGTCGCGCGGAAGAGCAGGTTCGCTTGCGAACTTGAGGAACCCGCAGACTTACCGATAAGTACAGCGATAAGTACACCGATATGTACACCGTGCGCGCACCGATACGGCACGCGCGTCAGCTCAGATGGAAGAAACAGCGCTCATATACGTCGTCCTCGTGGCCGCACTGATACCGGTGCTGGTCGGAATCTCGCAGTCCCGAAACGCAAGCACAGACAGCTACGCGCGCTCCAGTTCGATGTTTGTCCGAACGGGTCTTCTGGTAGCTGCCGGCGCAGGAGTCTCGATACCGGTCGACAGCGTGGCGCCGCTCCTGATCGCACTGACCCTGGGAATGATGTTGCTCGCCACCGGACTGGCCCGGCAGTCGAGGGAGTCCGAGGTTTTCGAGCGCTTTGCCGAGGAGCAGCGAGTGGACATCACCACTGGCCTGCCGAATGAGCGCCTGTTCCAAGAACGCCTCGCTGCCGAGCATTCGCGAACCAAGCGCACCAATGTCCGCTATTCGGTGGCCATCTTCGAGATCGACGGTTTCGCGTTGCTGTCCAACGAGGATCAGGTCAACGGATTGAAACTGCTCGCCGAATCGCTGGGCGAATCGATCCGTAAAACCGACTCGCTCGGTCGAATTGGCGAGCGCCAAGTCGCGGTGCTGTTGGTCGACACGTTGGCAAAAGGTGCCGTGATCGGCTGCGAGCGAGCATGCGAGCGATTCTTCTTCCAGAGTTGCGGCCACAGCGAACACGCGCATGTCACGAGGCCGATGACGCTGTCCGTCGGCATCGCGGCATTCGATGAGGACACGGTCGACCCGACGCATGTGGTCGACAACGCCAAACTTGCCCTTCGGAACCTGCAGAACGAGATGGGAACCGGCATCCGCTGCTACGAACGCGACGAATTCGCCCGCCAAGCACACGACGCGCCTGAACCGGACGCGTCATCCGGCGATTCGCAGCCCCGTTTGACCAACGCGGCGTAGGCCCAGGCCACAACGTAGCCGCTAGCTTGATTGCTACGGTGAAACGGTGAAGATTTCGCTCGCATCCGACCACGCTGGATTTGCTCTGAAGCAGCAGATTGCCGCTGCGTTGCGCGAGCAGGGGCACGAGATCGAAGACTTCGGAACGACCTCTGAGGAGTCCGTCGACTACCCGGAATTTGCCGAACCGGCTGCGCGCGAAGTCGCAACGGGCGGCGCTGACAAGGGCGTCCTTGTCTGCGGCAGCGGTGTCGGCGTTTCGATCGTCGCCAACAAGGTCGACGGAGTGCGCGCCGTTCACGCCCACGACCCCGACGAAGCAGAGTTGAGTCGTCGCCACAACGACGCCAATGTGCTTACTCTCGGCGAGCGCACCACCGACCCCGACACGGCCCTGAAGATCGTTGATCGCTT
>JBMYXO010000105.1:0-6171 GCA_049608465.1 Solirubrobacterales bacterium | reverse complement strand
GCAGGCGCCCCCGCCGAGGAGGAAGAATCCCCAGCGGCCAACGCCAAGGGCGAGTCGACTGATGAGGCTTCCGAAGAGGGAGGCGATGAGTGATGGATGCTCGGACGGTCGTCATTGAACCTGTCGTTTCCGAGAAGTCTTACGCGTTGATGAGTGTCAACAAGTACACGTTCCGCGTGCACAAAGAGGCGCACAAGACGCAGATCGCTCAGGCCATTGAAGAGATTTTTGATGTTGAGGTCGCGAAGGTGCGCACTCAGTCCGTCAAGTCGAAGCCCAAGCGTCGCGGCGTCAGTCAGGGTCGAACGATCGACTGGAAGAAGGCGATTGTCGAGCTCAAGCCCGGCAGCCGCATCGAACTTTTCGAAGGAGCAGCCACCGAATAGGTGGGGTGATTCTCAATGGCCATCAAGCGTCACAAACCAACTTCACCCGGCCGTCGTTTCGCGACTTGGATCGTCAACGACGAAGTAACCAAGACGACCCCTGAGAAGTCGCTGACCAAGGGCACCCGCAAGACGGGCGGTCGTAACAGCTACGGCCGCAAGACGGCGCGTCACAAGGGCGGCGGTGCGAAGCGCGCATACCGTCAGATCGATTTCAAGCGCAACAAGGACGGCGTGCCGGCCAAGGTCGCGGCAATCGAGTACGACCCGAACCGCACGTCAAACATCGCGCTTCTGCACTACCACGACGGTGAAAAGCGCTACATCCTTGCGCCGCAAGGTCTGAAGGTCGGCATGACTGTGCAGTCCGGTGTCGGTTCGGAGATACAGGTCGGAAACGCCTTGCCGTTGAGTCAGATTCCCGCTGGTACGGTGATTCACTCAGTCGAACTCCAGCCCGGTCGTGGCGCCCAACTGGGTCGCAGCGCCGGAGTCGGTATTCAGCTCGCTGCAAAGGAAGGCTCGACCGCGACCCTGCGTTTGCCCTCGGGCGAGATGCGCAAGGTGCTCGCAACCTGCAGCGCGACGATCGGTACCGTCGGGAACGCCGATCATCAGAACGTCACGATCGGAAAGGCCGGTCGCTCGCGTCACATGGGTAATCGTCCGCAGACCCGAGGCGTGGCGATGAACCCCGTCGACCACCCGCACGGTGGTGGCGAGGCTCACAAGACCCCGGGTGGTCACCCAACGACCCCGTGGGGCAAGCCGGCGCTCGGTTTTCGCACGCGCAAGAAGAACAAGAAATCCGACGACATGATCGTCCGTGGCCGTAAGCGCGGCAAGGGACGCAGCCGCTAACCGCGGCGGAACAAGCCAGTTTGGCTGGAGATTTGGAAAGGTTTCGTAGATGAGTCGTTCATCAAAAAAAGGACCGTGGATACAGGATCGCCTGATCAATCGCATCGAGGCGATGAATGAGAGCGGTAGCAAGCAGGTCGTCAAGACCTGGTCGCGCGGTTCGACGATCTTCCCGGAGATGGTCGGTCACACGATCGCGGTGCACGACGGCCGCAAGCACGTCCCCGTGTTCATCTCGGAATCGATGGTCGGCCACAAACTCGGCGAATTTGCGCCGACGCGCACGTTCCGCGGTCACGCGGGTGGAAAGGCAGTCGTCAAGTAGCAACGGCTGAGCAAGGGATATGGCAGAAGAAAAAGACAACAAGGCAACCAAGGCCGAAGGCACCGAAGCCGCTGACAAGTCAGCCGGCAAGAAGCCTGCTGCCAAAGAGCCCGCGGCCAAGCAGTCTGCGGCGAAGAAGCCAGCCGCCAAGAAACCAGGCGCCAAGAAACCAGGCGCCAAGCAGCCGGCCGCCAAGAAGCCAGGCGCCAAGCAGCCTGCTGCCAAAAAGCCCGCGGCCAAGCAGTCTGACGAAAAATCCACCACCGCCAAGAAGCCCGCGACCAAGGCGAAGTCGACCGAGAAGAAGGACGACGCCAAAGCTGCGACCGGCAAGACGTCCGCCGACAAACCTGCCGCCAAGCAGTCGAGTACAGCAGCAAGTACGGCCCCGCCGAAGTTGGTTCGCGCCACCGCTCGCTACGTCCGCTCATCGCCGCGCAAGGCCCGCTTGGTCGTGGATCACATCCGCGGCGAAAGCGTTGAAGACGCCCGAGTGTTCCTTAAGTTCACGGCGCGTCACGTTGGTCGCGACGTCGCCAAGGTGCTCGAATCCGCGGTGGCGAACGCCGAGCACAACCATGAACTTGACGCCGACGAACTGCACATCGTCAAGGCGTTCGTCGACGAGGGTCCGACGCTCAAGCGCTGGCGCCCACGCGCAAAGGGTCGCGCGACGCAGATCCTCAAGCGCACGAGCCACATCACGGTGATCGTGAGCGACGTACCCGCAAAAGAAACTTCCCGCAATAGCGCTGCAATCAAGCGTTCTAGAAAGGCGACCGCCTAATGGGTCAAAAAGTCCACCCAGAGTCGATGCGCGTCGGCTACATCCACGATTGGAAGTCGAACTGGTACAACGAGAAGCAGTTCGCCGAATACCTGATCGAGGATGTCAACATCCGCGAACACATCTTCGGACGGCTCGCGCACGCCGGACTTTCAAAGGTCACGATCAAGAAAAATGCCAGCGAGGTGACGGTGAACATTCACACCGCACGCCCTGGCATTGTGATCGGCAAGTCCGGAAGCGAAGTCGATGCACTACGCAAGGACCTGCACAAACTGACTGACAAGTCGGTCAAGGTCAACATCCTCGAGGTCAAGCGCCCAGAGCTCGACGCGATGCTGGTCGCCCAGTCGGTCGCCGAGCAGCTCGAGAATCGCGTCGCATTTCGCCGTGCGATGAAGCGCGCGCTGACCAGCGCGATGCGCTCTGGCGCCAAGGGCGTCAAGATCCAGGTTTCCGGACGACTCGGCGGTTCAGAAATGGCTCGCACCGAGATGTACCACGACGGCCGCGTGCCGCTGCACACGATCCGTGCAGACATCGACTACGGCTTCTGGGAAGCCCGCACCACGTTCGGTCCGATCGGCGTCAAGTGCTGGGTCAACAAGGGCGAGATCATGCCCAAGGGATTTGAGTCCGACCTCACCGAGATCGACGCCCCGGCTCCGGCCGGCGACCGTGACGACCGCCGTCGCGGTGGCGGACGTCGAGACGGTCGCGGTGGTGGCGGACGCGGCGGCCCAGGTGGCGGACGCGGTGGTCAAGGCGGACGCGGCGGCCCAGGTGGCGGCCGTGGAGGACAGGGCGGACGCGGCCAAGGCGGCCGTGGTCCATCGGCTCAGGGTGGATCCGGCGGACGCGGTCCCGCGCCTGCTGCAGCCAAACCTGCCGATGCCACTCCGGCTCCAGCCGCTCCTGCGGCGTCGGAACCACCGACTCCAGATGCACCAGCCGAGGTGAAGTCAGATGCTTAGCCCCAAGCGGACCAAGTACCGCAAGCACCATCGTGGACGCAGGGCCGGAAACTCACGGAGCGGCACGAGCGTCGAGTTCGGTGAGTACGGCCTGAAAACGCTTGAGCGCGGTTGGATCACCAATCGCCAGATCGAGGCTGCTCGTATTGCCATGACCCGCCACATCAAGCGTGGCGGAAAGGTCTGGATCACGATCTTCCCGGACAAGCCGACCACCAAGAAGCCGGCCGAAACCCGCATGGGTTCGGGTAAGGGCTCGCCCGATGGATGGGTGGCTGTCGTCAAGCCGGGCCGTGTGATGTTCGAGATGGCCGGCGTCAGCGAAGAGCTCGCCCGTGAGGCGATGCAACTGGCCGGTGCGAAATTGCCGGTGAAGACCAAATTTGTCATCCGCGAAGGTCAGGAATTCTAAAAATGGCCAATGTCGCAACCAAAGACATCGCCGAGATGAAGGACGACCAGCTCGTCCACTACATCCGTGACGCGCGCGAGGAGTTGTTCAATCTTCGCTTCCGTCATGCGACCGGTGAGTTGGAGAACACGTCGTCGCTGAAGGATGCCAAGAAGGCTTTGGCTCGCGGTTTGACGATCGCCAAGCAGAGAAACCTTGATGTAAACAGAGAGATACAACGTGGCTGACGAAGAAAACAAGAACGTAGAAGAGACTGACGAGACAACGGAAGTTGTTGAGAACGCGCCGGACGCGGCAGAGAACGCGACCGAGGATTCTTCATCCTCGGCGGAGGCGCCTGCGGGTGAAGAGTCCTCGGACGCTTCTGTGAGCGCGGAGGGTGATTCCGACTCGGCTGACGCGGCCGAAGAGGAAGGGGAGAAGCTTTCTCCTTCTGAGCGTCGGAAGCAGGCCAAGAGCCGTAAGAATCGTCGGCCGAAGTACACGGGTACTTTGGAGGAGCGTCGTGCGCAGCGGGACGTTTACCGGAAGAAGAAGGCCGTTCAGCGTCGCTCGCACCGCTTGAAGCAGCGCGAGGAGCACAAGGCCGCCGGTCCGCGCGAAGCCACGCCGCCGACCGTCAAGGAGCCGGGTGCGAAGAAGATTCAGCAGGGCACCGTCGTCTCGAGCAAGACCGACAAAACGATCACTGTTCAGATCGATGTGATGGAAGCCCACCGCAAGTACAAAAAGATTGTCCGTCACACCAAAAAGCTGACGGCGCACGACGAGGCGAACGACGCAAACGAGGGCGACACAGTCCGCGTGGTCGAGAGCCGCCCGCTTTCGCGTACCAAGCGCTGGCGTCTCGTCGAAGTCGTGGAGCGTGCCAGGTGATTGGAGCAATTCAGTGATTCAGAACGAATCGAGATTGAAGGTTGCCGACAACACCGGCGCCCGCGAGATCCTCTGCATCCGCGTGAAGGGCGGCAGTCGCCGTCGTTACGCGGGCGTGGGCGACACGATCACCGCAACCGTAAAACAGGCTGCGCCGAACGGTGCAGTCAAGAAGGGCGAGGTCGTGACGGCCGTGGTTGTGCGCACCAAGAAAGAGTTTGGACGCGAGGACGGTACTTACATTTCGTTTGACGAGAACGCCGCCGTGATCATCGACACACAGAACAACCCGCGTGGGACTCGCATCTTTGGCCCGGTGGCCCGCGAACTGCGCGACCGCAACTTCATGAAGATCATTTCGCTCGCCCCGGAGGTGCTGTAAGCATGGCCAAAAAGCTCAAGACCTACAGCCGTAACGCCGGCAGCAAGAAAATTCGTCGCGGAGATCGCGTCCAGGTGCTCGCGGGCAAGGACAAGGGTCACGTCGGCGAGGTGATTCGCGTCGACCATGAAAAGAACAAGGTCTTCGTCGAGGGCGCGATGGTCCAAAAGGTCAGCAACAAGATGCAGCAGATGCGCGAGGCCAATAAGGGCGCGCAGATAGGCGGTATCATCGAGCGCGAAGGTCCGATCCACGTTTCGAATGTCGCCGTGATCGACCCGAAGGACAACAAGGCCACACGGGTCAAGGTTGTTCGCGAGGACGGCTCGCGTTCCCGTCGCGCAGCACGTTCCGGTACCAAACTGGACTAGCGGCGAAACCTGGCTAGCCCCTCCCATTCACCAAGCAACAAGACGATTTCACCATGCATGCAGACGAAAACACAGCAGTAGAAGACGCGCCCGTGGCAGCAAAGCCCGCCCCGCCCGCACGTCTGAAAGTCGAGTACTTCGAGAAAATCCGCCCTGCGCTCAAGGAGCAACTCGGCCTGGACAACATCATGCAGGTACCGCGCATCGAAAAGATTGTCCTGAACATGGGCGTCGGCGAAGCAAAGCAGGACAAGAAGCTGCTCGAGCAGGCGACGTTGCAGCTTGCACAGATCGCCGGTCAGCAGCCGAATGTGCGCCGCGCCCGCAAATCGATCGCCACTTACAAACTTCGCGATGGCATGCCGGTCGGCGTCGCTGTGACCTTGCGCGATGCGCGTATGTATGAGTTTCTCGATCGCTTGATCGCGATCGCCGTCCCGCGAATTCGCGACTTCCGTGGTCTTAATCCCAAGTCGTTCGACGGTCGCGGCAACTACGCGATGGGCGTTCGCGAACAGATCATTTTTCCCGAGATCGACTACGACGAGATCGACCAGACGCGTGGTCTCGACGTCATCATCACGACGTCCGCAGCAACCGACGAACAGGCAAAGGCTTTGCTTGACGCGTTCGGATTTCCATTCAAGAAAATCGAGAAGCCGAGCGAGCAGCAGCCCGAGGCTCAGGCCGCGTAGGAGCAACAAATGGCAAAGACTTCACTCAAGGTAAAGCAATCCCGCCCCGCCAAGTACTCATCACGCGAGTACACGCGCTGCAACAAGTGCGGACGCCCGCGT
>JBMYXO010000104.1:0-6213 GCA_049608465.1 Solirubrobacterales bacterium | reverse complement strand
GGCTTCACGCGTTACACCGAGCAGGCCGGGGTGGAAAAGGCCTTCGAGCAGGCAGACCAACTGCGCCAACACATCGACGGCACACTGCCCGACAGCGCAAGGCTGATCAAGCTCACCGGAGATGGCGCGATGATCGTCGGCTCCGAGCCGGGTGAACTGGTCCGCTGGGCGGTCGAACTCGCCGACGAAGAGGACAAGATTTTCGACCTGCGCATCGGCATGGACTTCGGCGAAGCGCTGTATCGCGACGGCGACTACTTCGGCGGCGCGATCAACATGGCCGCACGCGTGCTCAACCGCGCCGACGCCAACGAGGCGCTTGCCACCGAACAGCTGAAGGATCAGATCAAGAACCGTGCGGCGGCCGGTCTGCGATTCGTATCGATCGGCACCGTCAGGCTGAAGGGCTTCGACGAGACCGTTGAACTCTTCAGGGTCGAAGCGCGCGAGCGCTAGGCCGGGTGCGATGGGGTTGAACTAGCGGCGCTTTCTGGAAGACTTGCGGGCGATCGCCACGCGGCCGCGGTACTTACCCGAGCGAGCCTTGCGTGTGTTACCGGCCTTGTCGACTGCCACCACTGACCAGCGGATCCGCTTGCCTGTACGAAGCTTGATCTTTGCCGCGTGGCGCTTGGTGCGTTTGCGGACCTTGCCGTTGATGATCAGTTCATAGTGCGAGAAGTCGGTGTCGCGTGCGCGCGACCACTTGAACTTGACCTTGCCGGAGCGACGCTTCATGCGCACCCGCTTACCCGGCGAACGCAGGCGGAAGGCTCGGGGAGGTGATCCGAGATCGAATTCCGAGGTGGCCCAGCCGAGCGCTTGGTAGGCGCCGACGACGTCGACGACGCCGCCACTGAGGAGTTTGCTGCTCAGCGCCGGCACTTTCTTGGCACCGATGTTGATCGCGTAGCCGATCGACTCTGCGCTGACCGACTGGTCCTTGGCGCGGAGCAGCGCTGCGACGCCGGCCACGTGGGGGGCTGCCATTGAGGTGCCGCTGTAGTAGCCGAAGCCGTTGCCCAGAGTGCTGAGAATCTCGGCGCCCGGAGCGGCGACGTCAACGGTGTTGCGTCCGTAGTTGGAGAAGCCGGCGAGTCCGTCGGAGCGCTCGGACGCGGCGACGGAGATCATCGTCGGGAGGTTCATCGACGCGGGGTAGTTCGGCGCGATGTCGTTGTTCGTGCCATCGTTGCCCGCCGCCGCGACGAAGACCACGCCGTGTTGGCCGGCGAAGCGAATCGCTGCTTCGAGCGGCGCGCTGTATGCGGGGCCGCCCCAGCTTGCATTGATCACGTCGACGCCCTTTGAGACGGCGTACTCGATCGCCGCGATCGCATCGCCAACGTTGCCGGCGCCGTTTCGATCGAGGAAGCGCAGCGGCAGAACAGTTGCGTGTGGTGCCACACCGGCACCACCGACTCCGTTGTCCGAAATCGCCGCGACGGTGCCGGCAACGTGAGTGCCGTGGCCGGCCTCGTCGTTGGGGTTACCGTCGCCGTCGATCCAGTCGGCGCCGTAGTAGTCGTCCACGAAGCCATTGCCGTCATCGTCGACGCCGTTGTTCGGGACCTCGCCGACGTTTCGCCAAACGTTTCCGAAGAGGTCTAGGTTTGAAAGCGTGATGCCACTGTCGATCACCGCAACCAGCGCTCCGGCGCCTCGGTTGGAGCCCCATGCCAGCGGCGCGCGGGTGTGCATCGTGCCCCACTGCGAGCCATCCCTGATGAAGGGATCGTTGGTGACCATGTTTGCGCGAACGATGTAGTTCGGCTCGACGTACTCCACGCGGCTGTCGCGCTCGAGCTTGGCCTCGACTTGAGCTGCGCTCTCGCCGCGAGGGACGGTCACAACCACATCGCCGGTGGCGAGTCGTTCGTCCACGCGGGCGTCGCTGCGCTTGCCGACGATCGAGCGGCTCTTGGAAGCGCTCGTGCCGGGCTTGAATCCAACGATCAACTCGCCGGGTACGGCCTCTGGAGTGGTGGCCGCTGAGGCGCTTGAAGTTCCAAACGCGAAGAGGAGGATCAAAGATCCCGTGGCGCACAACGCGACAATCGAAGCGCGAACGGCGCGGCCTCGGGATATGGTGATCATTCCTTGCACAGGAGTGGTTTCGGGACCTCCCGGGCAAGCAGCAACGATCAATCATTTAGTTGGACAAGCGTTCTATGGACGGGTGTTGTATGAATCCAGCAAACACTTCAGGTTCTCCGGCAGATGTCGTATCTGCACTACGAAATAGTGGGTTGGCAGACCCTGGAAACCCCGTTCTGACGCTGATTTCAGGCGGCGGCGACTCAGTCGCTTTGTTGGCCGCACTCGTTGAACTTCGAGGCCCTAAAGGTGTTTTCACCTTGCACGTGAACTACGGGCTGCGCGGAGACGAGTCGGACGATGACGAAGACTTTTGTCGCTCGCTCTGCGGACGGTTGGGCGTAAGCCTGGCGGTTCAGCACGCGCCTGAAGGATTTGCCGAAGGGGGCAATATTCAGGCCCGCGCGCGCGAGCTGCGCTACGCATTGGCCGAACAACGTGCCGCCGAACTGGGCGGCGCGACGATCGCTGTTGCCCACACTGCGGACGATCAAGCGGAGACGATCCTGTACCGCTTGTTCGCTTCGCCGGGGCGTGATGCGCTGCACGGCATGGCCTTTGAGCGCGGCAACCTCGTGCGCCCGTTCCTTGGCCTCAGGCGTGCGCAACTACGCGAGTGGTGCCGCTCGCGGGGCTTGGAATGGCGAGAGGATTCGTCCAACGAGGATGAGCGCTTCGCCCGGGTCCGCGCCCGTCGGCTGCTGGCGGACGCAGAAAGTTTGCATCCGGCAGCGGTGCCAAACCTTCTGCGCACAGCCGAGGCTTTGCGCGAGGAAAGTCAGCAACTCGAATCCGTGGTTGCCGATCTACATGCCCAAGCTCTAAACGGCGACGGATCGCTCAACGCGGCGCGCCTGGCTGAGCTTCCCGATCGTTTGGCGTCGCGCGTGCTGCGATCACACATCGAGCGGTCGTACGCGAAATCGCTGCCCGGTGCAGCCCGCGCGTTGCCGGACGTGCTTCAACTCGCAAAGGCAGGCGGGTCGGGACGAGTACAGATCGAGGGCGCCGCGATCGTCGTTGAGTACGGCGCGATCCATGCGCAGGCCGCAGTTGATCTGCCACGAACACCGAGCGAGACCAGTTTGCAAGTGCCGGGGGAGACACGATTCGGCGATTGGCGGTTGATCGCCACCAACGGCCAGTCGGAGGCCGCCGACTCGGCCGACTCGGCTGAATCGGCTGACTCGGCTGACTCGGCTGAATTGGGTGAATCGGGCGCTGTGGACGGGTTCACCGCCAGCATTTCGATCTGTGACCGAGGCGCACCGCTGAGCGTGCGCGGTCGACGCCCGGGCGATCGCATTCGTCCACGCGGGATGGGGGGCACCAAGTCACTCCACGACCTATTCATCGACAAAAAGCTGCCGCAGCGCCTGCGTGACAGCTACCCAGTCGTATGTGAAGGCGAACGAATCGTCTGGGTTCCGGGCTTGGCAGTGGCGGATAGCTCTGCATCGGGTGGCGACGCAACGGCAGTTGTCAGCGCTACACGCCTAAACTGACGCAACCTTGCCAGCCCAACCTGAAATCGGTGAAATTCTCGTCCAGTCGGATGATCTGAAACAGCGCATTCGCGCGCTGGCGACCGAGATCAATCGCGACTATGAGGGCAGGTCGGTGCTGCTCGTCGGTGTGCTCAAGGGCGCGTTCTTCTTTTTGGCCGATTTGATGCGTCAGCTCGAAGTTGACTGTGAGGTCGATTTCATGGCCGTCTCTTCATACGGATCGAGCACCGAATCTTCAGGTGTGGTGCGGATTTTGAAGGATTTGGATACTCCGATCCAAGACCGTCACGTGTTGGTCGTCGAGGACATCGTCGACTCGGGTCTCACCCTCTCCTATTTAATGAAAAACCTCGGAGCGCGCCAACCGGCGTCGCTTGAGGTCTGTTCGCTGCTCACCAAACCGTCGCGATTCAAGGTCGACCCGAACCTTCGCTACGTCGGTTTTGAGATCCCTGACAAGTTCGTCGTCGGCTACGGACTCGACGTCGATCAGCGTCTGCGCAACCTGCCATACGTCGCCGCGTTAAAGCAGTAGGCCCGATGGGTCGAAGCTGTTCAAAGGCAAGCAATCGTCCGATCATCCGGCGTGACGCGTATCTATCGCTGGTAGCCTGCGTTTTCGAGGTTTCTGACTGATGAATCAAACGTTCAAACGGGCATGGGTCCCGCTACTGATGGTCCTGCTGATCGCCTTCCTGGTGCTTCAGATGACCGGCAACGAGGGTGGCAAGAAAAAGCCGACCTTCAGCGACTTCAATCAGCAGCTCGCTGCCGGCAAGGTCAACAACGTGGTGATGGACACCCGCAGCAATGCCCTGCAGGTCACCCTCAACGACTCCTTCCCGAAGGCCGAGCGCGAGTACAAGACCGGCTACCCGCCCGAGTACGCGACCGAGCTGACAAACAAGATTCAGGCCCAGCAGAAGAAGCAGCCTGCGCTCAACTACGACGCCAAACCGGTCAACAACAGCCTGCTCAGTCAGCTGTTGCCGCTGCTCCTGATGATCGTCGTGCTCGCGGCCTTCTGGCTTTTCATCTTCAGTCGCATGCAGGGCGGCGGCGGTTCGCGAGTGATGAGCTTCGGCAAGAGCCGCGCCCGTCGCATGAGCGCCGACACGCCGAAGATCACCTTCAAGGATGTTGCCGGCGTTGAAGAGGCTGTCGAAGAGCTTCAAGAAGTCAAAGAGTTCTTGGAAGACCCGCGCCGATTCCAGGCGCTCGGTGCCCGCATTCCGAAGGGCGTGCTGCTCTTCGGTCCTCCCGGTACCGGTAAGACGCTGCTCGCCCGCGCGATCGCCGGAGAGGCCGGAGTGCCGTTCTTCTCGATCAGCGGATCCGACTTCGTTGAGATGTTCGTGGGCGTCGGCGCATCGCGAGTGCGTGACCTCTTCGAGCAGGCCAAGCAGAACTCACCTTGCATCATCTTCATGGACGAGATCGACGCGGTCGGTCGTCACCGTGGCGCCGGTATGGGCGGCGGTCACGACGAGCGCGAACAGACGCTCAACCAGCTGCTCGTCGAAATGGACGGCTTCGAGACCAAGGACAACGTGATCCTGATCGCCGCGACCAACCGCCCGGATGTTTTGGACCCGGCGCTGCTCAGGCCCGGCCGTTTCGACCGTCAGGTCACGGTCGACCGCCCGGACCGCAAAGGTCGTATTCAGATCCTCAAGGTTCACACGCGTGGCAAGCCGATGGAGCCCTCAATCGACCTCGAGAAGCTCGCCGGCCAGACGCCCGGCTTCACCGGTGCCGACCTGGCCAACCTGATCAACGAGGCTGCGCTACTGGCAGCGCGCGATGGTCGTAAGGCGATCGGCGAGAATCAACTCGAAGAGGGCATCATGCGAGTCATCGCGGGCCCGGAGAAGAAGTCGCGCCTGATGGGCGACAAGGAGCGCCTGATCACCGCGTACCACGAGATGGGCCACGCACTGGTCGGCCACTACCTGCCCAACTGCGACCCGGTCCACAAGATTTCGATCATCAACCGCGGCCAGGCGCTGGGTTACACGATCAGCATGCCGACCGAGGACAAGTTTTTGACGTCGCGCTCCGAACTGACCGACACGATGGCGATGACGCTAGGCGGACGCGCCGCCGAGGAGATCATCTTTGGTGAGATCACGACCGGCGCGTCGAATGACCTCGAGAAGGTCACGCAGACCGCCAAGCAGATGGTGATGCGTTTTGGCATGAGTGAGAAGCTCGGCCCGCGCGTGTTCGGTCACGACCATGGTCAGCCGTTCCTCGGTCGCGAATTCTCCAGCGAGCCCGATTACTCGGACGAAATCGCCAGCGAGATCGACTCCGAGCTGCGCCGACTGGTCGAGAACGCGCACCAGACAGCGCACCGAGTGCTCGAAGAGCACCGCGAGAAGCTCGATCGCATCTCCAAGATCTTGATCCGCCAGGAAACGATCGACAGCGACCAGTTCTTGAGACTGCTCGATGGCGAATCCGAAGACGATGTCTTCAAGGCACCAGAGGAGGAGCAGAAGCCCTCCGAGCCGTCGGGCAGGCCGCTGCCCGAACGACCGGTGCCCGGTCGTGGCAGCCGCCCGACCAGTCTTCCTCGCCCCGGCCTCGCCGGCGGCGGCGCCGA
>JBMYXO010000103.1:0-6292 GCA_049608465.1 Solirubrobacterales bacterium | reverse complement strand
GCGCAGCTATCGCCGGACGCATCAGCGGAAGAACAACAAACCAGAAAATTCGCCATTCCGCCACGCCCTCAACTCGCGCCGCTTCGATCAGCTTCGCCGGTGAGGCAGGTGCCGGCTTTGAGTGTCGTATGAACGACACCGACTGGGCCCCATGTGCGTCGCCGATCAACTACGTCGATCTTGCGGACGGGATAAATCAGTTTTCCGTGCGTCAGACCGACATCGCTGGAAATGTGAGTGAGAGCGCGATGGCGAGTTGGACGGTGGACGTGACACCTCCAGATCCTCCGACGATCACCGGCGCCCCTGCGCCGGTTTCAGGCGGCAGCGAAGCGGTCTTCGAGTTCATGGGAGAAGCCGGCGCCACGTTCGAGTGCGTTCTGGACGGGCCTGCGTTCGAGGCATGTGCCAGCCCGAAGGAATTCATTGACCTCGACGAGGGCGCTCACCTGTTCAGCGTTCGATCCAAGGATTCAGCAGGCAACGTGAGTTCAGCCGTCAACTACGTGTGGTCGATCGAGTTTGAGAACAATCAGTGCAAGCCACTTGTTGAAGAAAGCACGATCTTGGAACTCCCCGATGAAGCCGGCATGGAAGGCGGTGGGGAGTAGTGAACCAATCATCGATGTTCGGCGCGTTGAAGAGTGCTACGGCCGTTTCATTCTCAGTACTTCTTTTGATCTTGCTCTTGTTCGCATTTTCCGCGCCGGCGTTCGCCGTCACCGCAGAGTGCACGATCACCTGGCGCACTGACTCTGCCACCCGCAGTTGGCAATCTGCTGGGAACTGGGAGGAGGGGCGCATTCCTGTGGACGGGGATCACGTGTGTATCCCGGGAGACATCGGTTCGTCACCGATCACGTACTCGACCGGCGGAGTCACACTCGCGAGCCTGAACGCAGCAACCCCAATCTCGATCGGGTCGGGCGCACTCGGAATCGACGACGCATCGGTCGATTCAACGGTGACATCGATTTCATTGCTCGGGGGCGTTGTTTTCGGTGCCGCTGAGGTGAAGATCTCGGAGGCGTTCGTTTGGTCCGGCGGGCTCATGGTCGGTAGTGGCACGACGACAGTGTTGCCGGGCGCGACCATGAATCTTTCAGGAAGTTCACTCTATTTCGAGAACAGCAGAACGCTCAAGAATCAGGGAACTGGATCATGGATGTCTGGAAACTTGATCGCGCAAGGTGCTGGCGCCATCCCGAAGTTCATCAACGAAGGCTCGCTCGAAATCACCGCCGAAAGCCGCTTCTTTGCATTGCCGGCCACGCCGGCCCCCGCTCCGACCTTCCACAACACTGGCACGATCACCAAGTTGAGCGGATCCACCACGACCATCGAGTGGCCGATCGACAACGACGGCGTCATCGACTCCCAGGGCGGAAACATCCACCTGACGAGCGGCGAGTCGACGGCAACGCAGTCGGGCAGCTTCGGCAGCAGCGGGATCGGGTTCTCTACGACGCTCAACGGCGGCACCTTCAACCTCGCCGGTGGCGAGCAACTCTTTGGAGCGGTCGTCTTCGGCGCTGCCGGAATCATTCTCGAGGCAGACGTTGAGGCCTCTGGAAGTATCCGGATGACAGGCGGCGGAGTCGACGGGGCAGGTGACCTGACGATCGAGGGGTATCTCGACGTGACGAACGGTGTTTGGAATGGCTCAGGCACAACAACGGTCTGGGGCGGGGAGTTCTCTCTGCGCGGCGGCTCTCTTGGCGGTTCCGGACGCCACGTTGTGACATCGGATTCCACGATGACCATCGCCGGTTCGGGTATTCCAGCCTTCTTCACTTCGCTTCGCGGAACGCGCGTGATCGAAAACTTCGGAACGGCAACCTGGTCGTCCGGCGATTTGGAACCTGGCCCAGCCGGCTCAAATGTACGATTCGACAACCATGGCACGCTGTACGTGACGGGCAACATCGGCACTCGACAACCACAGGTTGATGTCGTCGCGCGAATGCATAACACGGGGACGATCGTCAAGCAGGGCGGCGGTTTGTCACAGATGTATTGGCCTATCGACAACGACGGGTCGATCACGGTCAATGCCGATCAGCTTGGATTGACGGCGGACTCGCAGGCAACGCAAGAAGGAAACTTCGCTGCCGAGGGAGCCAGTTCTACACTTTCCATGGCCGTAGGGAGCGTATTTCGCCTCGCCGGCGGGAACAATCTCGGTATGCCCGGCAGCTTGGGGACGGTTAGGCTCGGGTCGATTCAACTACTCGACGACGTTTCGGCGGCCGGCCAGTTCGTCAAATCCAGCGGCGCAGTTTCGGGGCCCGGTGACTTTGATCTGACCGGAGATCTGAGCATGTCTGACGGAAGTTGGGGTGGCGAAGGCGATTTCAACGTGTTACAGGGAAGCACGGTGGATTGGGTCGGAGGCGAGATGGCCGGCGTCGGCAACACGACTGTCCATCCGGGCGCGGAGATGCTGATCAAAGCTGGCGGCGGCGCTGCCGGCGGCAGTCTTGCGGAGTCACGCACACTCAGCAATCGCGGTCTCGTGCACCTCCAGGGCGGCAACTTGCGAGCTGTCGGTGGCACGAACAACGACGTCCTGTTCAAAAACGCAGGCACATTCTTGATGGAGCCCTCCACGGTGGTCAACCGCCAATCGTTCACCGAACGTGCGCGGATCGTCAACACCGGAACCGTTCAAATGCCGTCAACCACTGGCACAACCGGCATCTACTGGCCGATCGAGAACGACGGTGTAGTCGACGTCCCGCGGGGCACACTTGAGACGAACTCGCTGCATTCAACCTACGACTCGACGCTGCGGCTTGGCTACGGCGAGGCGATCTCCGAAACGGCCAAACTTGCGGTGAGCGGGCCGATGAATATCGCCGGAAAAATCGAGTACTACGTCAACGGCAACCATTCGCCCGTAACAGGTGAGCAATACACGGCGGTTCAGTCGACGCTGCGAAATGGCACCGTGCGTGAAGCGTCGGCCGTCGGCACCCCGGACCCACTGAACTTGGTTCTCAACCATACGTTTGGCGACGTACATGTGAGTGTCGAGGAGCCGGTCGAAGGATTCTCCGGCTTTGCAGCGTTTTCGACGTTTGGCGACGAAACGCCGACAGAAGATGAACCGACCGGTGACGAGCCGACCAATCCGCCACCGCCCAACTCGATGCCCGAAAATGAGCCGCCGCTCGAAGAGGGCGGAGACGTCGCCATCAATAGCCCCGGCACCGTCAGCATGTTCTCGTCAGTTTCGAGTGAAACGATCGAATCCGTTTCACTTCGACCCGAATTTGAGTTCGAGTTGGATGACGATCTCGAGACCGCAGTCCCCGGCGACGATCTCGGAACGGAAGCGACGATTCGCAACACCGGCGCGAACCTCGACCTCACGGGCAACATTGAAGTCGCTGGGCTCGAGGGTGAAGCAAGCGTGTCCTCGCTGATGGCGTACGTCGAATACCGCTCTGCAGACACGGGAGAATGGCTCCCGCTGGGCGGCCAGATCGAATCTCTCGGCGGTCACACGCCCGAGTTCGTCCCGCCGATCACGAGCGGCCTGGCATTGACAACTGCCCCGGTCGCATCTGATGGCGTGACGAACGCATCCCCAGAGACTGCGATTGGAACGGTGCTGGAGCCCGGCTCGACTGCGCGCTGGGCGTTTGACGGCCGCGCGGCGCTGACGCCTGCGCAGATTTCGCTTCTTGCCGACCCAGCGCAGACGTCGGGAGTGCGTTTCGTGTACCGCGCCGAGCTGAAGTACTTGGACGAAGACTGCCCGGATCCGCAGGTTGCGGGCGAACCAGTCGTCGCAGCTCTGGCCACAGACGTCCAATCGCTCTCCGGGACTCTCTTTGACGTGCGCATCAACGCCACGCTGCCCGACGATCGCGCACTGACGTTCGATTCGCAGAACACACCGGGATTGGCCGAGGTTGCGCCGGGTGAAGAAATCGCGGTTGACCTGACGAATGTGATTCCGCCGATCGCTGGACGCGGCGCCGAAGAATCATCAGCCGAGTACTTGGCACGCTTGACTTCGGAAAACGGTAGGACGCTCTCAACATTGGCAACGATCAACGCACAGATTGAGTCCGCTGCAGGCAGCTCGCCCACCTTGACGCCGATCGATCCGCTGACTCGGCAAACTGACGCAATTCAGTTCGTTCCAGTAGTTCAAATCGCGAAGTCTGGTCCGGAACTCGCGAACGCAGGCTCGAGCGCGGTATACGACATCGAACTGTCGAACAGCGGCGGAGCGACAGCCGCTCTATCCGTCGAAGATCGAGTAGACGGCGTCGAGCAGCCCGTCTCCGGTGCTCCGTCGGAGCTTGCAGCCGGTCAAATCGGTTCGGCACAGGCGAGCGTGCTCGTCCCGTCGAACGTCGAAGGGATCACCGACACGGCGACCGTGAATTGGACGGACCGCAACGGCAACGAGTATGGCTCTGCGGATGCCTCGTTCACGACCGCCGTTGCAGCGAGCGTCGAACAGCCGGAGGCCCCACCTGTAGACGCGGAGGCGCCGGTGCAGACGTTCGCCGATGAAACGAAGTTTCTCTATGAGGGCGACAACGCCGTTCAGGTCAATGTCGACGACGAGGCATTCGTACAGAATCGCGTGGCAGTGATCCGCGGGCTGGTCAAGGACGTGGATGGCGAGTTGCTTTCCGGCGTGAAGGTGAGTGTGCTCGGGCATCCCGAGTACGGATCGACCGTGAGCCGAGTTGATGGAGGTGTATACCTCGCGGTGAACGGCGGCGAACCGCTCACGCTCAGCTTCGAGAAGTCTGGCTACATCGTTTCCCAACGCCGCGTCGAGCCGGTCTGGAACGAATACACCTGGATCGGCGAAGACGTCGCAATGGTCAAGCTCGATCAGTCGGTCGTCGAGATCGACGTCGATGGCGAATCTGACGTAGCCCAGGTCGCGCAGTCGGACCTCCAATCCGACGAGCGGGGCTCACGTCGATCAACACTCATCTTCAATCCCGGGACGACGGCGACGGCTGTTCAGCGCGACGGCACCGAAACTCAATTGGATACCGCGAGCGTTCGATCGAGCGAGTTCACGGTGGGACCGAACGGCCCTGAGGCAATGCCGGGCGAACTGCCACCGATGAGTGCATACACCTACGCCGCAGCGCTGACTGCGGACGAAGCGATTGCGCTCGGCGCCGACCACGTCGTCTTCAACAAACCGGTGATCAACTACGTTGAGAACTTCTTGAACTTTCCGGTCGGGCAGGACGTCCCGAGCGGCTATCAGGATCCAAAGTCACGGATCTGGATACCCGACGAAAGCGGGCGCGTCGTCGAAGTCTTGGCCGAGGCTAGCGGCGAGGCAGTACTCGACGTGAATGGAGACGGCGATGCTGCGACGCCCATAGAACTCGAAGATTTGGGAATCGGCGAACTTGAACTGACAAAGGTTGCGGAGCTCTATGACGCCGGCGAGTCTCTTTGGCGCGTACCCGTCACTCACTTCTCCGACCACAACGTTCAGGTCGCGAACATTCCATTGGCCAACACTGGCCCTGGCACAACCTCAGGAGACATCTTCAACCCGGACGCAGTGCTGGTCTTCCAAGGCGGCAAGGACTACAACTGGCCTGCCCGTCAGCCCGCGGGCGTAATTGCTCCGCCCGGTAGCGGCGACGACAACGATGGTTGCCAGAACAGCACCAAATCTGGCTCGATTCTCGAATGTGAGTCGCAGACGCTCGGCGAAACAGTGCCGCTGGAAGGGATCCCATCGGACTTGAGCTATTCAACGAATCGTATGAGCGGCTTCGAGGAGAATCGTTCGTTCACCGTGCCGCTCTCGGGCGACGAGATTCCGGAATCGCTGGCAAGCATTCGGGTCGTCATCACTGTGGCTGGACGCCGCGAAGTGCGCTCATTTGATCCGGAGCCGAATCAGAATTTCACCTACGTTTGGGACGGCAAAGACGCCTTTGGTCGAGCAGTTACGGGGTCGAGAGAAATTGAGATTCGCGTCGGCTATGCATATGGCGCCGTATATGGGTCGACGACAACGTTCGCCCAACCGACCACACCGGCTCCGGCCCGTCCCAATTTCGTCGGTTCACCGTATTTCCTGTCGTTCGATACCGAACGCGCTCAGTTCCTCGTCTGGCAATCGCACAAGACTTTCGTCAGTCAGTTCAATCCAGAGTGGGCAGGGCTCGGCGGCTGGAGTCTCGATTTCCACCACTTCTACGATCCGAAGAGCGCCAAGCTATATCGCGGTGATGGCTTGTCCAGCACTGCATCGCCGGTAAAACTGCGTCAGCTGAGTAGCGAA
>JBMYXO010000102.1:0-6293 GCA_049608465.1 Solirubrobacterales bacterium | reverse complement strand
GTTCTTCAAGGCGCCCGGGATCGAGCCGTTGTACTCCGGAGTGACGAACAACAACGCATCGGCCCCGGCGACCGCTTCGCGCAGTCTTGCCACAGCCGGATCGGGGCTTCCGGCGCCGTCGATGTCTTCGTCATAGTGCGGCAGGTCACGAACGCCGTCGAAGACTTCGAGTTCCGCGTCGCCGGGCAGCACCCGGGACGCGGACTCGAGCAGACGGGAGTTGTGGGAACCCTGCCGCAGGCTGCCTGAGAATCCCAGAACCTTCATCGTTCAGCCCTGAACCAACTCGAGGACAACCTCGATCGCAACTTCGTCGCCGAGCACGCTGCTGCCGTTCGGCAGCTGCGTGTTCCAGCTGACGCCATAATCCTGACGATTGATCGTCGTGGCGAGGTGCACCGCGATCGTTTCAGTTCCACCGAGGTTCGGACCGGGCTCGCCGATCGAGCCACGGATCGAAAGGGGTTTGCTCTGGCCACGCAACGTCAACAGGCCGTCGACCACGACCTCTGTGCCGTCAATCTGAATATTTGTCGACTCGAAGTCGGCTGTCGGGTACCGCGCTGCATCGAAGAAATCCGGCGAGAGCACGTGGCCCTTCTGTTGCTCGTCCTTGAGATCGACGCTGTCGAGCTTGACGCTGCCCTTGATCGCGACGCCGTCGTCGCCGTATTCAAGGCTGGCATCAACGTCGCTGAAGCTGCCTCGGTATTGCGCGGTGCCGTTGTGTTCGATCGCGTAACGCACCGATGAGTGCACCTTGTCGATCGTCCAAACGCCGCTGCCCTGTTGTGTCTGTGTCGCTGTCATGGTCCGTCTCCTCTTAGTTCGTTGGGGCTTCTTGCCGAAACCCCTGAATTCCAATCGGACTTCAGTCCGTTTAGAGACAGTGTAACGGACCGCAGTCCGGTTATGTTTAGGGGACGTTGCGACAGGACCCCGGCCAGGCGGCGTGGATCGAACCAAAGGCGTCGTCGTTCTGACTAGCCGGAGTTTGCGATCGTGCGCACGAATTGCGCGAAGCCGCAGGACATCCGCGCGTCGTCCATCTCTACAGCTCCGCGCCAGAAGTTGACCATTTCGGCGCTGAGCGCCGCCAGCAGCAGATCGGCAAAATACTCGTCGTCGAGCCGTGGGTTGAGATCTCCGATCAGGCCGCGAACGTGCAGGCGATAGGTCGCGTATACCGGGCCCTGGAAGCGCGCACCCGCACGGCCACTTTGCGCAGCGAGGATCAGGTCGCCGTGCTTTTCGAGCATCCCGATCACGCCGTCGCCGAAGGCAATCAGGCGATCGAGCGGCGGTGCGCCCGGACCTATCGGCGGTGCGCCGCGAATCAGCATCTCCTGAAATTCGCGCTCGCGCTCGTCAAGAATCGCCAACGCAAGTCCGGAGCGATCACCGAAGCGCCGATAGAGCGTGCCCTTCCCCACCCCGGCAGCCTCGGCGACGGCGTCCATCGAAACGTTGTCGGTGCCGTGTTCGAGGAACAGCGCTTCGGCAGCCGCAAGAATCTTCAGGCGATTTCGTGCAGCGTCGGCCCGCTCGAACGGGCCGCAACCGGCTTGCGGCAAACCGTCGCCGACCGATTCGAGGTTCGGAACTTCCACGGGTTCAGTTGGCGCAGCCATAGCTAACTGGACAATAGTCCGGTTTTCACCGGTCGGCAAGCGATTGCTTCCTCCGCAATCGCGATCGTGCAGCAATTCCCAACCTGTCGGACGCGCATTCCAATGCGTGATCTACGCTGCCGCCGATGCGCACCCAACCGTTCCGCAGCGACGTCACGCACTCTCGGAGATGACCGACGCAGTCTCACCCAAGGGCCGCCCCTTGCCACCGCTTGGGCTGCTTGTGTTCGTCGTCGGCGCGGGGGCCCTCGGCACCGAGATCGCCGCCGTTCGACTGCTCGCTCCGTATTTCGGGGCGTCAGAAATCGTGTGGGCCAACACGATCGGTGTGGTCTTGGTGGCGCTCGCCGTCGGATACTGGATCGGCGGCAAACTCGGCGATCGGTATCCAGATATGTCGCCGCTTTGCAGTTCAGTGTTGCTCGCGGCGACGCTCACGGCTTTGCTTCCGTTCGTCGCGCGTCCGCTGCTCAACACCGGCGTAACTGCGCTCGACAACGTTTCAGCCGGTGCCTTCATCGGATCGCTGCTCGCAACACTCGTGCTGCTCGCGGTACCGGTGCTGGTGATGGGCACGATTTCGCCGTGGGCATTGCGAATCGGAATCGAAGACGTCGACAAACTGCAGGCCGGTGCGTTGGCCGGTCGGCTCTACGCGATCGGCACCGCGGGCAGCCTCACCGGCACGCTCGTCTGCGCCCTGCTGCTCGTACCGGGTATCGGAACCCGGCGCACGTTTCTGGTGTTCGCCCTGCTGATGGCCGTCGTGGCGATTCCCGGAATCGCCACGGCTTGGCGCTGGCGAGCCGTGGCCGTGCCCGCGGTGATTGCTCTGCTTTTCGCCGTCCCGCACGGCGGAATAAAGGGCAAGGCCGCTAACGGCACCGTGATCTTCGAGGATGAGACCAGTCAACAGTACGCGCGGGTGATCGAACGCACCGACGGCAGTCGGGTGCTTGAACTGAATGAAGGTCAGTCGCGACATTCGTTCTATCGCCCGGCATCGGTTCTGGTCAATGACTATTGGGATGCGGCGGTCGTGCTGCCGCTGGCCACGACCGGCAAACCTCCTGCTCGTTTGGCAATTCTCGGCAACGCCGCTGGAACCGTCGCACGGTCCTACGCACACTATTTCCCGGACACGAAGGTCGACGGCGTCGAGATCGATGGCGAGCTCGAAGAGGTCGGTCGCCGCTACTTCGGTCTCGGTTCGCGAAACTTCAATGCGCACACGGCCGATGCCAGGCCATTTCTTCGCGCGACCAAGAAGCGATACGACTCGATCCTGCTCGATGCGTATCGCCAGCCATACATCCCGTTCTATCTGACGACGCGAGAATTCTTCGAGCTGGCAGCAGATCGCGTGACGCCCGAAGGGACGGTGATGGTCAACGTCGGTCACCCCAAGGGCAGTGAGCTGCTTCGTCGCGTACTTTCCGCGACCATGGCCACGGCGTTTGAGCACGTTTATCAGGACCACACGCGCTCGACAAACACGATTCTCGTCGCCAGCCAGGTACCGATCGACCCGACAAAAATCATCGCAGGCACCGCTTCGATTCCGACGTTGGCCGCCACCGGGATTCGTGAGGCGGCGCAGTTGCGACCGGCACCGACCGACGGAGACGTTTACACGGACGACCGCGCGCCAGTCGAATGGCTGATTGATCGCTCGATTGTCCAGTACGCAGCCGGCGAATAACCACACCCGTTCGAAGCAGGCAATTTGATCGATTCTCTTGACGGGAGCGTCGTTTGGGCATACCTTGGATGTCGCAGGGACGCAGGGACAACTCGGTCACGATGATCAATTCACTCGGAACTCAGAACATGAGCGGACGACCGCTCGGTCGCACGCACGGCATCGCCGTTTCGTTTGCGTGCGCGGTCGCGCTGTGCCTCTCGATCGGTGCCGACAAGGCTTCGGCCGCCGATTTCTGCGTCGGCCCCGTCGGAATGACGGGCTGCCCGTCAGGTTCGACTCATTACGCGCCGAACCAGCTCGAAGACGCGATCGACGCGACGATCGCCAATGGCCCAATCTCGACGGATGCTCTCTATCTCTACTCCGGGCGCTACGAGTCCACCGCTGGCTTCAACACCGGCAACAGCTTCATCCGCATCGTTGGCGTCGGACCGACCAAACCAGTTCTCGCAATCTCCGGCCCGGGACCGCACGACGGACAATCCGTGCTTACCACCACCGGTCCTTCGACAGCGTTCTCGAATCTGCAGATCGAGATCCCTGCCAGCGATCTGAACGTCGGAATCAGCGCTTCCTCGGGAGGAACGACGATTCGCAACGTCGACATCGTCGGCGTCGGATCCAGCAACGCAGTCGGTGTCGCGCTCGGAGGCTCGGCACCGGAGATCTTCGCCACGACGATCTCTCTGCCGTATGCGGGCGGAACCTCCACGGCGGTCAAGGTGGCGTCGGCAAACAGTCTGCAGGTTCACGATTTGACGGTCACGAAGGCGCGGACTGGAATTCACCTGATCAACAGCCACAATGCAAACATTCAGCGGGCGCTGGTGATGGCACCCAATGGCATCGATTTGGTCGATTCGCCCGGTGCTCTCGTGTCGAGCAGTCTGCTTCGTCACTCGTCAAGCGCCGATGGCGCGACCGACGGCTTTTCGGTGCGCACAGCGGTGACGACCGGCAACGCACAGGCGGCGACGCAGGTCCTCAACAGCACTTTGATCGGCCGCGGCGGTTCGAGCAGCAGCGGCGTCGTTTCACAGGCGACGAACTTCGGGAGCGCAGCCACGACGCACGTCGACAGCAGCGTGATCTTCGGCCACGACCTGGCCGTCACAACGGCGAACGCGGGCGCCGGGGCCGACGTCAGCCTCGCTTACAGCAGGTTTCAGGGCGCCGCCAGTGGCAACGGTGGATTCGCGGCAACACCATCCTCAGCGGCGATCTCAACAGATCCCGGCTTTGTCAATGCAGCAATCGGTGACTTCAGCCTGCGACGCGATTCACTGTTGATCGACGCCGGCAATCCGGGGGCTTTCGACGGTGGCTCCAGTTCGGATCTCGCCGGGAGCCCGCGGGTCGTGAGTCGCGGATCCGGAAACGTTCGAGACATAGGCGCGTTTGAGGCACAGAACGATGCGCCCGTTCCGCGCATCTCGATTTTGTCCTCCGACGGAACCACTGCCGCGCCCGTCATCTTTTCTGGTTCGACGTCGACGGATCCCGACGGCGACACACTGACGCATTCGTGGCGATTTGACTACGCCGCGTTCGCGAACGGCGTGACTGTGAGCCGAAGGTTCGTTGATTCTGGATACCACGTCGTCGACCTGACCGTCACCGACTCGACGGGCCGCTCGGCCACGACGGCATACTGGTTCAGGCTCGACTTCGCAGCGCTGCCAATACGCCTGCGATCGCGTCGCGTACGAACGCGCAAGACCGGTCAATTCTCGATCCTGGCAACCTGCCCCGACGCGGCCGTGAAAAACTGCTCCGGTCGGATGATCCTGAGATCGACCAGGCGCATCAAACGCAAAAGAATTCGCGCGGCCAGTTATGTGTTCAGCATCGAGCCGGGGACAACTAGACGCCTGCAGCTGCGCACCTATCGCAGCTTTCGGCGTGCGCTCAGGCGTTACAGGCGGCTGGGCGTTTCAGTGCAGATCATCGACGGGTCGAACTCGAACTCACTGGTCGCGGCAAACCAGAGTTCGATCTCGCTGCTGGCACCGAGAAAATCCCGTCGGCGATAGCCGGCGCGCGCTGAACTGCCAACGCCTGCCAAATAAAAGGGTGAGCGACCGGATTCGAACCGGCGACCGCCGCGACCACAACGCGGAGCTCTACCAGCTGAGCTACGCCCACCACGCGCGCGAAAGAACGCACGGAGGTGATTCTAGAAGCTGCACGACCACTGCCCTCAGCGGCAGCTGGCACGACCACGGTCGTAAGACCTACCGGTCTCATCAACAAATCGCCACGAGTACCCACGTTCGCCAAGTTTCAGCTCGAGCGCGCCGTACTTGGTCGACAGCAGAAATCGACTGTGTCGCGCCGGCCTGTTTGGCGGGTACAGACTCTTTCCACCCGTTCCCACGACGAAAGATGCAACTCCGCGCCGCCAGCTGCGGCGTCCCGATTCGAGCATCGGTGCGAGCCGCTCATACGCGTGATCGTGTCCGGCCAGCACGAACTCGGCACCGGCTTTGCGGATCTCCTTGAACAGCGGCTTGACCGAAGGGTTGGCGCCGTGAAGGCTTGAACTCTTGAACGGGTGGTGCCAGAAGGCCGCTAGGCATTTCGTGCGATTGCTACGAAGATCACGTCGCAGCCAACGCGTCTGGGCAGACCCAAACCTGCAGCTGACTTCCGCGCAGTTCGAATTGAGTGCGACGACGTGCCATCTGCCGATGTCAAATGAGTAGTAGCCGCGGCGACTCGGTCCGGCGTCACGACCGAAGTAGTCGAAGTAGCCGCGGGCTCCATCGGTTGCATACTCGTGATTTCCCGGCGTCGGGCGCCAGATCGATTTGAAGCGGCCGAAGGACGGATCAAACGACTGACGGAAGTTCTCGAGCTCTCGCTCTTCCGCGCGGAACGCCTTGACGGTGCGGATCCCCTGGAACATCTGCGAGAGGACCTGCACCGACGAACCGAGCTTCGTGAGGCTGCGCGTC
>JBMYXO010000101.1:0-6414 GCA_049608465.1 Solirubrobacterales bacterium | reverse complement strand
GCAAGCCGTCCGCCGGGCTTGAGCGTGCGCACCATCTCATCCAGTGACCGGTATGGGTCGGGAAACATGTGTAGCGCCGCAAAGCAACAGATTGCGTCGACCGAGTCTTCCGCGAAGGGCAAGTTGGTCGCGTCGCCGAGCACGTACACCAAGGTGGAGGCATCGCCACCCGGTTCGCTCTGTGCTCGCTCGAGCATCGGCCGTGAACCGTCGAAGCCGATTGCAAGGCCGTTCGGAGCGACTGCATCGGAGAATCGGCGCGTGAAATTGCCTGGACCACAGCCGATGTCGATCACCGTGTCGCCAGTTTGGAGCGCCAGCAGTTCGCTGGCCAGCGAGTACTCGTCGGTCATCGAAGGCCCGCCGCGCCCCTTCATCAGTCTGCCCAAACCTGGGCGCCACCAGCGCTCGTAGATCACCGTCACAAGCGGAAGGCGCATGGCGAACATGACCGGCGTCCTTCGGGTCGAGTCCACCGCGAGAACGTCGATGAATCCGTCGGGCGAGTCAGCGGCGCGTTTGACGTGTTCCGGACGTAGCAACGCGCGCACGCGTTCGATTGCCGATCGCTGGGTCTTATTGGACGTTGCGCCAGTCACGGCGGCGAGACTAGCGTGGCGTATAGGCTCGGTCGCTTGGCCGTCCTTGCCCTCAAGCTCTTTCTCGCGCCCGCGCTGATCGCTGCAGCGACCTATGCCACGCGCCGCTGGGGTTTGCGGATCGGTGGATTGATTGCGACCCTGCCGGCCGCCGCCGGCCCCATTTTGCTGGTCATAGCGATCCAGGAAGGCGCGGGATTCGCGGCGGACGCCGCAAGATCGGCTCTGCTCGGGATCGTCGCGCTCAACGCGTTCATCCTCGTCTACTGCCTCGTCTGTCGCCGCGTGGGGTGGTTCGGGTCGCTGTTGATCGGGTGGGCGGCGTTCTTTCTCGTGATCGTGCCGCTGCACGAGTTTGAACCATCCTCGCTGTTGGCGCTGGCGATTGCCTTCGTGGCCAACTCGGTGACGTTGGCCAGCGTCTGGCGGATGTCCATCGAAGAGCCGGTGCGAACTCCCGACCCGCCGAGTTGGGACATCCCGGCACGGGCGTTGAGCGCGGTCGCGATGATTGTGGTGATCACGGGATTGGCCGCCGCACTCGGCCCTGATCTGACGGGGCTGCTCACGCCGTTCCCGATCATTGCCAGCATCCTTGCTGCCTTCACACACGCGGCTGCCGGCGGCGACGCGACTATCGCGCTAACCCGGGCGTTTGGAGTCGGGCTCTATTCATTTGCGGTGTTCTTCTTCATGCTCGCCGAGACGCTCGTTGATTCTGGTGTAGCCGTGGGCTTCACGCTGGCGATCGCTTCGACTTTGATAGTGCAGGTGATCGCGTTCGGGCTGTATACCGGCAGCGGTGAGCCATTGGCGGAGGTCGATTAACGGAAAACGCCCCCCACGAGTGGGAGGCGCCTCCGGACAGGACAGCGAGCCTGGTGTTCGGTGAAGAACGACTCGCTTTAAGTTGGTGGCCGCGAGGGTCTTTACTACTTGGCCTTCTTCGTTCCGGACTTCTTTTTGGACTTGACCTTCTTGCAGACCTTCTTGGTCTTTTTGCCCTTTTTCTTCACCTTCTTGCACTTCTTCTTGCCCGAGGCGGATTTCTTGCCGGCCTTCGATGCTCCCGGTTTTGCGGAACGGGAGGCAGACACAGCCTCGTCGCGGTGGACTGCCGCGACGAGGTTGCTGGTCTGCAGAACCGACTGGGCCGAGGGCCTGATCGATAGCGCTACGTATGGGAGCGTGTTGTAACGGTTGTTGACGGTGTAGCTGCCAGCCGGAAGCTCGGTGAGGAGCGCGTCGGTGGCGTCTGAAATCTGCTGCGACGACGAGTTGGCTGCGATCGCCAGCTCGACGATCACACGCTGATCGCTGTCGTTCGAACTCGCCGAAGCGGTCGGTATGAAAGCGATGGCCGCGATCACCATCGAAAGAGTTATGAGAAGTAGTCTGCGCATCTGTGGCTCGTCCTGTCCTTGTCCTGTCACGTCAAGGTAAGTCGTCTTTGACTTGAACCCAAGTTATATGCAAAGTTTCGTTTTGGCAAGGGCGGCGCCAAAAAAAACGCAACGACCTTCGGGAGCGGCTTTTGGGGCAGATCCTCGTTCCATGACCCCTAAACTCCCTCGCCATGACCGACGGGGGGACCGACAGCGCCGATCGACTTTCCGACCTTCAGGAGCGCACGCGCTACGAACCGGGCGAGTTCGAGCAGCGGGTGTTCACGCGTTGGCTCGAATCAGGGATCTTTCACCCTGAGGATGAGGGCACGCCGACCGAGAATTACTCGATCGTGATCCCGCCTCCGAACGTGACCGGTGCACTACACATGGGTCACGCGCTCAACGGGTCGATCCAGGATTGCCTGATACGCAAGGCGCGGATGCAGGGAAAGCGTGCCAAATGGGTGCTCGGCACCGACCACGCCGGTATTGCCACGCAGGCGCAGGTCGAGAAGTTGCTCGCAAAGGAGGGCACGAGCCGCCAGGAGCTCGGTCGCGACGCGTTCGAGGAGCGGGTCTGGGAGTGGAAGGAGGAGTACGGCGCGACGATCGTCGAGCAGTTCAAGCGACTCGGCGCCAGTTGCGACTACTCCGAAGAGCACTTCACCATGGAAGAAAACTACGCGCGCGCCGTCGCGAAGGTCTTCGTCGCCCTGCACGAGAAGGGTTACATCTATCGCGACAACTACATGATCAACTGGGATCCGGGAATCGGTTCGGCGATCAGCGATCTCGAGGTCGAGGACCGCGAGATCGAGGGGGCGATCTACGACATCAAGTATCCGCTTGAAGCCGGCGGCGAACTGACCGTCGCCACGACTCGCCCAGAGACGATGCTCGCCGACACGGCGATCGCGGTCAACCCCGACGACGAGCGCTACAAACATCTCGTGGGCACGTTCGCGACGCTACCGATTGTCGGCCGCCGATTGCCGATCATCGCCGACGACCACGTAGATCTCGAATTCGGAACTGGCGCGCTGAAGATCACCCCCGGGCACGATCCGAATGACTTCGAAATCGGCCGCAAGCACGGGCTCGAAGAGCTCTCAGTGATCGGGTTCGACGGTTGCATGACCGACGAGGCGGGCGAATTCGCCGGGATGAAGGTGCTCGACGCGCGCGACGCGATCGTGGAGAAGCTCAAAGCGCTCGGAGCGCTTGGCGAGGTCAAGCCGCACACCCACGTCGTTCCGCATTCACATCGTTCGGGTGAGCGGATCGAGCCGCTGATCTCGCTGCAGTGGTTCTGCGACATGAAGCAACTCGCCGGCCCGGCGATCGACGTCGTCAAGAGCGGCGACGTTCGCTTCGTACCCGAGCGCTGGGGTCGCGTCTACCTGAATTGGATGGAGGAAATCCGCCCTTGGTGCGTGTCGCGACAGCTCTGGTGGGGTCACCGTTTGCCCGTCTGGTATCGCGGCGAGGGCGATGTCGAGGAGATCTTCGTCGGTGAATCCGAGCCCGAAGGGGAAGGTTGGCGCCGCGAAGAGGACGTTCTCGACACCTGGTTCTCGAGTGCCCTCTGGCCGTTCGCGACGATGGGCTGGCCCGATGATTCGCCGCAGCAGAGCGCGTTCTACCCGACCGATGTGCTCAGCACAGCTCGTGACATCATCTTTCTCTGGGTCGCGCGGATGATCATGATGGGCTTGGAGTTCAAGGGTGAGGTTCCGTTCAACGATGTCTACATCCACTCAGTGATTCAGGCCCCCGACGGCCGGCGAATGAGCAAGTCGCTCGGTACGGGCATCGATCCACTCGAACAGATCGACGAATACGGCGCTGACGCAACTCGCTTCGGGCTGCTGACGATGTCCTCCGCGCAAGATGTGCGGTATTCGGTAGAGAAGGTGAAGCAGGGAAGCGACCTCGCCAACAAGCTCTGGAACGCGTCGCGACTGATCCTTCTGAAGGTTGAAGACGTGGAGGCACGGGCGGTGATTGAGCGCCCGGAGGATGCCTGGATCCTCTCGCGACTGCAACACGCGATCACTACGACGACCGAGCAGATCGACTCCTACGACTTTTCACACGCCGCACTTGGTCTCTACGAATTCTTCTACAACGAAGTCTGCGACTGGTACCTCGAACTCGCCAAACCGCGACTCTACGACGAGGACGGTGACCGGACGGCGATTTCGGCCAACTTGTTGTTCGTGCTCGAACAGACGCTTGCGTTGATGCACCCGTTGATGCCGTTCGTGACTGAGGAGATCTGGAGCGTGCTGCCCGGAGATCGCACCAACTTGCTCGCCGCTTCGACGTTTCCTGAGGCCAACAACGGCTTGATCGACGAAGTCGCGGAAGCTCGCGTTTCGAAACTGATCGAGGCCGTCACCGAATTGCGTCGCTATCGCGACGAGCTGGGCGTTGCGCCGAGCGCCGGCCTGCGCGGTCGTCTCAGCGCCACCGGGTACGAGGGAATCGAGGACCAACTTGCACGCTTGGGCCGAATCGAACTTGCGGACAGCGAAGAGGATCAGGTCGGCAGCCTTACGATCCCCGACGGATCAATCGAGTTGTTCCCCAGCGACGCATTCGACCCGGCCGAAATCGAAGCCAAGAAACAGGCGCGCGCCAAGGAACTGGATGTCGAGATCGCGCGCGTCGAGGGCAAGCTTGCCAACGAACAGTTTGTGTCGAAGGCACCGCAAGCCGTTGTGCAGACCGAGCGCGACAAGCTCGTTCGCTACAAAGAAGAGCGCGCCGCGCTCTGACCGGGAGAGGTCGCCGTCATCGCCGACGCCGCTGCGATCGAGGGGTTCTTGCTCGGGCGCGAGCAGTTCGGAATGCGCTTCGGACTTGAGCGAATGCGCCGAGTTCTCGTCGAGCTCGGCGATCCGCAGAACGACACACCGGCGATTCATGTGGTCGGTACCAACGGAAAGTCCTCGACCACGCTGCTGACCGCCACCGCGCTGCGTTCTCAGGGGTTGACGGCCGGCACGTTCACATCACCTCACCTGATCAGTTTTCGCGAACGGGTCGAGCTTGCTGGGGCCCCGATCGGCGTGGATGAGTTCGTTCGCGCGGGCGACGTCGTTCGAGACGTGATCGTGCACGACGATCAAACGGCAGAGCCCGACGACAGAGTCACGCAGTTCGAGGCGATGACCTTGATTGCGCTGCTGGCGTTTCGGCAACACGCCGTCGACGTTGCGGTGGTCGAAGCCGGCCTTGGCGGGCGCTTGGACTCAACGAACGTGCTTGGCGACTCGCGCGTGCAGGTGCTGACGACTGTGGGAATCGATCACACGCAGTATCTCGGCGACACAATCGAACAGATCGCGCGAGAGAAACTGGCAGTCGTGCGGAGCCGCGCAGCCCTGGTCAGCGGTCCGCTCGGGCCGGCGGCGGCTCAGGTGGCCAACCAAGTGACCGACGAGCGGGACGCACGCTGGATCAAGGTGCGTGAGCAGGACGTTGCGTTTGCGGATTTGAACGGCGAGTTTGTACGCCAGAATGCGTCGCTGGCGCTAGTCGCAGCGGAGGTCGCGTATGCGCGACTGAGCCCCGGAACAGGGTTTGAGCGCGCATCGGCGATTGAAGCGATCGCGCGCCTGGCTCGTGACCAGGGCATTGCCGGTCGCCTCCAGTTCACCAATGCTGATCCGCTTGAGATCCGCGACGCTGCGCACAACGAGGAGGCCGCCGCCGCCCTGGTCGGGGCGCTGAGTGAGCTCGCCGAAGGTCGTCCCGTTACATTGCTCGTCGCGATGCTTGACGACAAACCCGTCCAGGACACACTTGCTCAGCTGCTCACCGCAGTTGCGCGTGACGGCGTGGTCGTCTGCACGAGCTCGTCGAATCCGCGTTCTCTTCCGGCGTCGGATTTGGCAAACCGGGTTCGCACGGCCGACGTCACCGAGTCGCTACGCATCGAATCGGTCGATGATCCGCTCGAGGCGCTCGGTCGCGCGCGCGAAATCGCTGGTCGCGGCGGAATGCTCTGCGTGACCGGATCCAACTATCTGCTCGCCGACCTTCTGCGCACCCCGGGATCGCCTGCGGGTGCAACGCTGTAACGGCAGCGATTCGACTTCCAAAATGGCCGACATTCCACCAATTCCACCGATCGAACCGCCGGAACCGCCGGAGCAGCCTTCGCTGCTCTCGATGGTGGCAACCGTGGCGCTCGTCGTGGCCGTCGTGATTCTCGTCTTCTCGGGAATTGGCTACGCGCTCGGCAAGTTCATTTTCTGATCGGCAACTTCGCATTCCGGTCACGGCCCCGCTGACACCGCCGATACACTCGCGACGTCCGATGAGCGAGCAGAACTGCACAGAGAACCCTGCCGAGACGGCTTCATGCAAGCCTTGCCCCGCCGTCTATTCCGGTGTATTGCCGATTGCGCTTTTCGGCA
>JBMYXO010000100.1:0-6584 GCA_049608465.1 Solirubrobacterales bacterium | reverse complement strand
CTACGCGTGCACGCGAAGCATTCGGTTTTGAGGCGGCCGTTGGCTTCGACGAGGGCATCGCGCGCACGGTCGAGTGGTTCCGCGAGCACCGCGACTGGATCGACGCCGACGTTTCACGCCGCGCCGCCGCCGAACGCCGCGCGGCCGCGCGTCAGTAGACGATTCACGATGTCCGTGAAAGACCTGTTCCAGAAAATCTCGGCCAGTTCGCGCGCTCTGCAGATTGCGGCGATGACGTTCGTGCTGCTGGTGGCATCCCTGATCGCACTTTCGCAACTCGTCTCGTCGCAACAACGCCTCAGCGGAAACAACGCCGTGTCGCCGGATGCCTTCGTCGCAATCATGTCGAACGGTTCCGATCCCCTGTGTGTTCAGGGCGTCGATCTACCACCCGACTCGGCGGGCATCAGGTTGTTCCTCGGGACCTATCACCGCAGCGATCAACAGATCTCGCTGACCGCCTTCGACGATTCCGGCAAGAAACTTGGGAGCGCGACTTCGGCGAAGTTCGACGACGGCGACCGCGTGTTCGTGCCGGTGCCGACAAAACAGAAGAATGACCTCACGATATGCGTGACACCGCTCGACGGACGGATCGCCGTTCCGGGGTCGCCGAATGGCAACGCGAACATCGATCAGGTCTCGATGATCGGAGACTCGCCCGTCAAAGGTGACATCTCGATCGAGTACATGCGAGCTGGTTCCGAATCGCTGATCTCCACCGTCGGAACGGTGTTCGACAGAGCGGCGCTTTTTCGCCCCGCATGGATCGGCGCGTGGACTTACTACCTGGCGTTCCTCTGCTTCCTTTTCGTGATCGCGTTCACCTGGTGGCTGTTGGTCAAGAAATCCGGCGACCGCGGAGACCGGCTGCGGCCGCTGATCATCGCCGTGGCGGCGGTCGCGTTCTTCAACGCGGCCGGCTGGGCGGTGGTGACGCCGGCGTTCAACACTCCCGACGAATTCTCCCACTTCACGTACGTCGAGACGCTCTCTCGCGGCGAGCTGCCGGACAAGGAGCTGGCCCCCAACGATCCCGGAAACTCGTACCTGGCGAGCTTGGTCTACGTGAGTGAGGTCACCGCACGACCGATAATCGGCAAGCCGTTCGTCAAGTTGCCTTGGTCTCAGGCGGCGGAGGACGAGATGTACGAAAACTACGAGGCGATTCGCGACACGAATGACTCCGCCTACGGCCTGACGCCTGCCCGCGGCTATTCGCCGGCGTACTACGCGCCGGCGGTGATCGCGTACGAACTCGGTGGCGTCGGCAACGTGTTCGACCAACTGTTCTTCATCAGGCTCTACTCGGCATTGTTCTTCGCGCTCGCCGTGGTCTTCGCGATGTTGTTCGCTCGCGAGATGTTTCCCCGAACTGGTTGGGCACCGTTGGTCGCAGGCCTGGCGATCGCCTTCGAGCCGATGGCCGCGCACATCTCCGGAGGCGCGTCCAACGACAGCATGATGATGGCCACCTGTACCGCGGCGCTCTATTTCGGCGCGAGGATTCTTCGGCGCGGCCCGACTTTCCGTGACGCCTTCGCGATGGCGACTGCCTTTGCGCTGGCCGTCGCGGCGAAACCGACGTCCGCCGGCATCGTGCTGGCGTTGCTGCTCGTCGCACTGGTTTCGGTGTTTCGATCTCAGGAGCGGCTGCGAACTCTGTTTTTGTTCGTGAAGGCGGCGATCGTGCCAGTGATCGTGCTGGCACTGGTGCAACTGCAGTTCGGCGCTGGTGCCAGCGAGGCTGGCACGATCGCGACCACAGCCGGGGAGCGGCCCGCTTCGGTGACTGGATTCCTCAGCTACGTGTGGCAGTGGTATCTGCCATCGATCGGCTCGATGGACGAGTATTTCGTCGGTACGCCGCCAGCATTCAAGGCCTTCGTCGGCGGTGCCTTCGCCGATTTCAACGCGCTCGACACGCGTTTCCCGGACGGCGTGTACTACGGCGCCTTTGCGGCTCTGCTCGTGCTCTGCCTGCTTGCTCTGCGCGCGATCTGGTTGCGCCGAGATCGGATGCGCGAACTCTGGCCGTTCGTGGCATACGCGGCGCTTGCACTGGCGGGCGTCGCCCTGTTCGTGAACTCGACCGGGTACTTCCTCTTCATCCAGGACGGTCAACTGTTCGCTCAAGGTCGCTACCTATTCCCGGCGATCGCGGTTTTCGGCGCATTGATCGTCGCCGGTTCGATTGGTGCGGGGCGGCGCCTCGCCCTGCCACTCGCGAGCGCATGTGTGATCGCACTGGCATGCACGAACCTTTTCGGCATGGCGATATCGCTGTCACGGTTCTACCTCTGAGCGCGCGCTAGATCAGTGCGCCGGCCTGCCACTCCGACGGGCGGTCGGCTGCGGCGTGAACCTGCTCGATCGCCTTGACGACAGTTGCGGCGCTCTTGCTCCAAGGGTGAGCGTGCGCGTATCCGACACCCGCGGCCGCCAGCTCGGCGCGCTGATCGCGGTCGTCGAGCAGACCGATGATTCGGTCGGCGATGTCGATGCTCTGTTCCCTCGCCAACGTGATCACTGCGCCATCCTCGCCAAAGGCGCCCTCGCAGGCGCGGCCGGCCAGTTCGACGACCGGTAGTCCGCAGGCCATCATCTCGGCGGGGATCAGCGAGTAGTTGGTCAGCGAAAGGCTGAGCCCGACGGTGGCCTCGTTGTAGAGGCGTCGCAGGCGGTCATGCGTGACGACGCCCAGGTGCTCGTAATCGAACGGTGTGGCGATCAGGGCGTGCGTGCCGTAAAGCACGATTCGTGTGTTCGGCTTGCGACGTTTGACCTCGGCCAGTGCGAGCAACCCCAGCTCAACGGCACGCCGTTCGGTGAAGCTGCGTGCGTAGAAGACCACGGTGTCGTCGCGCCGCGGGATGTCCATCGGTGCGTACTCATCGCCGTCGACGCCGAGCAGGAACGGTGTTGCTGTTGCTCCGTAACGCTGCTTCATCATGTCCGCAAGCCAGGGGCTGGCGCAGATGCAGTGCAGTCCGAAGCCGTAGCTGCGTTTGGCGAACAGTGAGCGTGCGGACGTGGCGTCGAACTCTGCCTCGTGGTCCTGCACGAAGTAGGCGCGCGATCCGCAGTCAGCGAGTCGCAAGACCTTGTAGACGGTGTCCCAGCCGGTCGCGATCGCCACGTCGGCTCCGATCCAATGCCGAAATCCGGCGTGAACCGGCGCGTCCAGCTCCATGTAGTGCTCGGCGATTCGTTTGCGCATCGTGCCCTCGCCGCCGACGTCGATGCCGTGCGGGTCGTAGACCCAGATCGAACAGCGGTGCCCCGCTGCCTCGAGCGCTTTGACCATCCTGAAAATCGTCGTGTGGCCGCCGCCGCCGACACCGAACGGCGGCACAACCCACGCCACGTGCAGGCGCTCGCCAGCCGTCGCCGTTCGGACCAGGGGCACGATGCCCTCGCGTTCGACCTCGGCCACGTCCTTGTATGGAGAGTCGCCGATCGGCGGGATGTGCAGCGAGTGGCCGCCGGTGCGTTGTTCGAAGGAAAGCGCCTGCTGGACGCGCGCGGGAAGTCGACCGGCGCCGAAACCGACTCGACCGGTGTGGTAAATCGCGCTGCGAGCACGCCACGCGGCACGCCGCCATCCCGGTTGACCGAGTTGACGGATGAATTCGTCGTCGGCCGCGACGGACTCGGCGATCACCTGCATCGCCTTGCCCGCCGACGCCTCGGTGCGCTCACCGACCGACTCGCTGAGACCGCGGTACTCGTCGAAGTAGCGCTTGAACGACTCGACCATTCCGTAGTCGTGCGAATGCCAGGCGGCCGCGCCGGGCGCGTAGACCTTGCTCCAACCGCGGGCCATTATGTCCTTGCCGAACGCTTGGTCCTCGGCGTAGGCGACATCGCGAAACGGCGTCTGCTGCCAGGCGGCACGAGCGATGCACGAGTTCGAATTGGACAGGTAAGTGACGTCGCCCGGTAGTTGCAACACCGGCCCATCCTGCCCATCGGACATCTTCGCGAAGTGGTCGCGCAGCAGTCGCGCCATCAACGGACTGATCCCCGGCCTGGGAAGGTGCGGGCCGAACGCCGCGCCAACCTGCGGTGCCATCGAGAATGCCTCGCGGTAGGCGGCCAGCCAGTGCGCCGAAGCAGGCGTTGCGTCCTGCGTCAGAAATGCGATCAGATCGCCGCTCGTGTTCTGCACCGCGAGGTTGCGTGTGCGCCCGTGGCCGAACTCGGATTTGTCGATCGACATCAATCGCAGAGCCGGGAACGTCTGTTGGTGCTGCTGGACGATCTCCAGCGACCGGTCGCTCGATCCCGAATCGATCACCAGAACCTCAACTGGTTCGTCGATCACTTGACCGGTGACGGCCGTCAGCACTTCGTCGAGCAATTCTTCGCCGTTGAGCACGGGTATGACGACCGAGATCATGCCGGGTCTCGCCGTTTTGTCATCGGCCGCGCAACACGTTGCGCGCGCGTCTGAACAGCACGATTCCACGGGCCCAGAGGTTGACCAACGCTGTGGCCCAGCCGCGCTTTTCGATCGCGGCGCGCAGAGCGAGTTCGTGCTCGTCGTACCAGGCGAGTTCCTCTTCAAGTTCGCGGATGCGGTCAGCCTGCATCGCGTTCTCTGCCTTGACGTTCGCGATCTCGTGTTCGGCGCGCTGTTTTGTCGCGTGGAGGTCGGCGATCATGTTGCGCAGTACGAGACTGCGGGTGACGGCGAGCTGCGGGCGGAATTCGGGGAACCCTGCCTGCGCCGCGAGCACCACTGTGTAAAGCTCCTCGCCGGGTTCCGCCGCTGCGAGTTTGCGTACCGAGGCGGCGACGGCCTTGCTCGGTTCGTCGTTGGCGAACATCGCGTCATCGAACAGCGCCGATGCGACCCAGTTGTGCTGGCGCATCTGCAAGGTGCGCGCAAAGTTCGCCTCGATCTGCTGCCGCAGCGGCGCGAATTCGGGGCGGTTGGGCATGCGCACCAGGGCGATCCCGTGGTCCGCGGTGACCACGCGTGCGAGCTGGGAAATACCGAATCCGGCTGCATCGTCGGCGGCCAACAGATCGGCGACGATCAACTCATATGCCCCGTCGGCGGGGCCGTCCAGCGCACCGAGCTCGCACGAGTCCAGGTGCGCCGCGATCCCCGCGAGCGCGCTGGCGCCGTCGTCGACCACGAGTACTTTTCGACCACGCGCCAGTTCACTGGCCATCGCCAGAAATGCGATGCGCTCGGCTGCGGCAACGGCCTCGTCGGCGACGTTGCCGTTTGTGTTGTTCGCGGCGCTCGCCACAACTTCCGCGCTCGCAACTTCGGGCAGATCGGCGGGCTCAATCGCGGCTGGTGAAATCTGAGGATCGGCCACGAAAAGACCCTACCAATGCACCCCGGCGCAAAGCGACCGCCACCAGCGGCGGCGGCCAGCGACTAGGGGAGGTCGGTCGCGCGCCGCGAACCGCCGCGCCCGTCGAGCGACAGACGGCGCGTCAGCGCCACAGGCAGGCGGTCGGCGCGTCCACCGAGCCATTCGCCGATCTGACGCAATCCATGGTGTCGGAGTGATCGAAGGGTCCAAAGCATCAGCGAAGGCCCACTTGTGCCTTCGTCGCGCATGAACTGCCGGTCGGCCCGCGCCAGACCAGCCACGTTGCGAGCGCCGGTGATCGGTCGCAGCGGCGTGCAGTGGTCGAATACCTCCAGCACGCCGCGATAGTCGTCGAAGCGACGTTTGAGCCACTGCCAGGCGCTGTAGTCGTGGGAGTGCAGAACGGCCGCTCCCGGGTGGAAGACTTTTGCGAAACCGCGCTCCAGCATCTCTCGTCCGAGTAGTTGGTCCTCCGCGTAGGGCACTGCTCGGTACGGGACTTGCTGCCACGCCCATCGCGCTACGGCGCCGTTCGCGTCGGAGAAGAAGACGTAGTCGCCCTTGTGCAGCTCGTAGGCCTCGCGGCCTGCAGCGCCGGCGCCGATCTTCTGGACGGCGATGCCCTCGCCGTCGCCCCACGAACTGAAGTGATCGAGCATCTCGCGGCGAACCATCGGCGAGTGATCCGGTCGCGGAAGCTGCGGTCCAAAGACGAGCGCGACGTCGTCGGCCTGCGCGAATCCCTCGACGATCGCGTCGAGCCAGCGATCTGTGGCCGGTGTCGCGTCGTCTGTCAGAAAGGCGACGGCGTCGCCGGTCGACCGTTCGATCGCCATGTTGCGGGTTGCTCCGTGCTGAAACTGAGACTTGTCAATCTCGATCAGGCGAGCGCCGGCTTCGCGAGCGGCCTCGATGGAGCCGTCGGTCGAGCCCGAATCGACAATCAGGATTTCAAGCTCAACGCCACTGGCATTGCGTTGCTGCTTGAGCGCAGCGAGCGTCTCGCGAAACAGCGCTCCACCGTTGAGCACGGGAATCGCGACAGTCAGTTTCTGCACTTCCATACCGCGCGCGACTGTAGTCTGCGCTTCATGATGAACACACTCACAGAGACACTTCAGGGCGACGGCTTCGCGGCGGGATCGCTCGATTCGATGGGCGAGGGACCGGGTTTTCGCAAGATTCGCGCAGAACTCGGCGTGCAGGAGATGGGCGTGAACGCGATCGTCCTACCTCCGAAGATCGGCA
>JBMYXO010000099.1:0-6673 GCA_049608465.1 Solirubrobacterales bacterium | reverse complement strand
AGTCCTCGGCGCCGAGCTGTTTGACCAGCTCGCCCTTCTCGTCCGAAGAGACGACGCCGACAGACTTGCCGCCGGCCATCTTGACCAGCTGCGTCGCGAACACGCCGAGACCGCCGGCGGCGCCCCAGATCAGGACCTTGTCGCCACCCTGGATCTTCGCGCGGTCGAGCAGCATGCGGTACGCGGTGAAGTAGGTCAACCCGTAGCTCGCAGCCTCTTCCCAGCTGAGGTGCTTGGGTTTGGGCAGCAACTGCTGCGCCTGCACCTTGCAGTACTGCGCGAAGCTGCCCCAAGTTGTCTCGTAGGCCCAGATCTGCTGGCTCGGCGCGGCGAGCGGATCGAGACCGTGGACTTCAACGTCCTCGTAGGAGGCCTGGTTGCAGTGCATCACGACCTCGTCGCCGGGTTTCCAGCGGGTTACGCCCTCGCCGACCTTCCAGACGATCCCTGAGGCATCGGAGCCGCCAATGTGATGGTCCTCGGGGTGGTAGCGAAAGACCGAAATGGGCTCGCCGAGCGCGGCCCAGACGTTGTTGAAGTTGACACCGGCGGCCATCACCTTGACGACGACCTCGAACGGCCCCGGCTCAGGGCACTCGATTTCTTCGAGCTGGATCGCGTCTTCCGGTTCGCCCAACCGGTCTTCGCGGATCACCCACGCGAGCATCGTCGTGGGCAGTTCTCCCAGCGGCTGAGAGTCGTCGGCCAGCTGGGTCAGGTCGGCTTCGTTGAGTTCCAAAACGGGCATGGTGCTCCTGGGGTCTTAAGTCGTGTTTTCGGGACTTGAGTTGTGGCAGAAAATTCAGTCGCGAATCGTATCGCTGATCGCGCGGGTAACCTCTTGATCCGGTGAGGGGGATGCTCAAACCACTGAGTCGTTTCGGCGGGGCGCGGATGGTCGCGCTAGGCGCTGTCGTTGCCGCCTGCGCGGTGCTGGCCGGTTGTGCCGGCAACGAGAGCTACAACAACGACCCCAAGCCGCCCGCAACGCGCACCGTGTCGGTGATCGTGCACGAGGATGCAATCGCCGCGTCGCCGAATCCATTTGGCGCCGGCCCCACGCGCTTCATCGTCACCAATCAGACCGGTGCAAAGCAGGTCGTCACGTTTTCAACGGATCGCGTTGATCGCGACGTCGTCGTCGACGTCCAGCAGACCGCCAATTTCAAGATGACGCTCGAAGAGGGCTTTCTTGGCATCAGTGCTGACAATTCGGCGGCCAACACGCTCGAAATAGAGGTCGGCCCGACGCGCCCGTCGGCCCAGCAGGACCTCAACCAGCCGTAGCGGCTGGCTCGAGGTCCGAAGACGGCTCAACGCGCGGCGATCGGCTCAGCACACCGGCTGCGCAGCAGAACCACAGCACGTACACCCACGACAGCGTCGCGAACACCACGTGGAGCCAGACCAGGAACTCCGGTAGTTGCTCCTGCCACTGGATCGATCCGATCAATCCTTGGACTCCGATCAGAACAGCAAAAATCGCGGATTTCGTGCGTAGCTGGCGCGGTGCTCGCCTGCGCCACAGGATCACGAAGACGGCGATCGCCGCGATCCCCAACACATCCGCCACCCGTCCGTGACGATTGACGATCCATTCGAGTGACTCGCCCCCGCGGGGCTCCCAGCGGGCCACCTCGCCCGGTTCACCGCCGGCGTGCGGACCCGCGGCCGTCGTAAAAACCCCTGTCAACAGTGCGGCGAACGTCAGCGGCACCAATGCGCGGATCGACCAGACGCTGACCGCATCGGTAGACGCAGTCCGCGAACCGGGCTCGTACTTGGCGCGCCAGACCAGCACCACCGCGGCGATCATCATCACCATCGACAGTCCGAAGTGCGCCATCACCCAGCCGTACTGCAGCTCGCTCTCGACCGTGAACATGCCGAGAACGGCCTGCGACAGGGCACCGATCGGCAGCAGCCACGCCCAAACAGCGAGGTCGCGGCGGTACGGGCTTCTGCGCATCGCACCAATTGCGGCGGCGAGGACGGCGATCGTGACGAGACCCGACAGCGCACGGTTGCCGAACTCGATCATCGCGTGCGATTGCAGTGGGGGATAGACCTTGCCGTAGCAGCGCGGCCAATCGGGGCAACCTAGACCGGATGACGTCAGACGAACGGCGGCACCGCTGAAGACGATCACCGTGAGCGCGCCAAGCGCGAACCACGCAAGCTTCGTGTACTGATCGGGCGTGAGCGTAAAGCGCGCTTTGCGCGCGGGAGCTTCGTTGGTCGGCGTCGACATCGCTGCAAACACTAGACCGGCGGTGGTCGCCGGAATGCGTCAGTTGATCGAACTACTGCCGACGATGAATGCCGTGACGGCATCGATCTGCTCTGGGGTGAGGTTGCCCTCGAAACCGGGCATTCCGCCGCCACCGCTTCTGATCTGCGCGGCGATCTCCTCGGACGACAGCGTCGTTGAGTCGAGGGCCGGACCACTCGTGCCGCCGGAGCCGGACGGCTTGAACGTATGACATCCGCCGCAACCTGCGTCGCTGAAAATCTGCTTGCCGTCGCCGGGGTTGGTGCCTGTGGCGTCGGTGTTGGTACCGCCGCAGGCCGCCACGCCAGCTACCGCCACGCAGGCGAAGACCAGCAGGAAGATGCGTGATGCGGTCAAGTTGACTATTTGCCGCCGGTGCTGTTCTGGCTGTGTGTCGAGTCGCCGAGTTCGTCGCGGCGAGTCTCGATCTGACCTAGCTTGCGCTGGAGGCGATCCCAGGAGCGTCCCTCAGCTTCGTCATACGCGGATCCCGCGAGACCTTCGAGGCTTTTCGAGTAGATGCGCCATGCCTTGGCCTCTGATTCCTCGAGCCGGGCGAGTTCCGTACCTACGGGCTGTTCACTCACTGCTGCCATGTCGGACCTCCATTCTCGCTGTTGCCGTCGATTTGGATCTGTCCCGCAGTGCTGCAGCTGTTGCAGTCGTTGCAGTGTCCTTGTCTGCCTCGGCGGCACTTACCGGTTCCAAACAGGGTACCTATCCGTATGACGGATGAATGCCAATTGCTGACCTCGGCCCGTGCTCGGTATCGCTACCTACATAACAGTTCGACCGGTAACGGGTTTCGGTTTAGTTTGTGTTGAGGCTGGCCGTATCTACGACCCGTGCCAATTGGCCGGCGACCGTCACCTCGTCGCCGATCTCTGCCTCCCGACGCAGCACGGCCAAGGCGATTGGACCGTGCACGGGCGAAACCACCGCCGTTCCGATCGAACCCAGTTCGCGTCCATCCTTGGCGACCACCGGCACGCCGTCTTCGAGCGGTAGTTCCGACGTCAGCGCGCGCAGGTTGCGGTTCGGCTTGCCCTTGTAGTGCATCCGCGCGACCGTCTCCTGGCCGACGTAACAACCCTTCTCGAAACTGACCGCGCGGTCGTTCAGTCCGGCCTCGCCCGGGATCGTGTTTTCGTCCAGCTCTTTGCCGAACGCAGGAGTGCCCGATTCGACACGGACCACCTCTGCCAACGTTTCGTCAGCTCTGCGGATCTCCGCCTCGAGTCGGTCGACCACAGTGTCGACGGCCGACGTCGGCACCAACAGGTCCAGCTCGTGCAGCCCGACGACCAATGCGGTGGCCTCGGCATCGGTCAGCTCGAAGCCGATGTGGTCGTTTTCAGACGTGCCCAACTGCGATACGGCGTCGGTGAACGCAGTCAGTGTTGCGCGCGCAGATGGACCGATCAACGTGACGCGGTCGAGTTCGCCGGTCAGGTCTTCGGTCTTGAAGAAATAGCCGATCCGGAAGGTGTCGATCGTGTGGCGAATGACCGGCAGCAATCGGCGTTCGCAGACCAAGAGCAAGCCGTCCCCGGTGCGCAGGATGCGCATGTCGGCGCGCATCTTGCCCTTCGGCGTGAGCAGCGCCGCGTATGCGCCGTGCCCGGGCTTCAGTGACTCGATGTCGTTGGTCACCTGGCCCTGAAGAAATTCAGCCGCGTCGTCGCCGAGCAGCGAAAGCACTCCCGGCTGCTCGCGTTTCACGAACACCGCGGATTCGCGCGCCGCGGCGTATTCGATCTCGAGTTGCTCGGTCAGCTGCATCACCGCGATCCTAACGCCGCTCCCGATCGGCCCGGTAGCTTGACCGGTGATGCACGGACCAGCTGGACATGCGCACGACCACGGTGCTGGAGGCTCGCGGGCCGAAAACACACGCCGCATGGTTTGGGCGCTGCTGATCAACATCGCGATGATCGTGCTCGGCATCGTCGGCGCCCTGCTGACCGGGTCTTTGGCACTGTGGGCCGACGCCGGGCACGTGCTGTCGGACGTCTTGGCGATCGCGCTTGGCATAGCCGCGGCGAAAGTGGCGGCGCGACCGGCCGCCGGCCGTGGCACGTTCGGTCTCGGAAGGGTTGAGATTCTCGCGGCGCTGGTGAACGGACTCGCCTTGGTCGCGGTGTCGATCTGGATCGCGATCGAAGCGATCGGGCGCTTCGGCGACCCGCCGGAAATCGATGGAACCGGCGTGCTGATATTTGGCTTTTTTGGCTTGCTTGGCAACGCCGTGGCCACGTGGGTGCTCGTGCGCGGTGATCGAAGCGACATCAATCTCGAGGGAGTGTTGCGGCATTCGGTGGCAGACGCGCTCGGGTCGATCGGCGTGGTGATCGCGGGCGTCGGCATCATCGCCACCGGCTGGAACGAGCTCGACCCGATCATCGGACTGTCGATCGCGTTGTTGATTCTGCTCTCGTCGTGGCGCCTGATCCGCGAGCCCGTTGAAGTGTTGCTCGAGCGTGCCCCAGAAGGCGTCGACGTGGGGGTCGTCGGTATGGCGATCGCACGGGTGCGCGGTGTTCGAGAGGTCCACGATCTGCACGTATGGTCGATCACCTCGGGATTTCCGGCGCTTGCGGCGCACGTCACCGTCGACGCGACGTGTGACGTCGACACCACGCGCGAGAGCATCGAAGAAATGTTGGAACGGGAGTTCTCGATCACCCACACGACCCTTCAGGTGACTGCCGAGCGGCTGTTGCAGATCGACGACGCCGGCGACACCTTGAATGCTGAGTAAGATCGACCCCCAATGCCTCTTGCGTCCGAATTCAATGAAGTGGTCGATGCTCTGCCAGACGACTGGACGGATCTCGAATTCGACCTGCGAATCAAGGACGAGGACGACTACGTCGAAGCCGCAACCCTGCTGACGCAGTGCAACGCACAGCCCTACTCACGTGCCAAATGGCACTGGCGTGTGCTCGTCGCTCACCGATTTGGACACGGCGCGGCACCGGAAGCCGTGCATGCGACGCTCGGTTTGCTCGACCAGAACGGCATCGAAGGCGAGTTCGAGGTCCGCGAGATCCGCTCGGGGCGGGCCGAGACCGTACAGATGTGGGGACAACCCGAGGCCGTACGTCGCGAGTTCCGCGCGCGACGCGGTCTGTAGCCACACCCGGTGAACGACGCCCGATGAGCAACGGCGAAATCGTCATGCTCGGCAACGACCTGATGTTCGGGTCGAAGGTGGAGGCGATGATTCGCCAAGCCGGTTTCGAGCCACTGCTCACCGGTGATCCCGGCGAGGCTTTGGCCCGCTCGGCCTCCGCGAAACTGCTGATCGTCGACCTGACGGATGGCAGCTTCGACGGAACGTCGACAGTGGCCGATGGAACGCCGACCTTCGGGTTATATGCGCACACCGATGACGAGACCCGGCGCAGGGCGCTCGATGCTGGATTCGTCAAAGTCGTGCCGCGCTCACGCATGATGCGCGAAGGCTCCGACCTGATCGCAGCTGCGGCCGCCATCTAGCGCCGGTCGCCGCGCGATGCGGCGTGCAAGAACTCCGCCGCATTGCAGGATGAAAAACTCTGCGCGCGAACGAAACCACGTCGAAGCATGCCTGTGCCCGCGCGCAGCGCAAATCACCTCACTGAGCGAATCGCATCGTTTCGCAACCCAGACCATTAGGAGCTTTAGTCGTGGAAAACACATCAAAATCGAAGGCTTTGATCGCCGAACTGATCGGTACCTACGCCCTCGTCCTGTCGATCATCATGGCCGTCTCGATCTACGTGGGCGTAGCCACCGAGGCCGGTGGCCAACTGCTGCCGAACGTGGTTGTCCCGTTCATCGCGTTCGTCCACGGATTCGTTCTGTTCGTGATGATCCAGACCCTGGGCGCGGTCTCGGGCGGTCATTTCAATCCGGCTGTCACGCTGGGGTTGTTTTCGATCGGCAAGATCAAGGGTGCCGACGCCGCCAAGTACGTAATCGTCCAAGTGATCGGCGGAACGCTTGCCGGCGTCACATTGGCGCTGGTGCTCAACGATCTCGGAACCTCGGTGAAGTTCGGTTCGCCGTCGATCGATCCGTCGATCTCCCTTGCCAGTGGCATCGTTCTCGAGGCGATTTTCACGTTCCTGCTGGTCTGGACGGTCGTCGCGACCGCCGTCAATCCCGACGGCACGAAAGAGTGGGCGCCGGCGGCGATCGCCGCCTCACTTGCACTCGGAGTGTTTCTGATCGGTTCCCTGACCGGCGCAAGCCTCAACCCGGCGCGTGCATTCGGTCCGGACTTCACCAACATGCTTTTCGGTGACGGTGGATTTGGCTCCGTCCGCGATTTCGTTCTCGCGTACGTCGTGGGCCCGATCGCCGGTGGCGTGCTCGCCGCGACGCTCTATAACGCGCTCTACATCAAGAAGTCTG
>JBMYXO010000098.1:0-6685 GCA_049608465.1 Solirubrobacterales bacterium | reverse complement strand
GGCGGCGAGCCTTTAATTCGCAAGGGTCGGACTGACTCGGGGCAAGTCTGCGACTAGAAAAGGCCGGACTGACCCGGCGCAGGCCGGGGCGGTTCGTCGACCGATTCCGAGTCATATCGCTCGGGCGAGGTGATCATCCTTGCCGCGGGCATGCCTTCGAGTGGCTGGCCGTACTCCCGTGAATAGTCGTCTTCAAAAGACGCGGGAGATTCGGCGACCGCGGCCACCTCGGCGGGATCGGCAAACTCGGCCGGCACGTCGGTGATGCTGTCAGAAGGGGAGGTGATCACCCCGCTGCGCGCGAGCAACGTCTCGCGACCGGTCTCACGAACGCGTTCGGCCAGGCTGGGAATCTGCGCGAAGTCCGCGAACAGCGTTCCGCGCAGCCCGCCGTTGTAAAGCGCCGCCGCCGGGTGGTAGACCGGCAGATAGACCTGCCCGGCCTTCAGTCGCGGTTGCCCGTGGTCTTGGCTGATCTTGCGGTTCGGCAAGAATCGCGCCATCGCATGGCGGCCCAGCAGCACGATCACATCTGGATCGATCGCGGCTATCTGTTCTTCCAGCCAGGGCCAGTGGTGCGCAGTCTCTTCAGGCAGTGGGTCGCGATTGCCCGGCGGCCGCGCTTTAAGAACATTCGCCACGAACACGTCTTCCCGAGTCAGTTCAACTGACGCGAGTAGTTCGTCGAGCAACTTTCCCGCAGCGCCGACGAACGGAATCCCCTGAGCATCTTCGTTCTTGCCGGGTGCTTCTCCCACGAACATGATCGAGGCGTTCGGATTGCCGTTGCCAGGGACCATTTGCGTGCAGGTCGAACAGGGCTCGAAGCCACACGGCTCGTCCTTGTGCGCGAGAATCGCGCGCGCAATCTCTTCGATCGATCGGGCCATCGGCAGAACTGTCAAATTACCGGCTCGCGGCGTCAACTACACCAAGCGCGCGCACAGAACCACGCAAACAGGGGAAATCCATGTCCCCGATTCCCCGGCCGTGGCGCTCGACGACGGCAAAGGTCGGGCGAGCTGTCGCTTGAAGCTGGTCGGCAACGGCACCAACCCGTATGCTGGGGCGCATCAATGGTTGACCGCGAACGACTCGAGCAGACCTCGACCGAGCTGCTGCAGCAGCTGATCCGTTTCAACACCGTCAACCCTCCAGGTGACGAGGCAGCTGCGCAGGCGTTCATCCAGGGTCTTTTGGAGGAGCACGGCTTCGCGGTTGAGCTGCTCGCGCTCGATCCGAACCGACCAAACCTGATCGCATCAATGAAGGCTCCATCGGGCAGCGACGGCCCAACCGTCGCGCTGCTCACGCACATCGACACGGTGCTGGCAAACGCAGATGAATGGCAAGTCGACCCGTGGAGCGGCGACATCCGCGAGGGCTGCATCTGGGGACGCGGAGCGCAGGACATGAAGGGTCAAGCGGCGGCTGAACTTGCTGCGGCGATCGAGCTTGTCAAAGCGGGATGGCGACCTGCCAGCGGCGAACTGAAGATCATCGTCACCTCCGACGAAGAGGCAGGCGGCAGCTACGGCGCGCGCTGGCTCTGTGAGGAGCACCGGGAGAAGGTGCGCTGCGACTACGCGCTCAACGAGGGTGGGGGCCAGCAATTCACCTACAACGGCAAACGCTTCTTTCGCGTCGGCTGCGCAGAGAAGGGCTTTCGGCGATTCCGGCTGATCACGCATGGCGTTGCGGGGCACGCATCGATCCCGAGGCTCGGCGACAACGCGTTGCTGAAGATTGCTCCGTATCTGCAGCGGATGGCCGACCATCAGCCTGACTACGACCTGACGGCAGAGCCGCGTGCGATTCTGACTGCGCTGCTCGGTGAGGACCCGGGTGAAAACCCCAGCCAGGACGTGCTCGCCGAAATGCTCACCGAGATCAAGGCGAACGATGAGCGCCTTTACGTGTTGCTCGAGCCGACGTTGGGTGTGACGCTCACGCCAACGATGGTCAAGGCGTCAGAGAAGCTCAATGTGATTCCCGACAGGACCGAGCTTCGCGTGGATTGCCGAGTGCCGCCGGGATTCGGACAGGAGCTTGCTGAGCGACGTGCACGCGAGGTGCTCGGTGAGGGCAACTACGAACTCGATTTTGACGAGGGCGCGGTCGGCAACGCGTCGGCCCACGACACGCCGTTGATGGATCTGATCAAGGAATGGGTCGCCGGCATCGATCCCGACGCTGTCGCCGTGCCGTCGGTGTTGCCGGGATTCACCGACTCGCGCTGGTTTCGCGATGCCTTTCCCGACTGCGTTGCCTACGGTTTCTTTCCGCAGATCTCGATGGAGATGTACGACTCGGATCCGCTGATGCATGCTGCGGACGAGCGGATACCAGTCGAAGATCTCACATTGGCAACGGAGTTTTTTGCGCACGCCGTACCTAAGCTGCTTGGCTAGATGAGCGACCGCCCAGATCCACAGCAACCCAGCAAACCGCGGACGACGAATGGCGATCGGTTGCGGCTCGGCGGAATGGCGCTGGAGAATGGCTTGCTCGTTTACGGACCCACCTGTTGGGCTGCGGCCGTGCGCGACAAACATGGCGCGATCATCGTCAAGAGCGGAAAGGTGCCTCGATTGCGCGGGCCGATCGACAAGATCCCTGGGCTGCGCGGAGTCGCGCGTCTCGCCGAGTCGATGGTCGTTGTCCCGGTCGTGCGCGGAACGCTGCGCCAGGCGCGACTGCCATTCGAGAATCGCAGCGTGGTTACGGCTGCTGCGGCGACCACCGCGATCAGCATGTTCGCCAAATCTCGCAAGAAGCGCGGCGTGGGCACGGACGTCGCCGTCTCGTTGCTCGGCCTCACGCCGGCCTTGATTTCACTGAAGGCAGGCAACACGGCCGCCTATCACGGCGTCGAACACAAGGCGATCGCCGCCTATGAGCAGGGTGGCGACCCGACCGATCCGGAAGTCGTTGAGGCCGCCGCCAAAGAACACGAGCGCTGCGGCTCACACCTGGTCGCGCCAATGATGATCGCCGGCGTTGCCGGTGACGCAGTTCTTCGTCGCGCCGTCGCCAAACCTGGACTGGGTGCACAGACCGGCGTGGCGCTGGCCGGCGCTGCGGCTTCGATCGAGATGTTCGGCTGGGCAGAGCGACACCCCGAAAGCGGCTTCACCAAAGCGTTTCGCGCGCCAGGCTTCGAGTTGCAGCGCGTACTCGGAACGCGTGAGCCGACCACCGAACAGATCGAGGTCGGCCAGGCCGCGATCGAGCGGTTGCTCTCGGTCGAACCCGATGGTCACGCGTGATCGCCGCGCTGGATTCGGGCCGTACTCAGTGGTTGACGTAGCTGCCGTGGAAGCCGGCCGGTATCCCGTGTGACACCTCGGCGCGAGCAACTTCGCTCAGGTTCGTAGCGTCGAGCACCAACAGGAATGATCGACCGCTGGAGCCGTCGAGCACCACCGAAAGCAATACGCCGTCGTCCTCTGCACGTTTCTCCGGCGAGGCAACGAACACCGGCTCACCGACCGCGCAGTCGCCCTCGCTCCAGGTCAAGGCGTCACCGGTTTCGACGTCGACCTTCGCGAGCACGTTCAGCGAATACTCATCCGCGGCGCTGACGCCGTAGGCGAACCGGTAGGCCTTGCCATTGTTGGCGGCGTAGTTGATGCGCGGGAGCTCGAGCGGCGTATCGGACAACCGTTTTTCGTCAGCGCGCTTGCGCCCGGGAGTCAAGCGATAGCGGTGCAGGTAGCCGATGGTGGCGGACCCGCCTTCGCGCAATCGGTCGATGTAGAGCTCCTCGACGATCGACGCGTCATCGAAACGGCAAAGATCGACGACCAGATCCTCGCCGTCTTCGTACGCGTTGACGTGGTGGAAGCAGAAGCCGGCATCGGCTTCCCATTCTCCGCCGACCTTCCCGGTCTCGCGATCAATGGCCGTGATCTTTGTACCGCGTGCCGGTCGATACTGGAAGTTCTCGATGAACGGACGACCGGTTTTGAGAATGTCAATCGGATCGACGATCAGCGGGAACTCGGTGAGGATCAGCCAACGATCGGTCATCCCGAACGAGTGCTGATATGTCGGCATCCGTCGGTTGAACTTCGCGATGCGCTGGGGTTTGCCATTCGGCGCGAGCCTGAAAAAGCTCTGCGAGGATCGCGGCCCCAGCTTGCAGGACAGGTTGATCATCGCGCCGTGGTCGACGTCTTGGTGGGGATGGGCCGAGGCGAACATGTCGGGGTTCTCGAACGCGACGCCGACCGTTTCGAGCGTGCTGGGATCGAACTCCATCGCCAGCGGGATCTCGCTCATTGCGATGAACTTCTCGCCGAACTTGAACACGCTGACGTTGGGGTTGTCGGTGACGTTTGGGCTGAACATCGACTGGATGCGCTGGAAGCGCGTGCGACACGGGTCGGAGGCAAACTCGCTGAAGCCGAGCTTGCCGGTCTCTTCGACGGCGCGGTAGGCGTTGCTGCGCACGAAGCGATTGCAGTAGTTGACGCCGCCGTCCGCGAAATCGAAGCTGTGCAACATCGACAGTCCGTCGAACCAGTGATTCACCTCCGATTGGTCGAAGTCCCAGCGACCCGGTCCGTTGCGCACCAACATGCCGGTGAGCCAGTCCGGCAGCGCTCCGCGCACGTCAAGCGCGACCCGCTCAGGCGACTCGTCTGCCGAAGTCAATGCCTGCTGGAGGGCGGTTTGTGGAGTCGCGCTTGACCTGCGCGAACCCGGCTCCTTACGTGTTGCGGTTGTGTCGATTGTCGCGGTGTCCATCATGTCCCCAATCATACAAACTGAACGATACGTAGCGCATGTTACTGGAAACCGCGTCATAATGCAACAGCGGGTTGAAGCTTCAGGCTTTTATTCGCACCACCGATTGGACAACATGGAAAATCTGCGACTGACAACGGCTTCATATCTGGTGCTCGGCCTCGTTGAGATGGCGGGTCCGATCACGCCGTACGAGCTCAAGGCGCTTGCCGGCGAGTCGGTCGTGAACTTTTGGTCGCTGCCGCACACGCAGATCTACACGCAGTGCGATCGCCTGACCGAAGCTGGCTATCTGGCAGAACAGCGCGAGGACGAAGGTCGCCGCCGGCGCCAGTTCACGATCACCCGTGAAGGGCGCGACGCGCTCGACGTCTGGCGCGAAACCGACGAACAAAAACCCGTCGAATTGCGTGACCTCGCACTTCTCAAACTCTTCTTTGGCGCCGATCCGAAAGCGCTTGCCGCCGAACAGGTTCAGGTGCATTCGGCAAACTTGAAACGGTACGAACAACTCTTGGAAGCCGCCGAGGGCAGCGCAGGCGAAGGTGATCGCGCCGCCGGTCCGATTCGCACGCTGCGGTCGGGCATCGGTCACGAGCGCGAGTTCGTGAGATTCTGGAACAGCTTGCTCGACTGAGCACGCCTACCCGTCCTGCCACTTCGATGATCTAGTCTTCGCCCGCAATGTTTGGCGCGATTGACCACATCGGAGTTGCCGTCGAGGACATCGACGCGACGCTCAAGATCTACAACGAGCAGTTCGCGATGGCGATCCAGTACCGCGAAGTCGTCGACGAACAAGGCGTCGAAGCGGTGTTGCTTGAGGTCGGCGATTCGCACGTCGAACTGCTCAGGCCACTGGGTCCGGACACGCCCGTCGGTAAGTTCATCGAGAAGCGCGGAGTCGGCATGCACCACGTCGCCTATCGCGTCGACGACGTACAGGCAGAGCTCGATCGCCTGAAGGCGCTCGGGCTGGAACTGATCGACGAGACTCCGCGAATCGGCATTCAGGGCAGCACGGTCGCGTTTGTCCACCCGCAGTCCGCCGGTGGAGTTTTGACTGAACTCGTCAAACCGGCTGCCGGTCACTGATGACGCGAGACTTCATTCACTAAGAGATTTGGGGGCGACGATGGCAGACGACAAAAAGACGATTCAAGTTGGATTTGCCAACGGTCTGTCGGTCGGTCTGAAGCTCGACCAGCCCGAGATCGACAAGCTGATCAAGGCGATCGAGGCCGAGCAGAAGTGGATCGAAATCAAGGAAGAGAAGCGTGTTATCAATCTGCGCGCCGACCGCATTGATTTTTACGGGTTCGACGCCGAGCAAGAAGACCGCCGCGCCGGCTTCGAGTAATTCGTCGATTGCGGTGAAGCCATGAAGCCGCGCGCAGGCTGGAAAACGCTTGACGCGGTCGAGCTTCCGTTTCTCGAGTGGGTTGAGCGCGTCCGATTGGGCGGGATGATCGAGCGCGCGACTGGTCTGATCACGATTGCTGGCGAGCACGGCGGTGTCTGGTACGTGATCGGCGGGACGGCGGCATTGGTCGACAAACCGCAACGCTCGAGTTGGCTGCGGGCGACCTTCACAGTCGCACTGGTGTACCTCCTGAACACTCTGCTGAAGCTTGCGGCTGGCCGCCGCCGACCGCCGGTCGCCGCACGCGGTACACCGACGGCGCTCAGCTTTCCATCGTCTCATGCAGTCACTTCGTTCGCCGCCGCACGGCTGTTTTCTGCGCTGGCGCCGAAGCTGAAGCTGCCGCTGTATTTCACTGCCGTGAATGTCACGGGTTCGCGCCTGCACTTCTGCGTGCACTACCCATCGGACCTGATCGCCGGCGCCGCAATCGGCGACGTACTCGCCCGCGCCGCCCGCGCTCGTTGTTGCTGAAATCTCAACGCGATAGTCAAGCCTGGTTTTGCCGCA
>JBMYXO010000097.1:4423-6899 GCA_049608465.1 Solirubrobacterales bacterium | reverse complement strand
ACTGGTCGCCGCGCCTTTTCAATTTCGATGAAGATCCCGACAGGCTGCGGACGATGGCCAAGGTCTACAATTCGGACAGTCCCGACATTTCTGCATTCCGCACTGCTGGCGGCAAGATGATCGTCTGGCATGGATGGGCAGACTCCATCGTAACACCTTTCAAAACGGTCGACTGGTATGAAAAAGCGGCGGAGCTTGGAGAAGTCTCGGCCTACGGCGAAATTGCGCAAATGTATGAATACGGCGAAGGCGTCGCTAAATCTCCGGCCAAAGTGGCTGAGTGGGCAAAAAAAGGCGCGGAAGCCGGTCATTTTATGGGGCAATACAAATACGCTCAGGCATTACAGCAGGGTAAAGGCGTAGCCAAAGACGAGGCCAAAGCGCTCTACGAATGGAACTACAAGAAGCAGCTGCTGCGAATTCAGGCCGGAGCAGCACAGTCGGAGAGCGGCGGCACTTGGGATTCCGTGCAGGACAACATCTTCTCTGAGGAGTTCCTGCTTGAGCGTCCGCTGCTGCGGGCGATCGCATCGCCCGAGCCGGTTGTTCTGCTGATCGACGAGATCGACAAGACCGACCACGAGTTCGAGGCGCTGCTGCTTGAGATCCTCTCTGACTTTCAGGTTTCGATCCCTGAGCTTGGCGTCGTCGAGGCAACCACGCACCCGATCGTGCTGCTCACCAGCAACGACTCCCGCGAATTGACCGAGGCGCTCAAGCGTCGCTGCCTCTACCTCTGGCTCGACTACCCCGACAACGCGCGCGAGGTCGAGATCGTCCGGCTGCACGTTCCCGCGATCGACCAACAGGTCGCCGAGCGCCTCGTCGAGGTGATCGACATGGTCCGCCAGCTCGATGTGAAGAAGCCACCGAGCATCAGCGAATCAATCGATTGGGCGCGCACGCTGATGCTGCTCGGCGCCGATCAGATCGATCAAAAAGTCTTCAACGACACGATGAGCATCATCGTCAAGCACCGCACGGATCTCGACCTGGTCGCCGAGCGCGTCGGCGTAAAACTGGGCAACGGCAGCATCGGCTGACGAGGCGCGCGATGTCTGCGAATCCGGCCTGGGCAAGATTCACGTCCGGCGGCCCGGAGGGCGAGACCGGCGGCATCCCTCCCCTGCTCGTCGATTTCAGCCGCGAGTTGCGCGACGAGGGAATGGCGGTCGGCACCTCTGAATTGCTCGACGCGTTCGGCGCACTCGGTGAGGTCGACTGGTCGGATCGCGTGCAGTTTCGCGAGGCACTGGCGACGACTATCGCCAAGTCGCAGCAGGATCGCGAGCTGTTCGAGCTGGTGTTCGACCGCTACTTCTTTCGCGCCGCGGAGGCCGAGGAGGTTCGGCAAACGCAGTCGTCCGAAGGTGGCAATGAGCATCCAGACGGGGCGCCGCAGACTGGCGAAGCACAAGAGGGCCAAGAGGCCGACGAATCGTCGTCCGAAGTCGATCGACAACTCGACGCAGACGCGTTGCGCGACGCAATCATGGAGGCGCTCGCCCGCGAGGACGACGACGCGTTGCGTGACCTCGCCCGCCTCGCGGTGATGACGCTAGCCGGTGGTGCCGGGAGCGGCGTGATCGGCGTCGACGTTCAGCGCGTACGGCGTTCGCTGCAGTTGCGTTCTCAGGACCTTCCGGGCGGCGAGGCCGGCGAGCAACTGCGAGGCCAGCTCCAGACCTTCGAAGAAAACGTGCGTCGCGAGTTGGAGGCGCGCCTGATTGCCAACACCGGCAAGCTCCCGACAGCGCGACCCCTGAATGAACTCAACCGCGCACTGCCAAGTGGTGGATCGGCAGACCTCGCCGCGGTGCATCGCTCGGTGAAAATGCTCAAGCGGGCGATGGCCACGCAGGGCCTTGAGCAGCGTGGCCATCAGCACGGCGGGCCGATCGACGTGCGCGGCACGATGCGCGCGTCGCTCGAAACTGGCGGGGTCCCGCTCGACCTCAAGTACAAGCCACACCGTCCGCGGCGGCCGGAGTTGTTCGTGCTTTGCGACGTGTCCACCTCCGTAACCAGCGCCAGCACATTCTTTCTCTCGATTCTGCACGCACTGCACGACTCGTTCAAACGCCTGCGCACTTTCGTTTTCATCGAGCGAGTGGCCGAAGTGACAGACGTCTTCGAGAACGAGCGTTCATTTCGCGACGCGTCGGAGAAGATCTCAAATACGGCCGGAGTCGCCGACATCTCTGGCTACACCGACTACGGCCGCGTCTGGCTGGACTTCAACGAGCAGGTCACTGCAGACCTTGGTCCTCGATCGACCGTGATCGTCCTCGGTGACGCCCGCACCAACGGCCGCGACCCGCGCGCCGACCTGTTCGGACTTGTGACGGCAAAGGCCGGTCGCAGCTTCTGGCTCAACCCCGAGCCCCGCCTCTACTGGAACTACGGCGACTCCGTGATCGGCGTGTACGAAGACTTCTGCAACGGCGTCTTCGAGTGCTGGACCAGCAAGCAACTT
>JBMYXO010000097.1:0-4413 GCA_049608465.1 Solirubrobacterales bacterium | reverse complement strand
AAGAGTTCGTTCGCGAGCTGACCGCAGTTCCGCATTGAAGCGGAGCTTTGGTTAGACTCGCCGGAAGCAGTACCCGCCAGGGGAGCTCACGGCAAAGTGGGCTGAGATCGTGGATTGACGTGCCTCTCATCGGCACAGTCGCCGTCGCGGACCCTTAGAACCTGTGGGGTAATTCCCGCGAAGGAAGCATTAGATGTACACGTCCAAGCAGTCATTGGCAGCCGCAAAGTTCGCGGACCTGTCGCTGACCTATAAGTCTCGCGGCACACAGGTGGAAGCCCTTTCCGGCTTCGACCTGACCGTTGGCTCGGGTGAACGCGTGGCCGTCGTCGGGCCGTCCGGCTGCGGCAAATCGAGCCTGCTGGCGATCGCTGCCGGCCTGATCGAACCGACTTCGGGAACTGCCGAGATCGAGGAGGCCGTGGCGTTGATGCCGCAACGCGATCTGCTCGTGCCCTGGCGCTCGGCGCTGCGCAACGCCGCGCTGGCGCTTGAAGCCCAGGACACGCCCCGCGCCGAGGCGATTGCCGCCGCCGAGCCGCTGTTTGAGCGCTTTGGGCTTGCCGGCTTTGAGAGCTCGCGCACCTGGGAACTTTCGGGCGGCATGCGCCAGCGCGTCGCATTCTTGCGCACGATGCTTGCCGGTCGACCGCTGCTCGCGCTCGACGAACCGTTCGGCGCGCTCGACTCGATCACGCGCGGGCAGATGCAGGAATGGCTGCTCGACACACTCGCCGCAGAACCGCGGACGTTGTTGCTCGTCACGCACGACATCGACGAGGCGCTCACGCTCTGCTCACGAGTGGTCATAGTCACCCCGCGGCCGGGCCGAGTGGCCGCCGAGATTTCCGTGGAGCGACCGGCGGGATCGACCCGCTCGGAGTGGATCACGTCGCCGGAGTTTGCCGCGGCAAAGGCTTCGGCACTGGAGGCGTTGTCATGAACGAAGAACCTCGCTCGCGCACACTGCGCGTGCTCAGCCCGCTGTTGGCATTCGTCGTCCTGATCATCGGCTGGGAACTGTTCGCGCGCTTCGCGGGCCTCGACAATCTGCTCGTTTCCGGGCCGCTCGATGTCGCCGAAGCCTTCGGCGACGAGCGCGATCTGCTTGCGGAGGCCACGTGGATCACAGCGCAGGAGGCGGTGATCGGATTGCTGCTGGCCTGCGGGGTCGGGATCTCGATCGGCGTGATTCTGCACCTATCCCCGCTGCTGCGTGACGCCACCTTGCCGGTCGTTGTCGCCTCGCAGGCGGTGCCGACGGTGGTACTCGCGCCGCTGCTCGTGATTGCTTTCGGATTCGGGATCACGACGAAGATCTTCATCGTCGCGCTGGCCTGTTTCTTTCCGATCGTGATCGGAACGTTCGACGGACTACGCAGCGCCGATCCGCAGCTGTTGAACCTCTTGCGATCGCTCGGAGCCGGTCGTATGCGGATGCTGAGAATGGCCGAGTTGCCGGCGGCTCTGCCGCGCATGCTGAGCGGCATCCGCATCGCAGCCACCTGGGCCTTCATCGCCGCTGTTTTTGCCGAGTACGCAGGATCGCAAGGCGGGCTCGGTTACCTGATCGCACGCGGTACGCCGAGCTTCGAAACCTCGCGCGTTTACGCGGCGATCCTGATCCTTACGGCAGCGTCGCTGACCCTTTATGGCTTGATGGCGCTCCTCGAACGCAAACTCATTCCGTGGGAGCGCCACGCTGCCAACCAACGTTGAATCAAACCCAATCGAAAACCCACACCAACAAGGAGACCACCTTGCCCCGTAGTTCGCCAGCAACCCGCCTGCTCGCGTTTTTCATGCTCAGCGCAATCCTCGTCCTAGCCACGGGCTGCGGCGAGAAAGAAGAAACCGTCAACTCAGAGGACGTCCGCAAGGACCGCCTCGTCGTACTGCTCGACTGGTATCCGAACGCCAACCACGCGGGCATCTACCAAGCCGTCGAGGACGGCAGCTTCGACAAGCGCGCGCTACAGGTCGAGCCACAGGTGCCCTCAGACGCCGCAGCAATCATCAAGCAGGTCGCGGCAGGTCGCGCCGACCTCGGCCTGACCTATGCGAGTTACGTGCTCGACGCCCGCGAGAACGGCGCAAAGATCAAGGCCATCGGTGCCGTTGTGAACCGTCCGCTCAACTCGATCATCTGGCTGAAAAAGTCGGGCATCAAGTCGATCAAGGGGCTGCGCGGAAAAACGGTGGGCGTCTCCGGTGACGGCGAGTCGAACACGCTGAACACGATCCTCGCTGCCAACGGCGTGCCAAAGAGCTCGGTCAAGCAGATCAACGTGAACATGGACCTACAACCCGCACTGGTCAGTCGCAAGGTCGATGCGACGATCACTGGCTACTGGAACGTCGAAGGAGTTCAACTCAAGCAGGCCAAGCGACCGGCGACGGTGATCCCCGTGGACGAGGCCGGAGTGCCCACTTACGACGAGTTGGTCGTGATCGCCAAAGAGGACAACCTCAAGGACACACGCCGCACCGAGACCTACCGACGCTTCTTCGCCGGGCTCGAAGAGGGCACGAAAAACGCGGTGGACGACCCCGCCGCCGCCTTTGCCGCGCTGTCGAAGAACTACAAGGACATCCAGAAGGATGCCGATTTCTACAAAGCGAGCCTGAAGGTCACGCTGCCGATCCTCGCCCAGACGAACGTCGGCGACAATCCATTCGGTTGGATGGATCCGAGCACATGGTCGAACTACGGCAAGTGGATGAAAGACAACGGCGAACTGACGCAGACCGGTGCCAACTACACGGACGCGATAACAAACGATTTGCTTCCGGGCGTGCCGCCAACCGATCAGTGACCTCCGCGCAATAGCGCATCGACTGCCGACCATCGCATTCACGGCGAAGAACGATGGTCGGCAGTTTTAGGTAAACGCGGCTGCTGCCGATACGAAAACCTGCATTGCAATCGACCGCGGTCGACACTACTCTCGAGTAACCGACCGGGGCATCGCAGTTTCAGCAATCGAAGTACGCAGGGCAGACAATTGAGGTCGGAACCGGGCGCGGCCAGGACACCGCGAAAGGAGACTTGACGAATGTCGAGCATTTCTAGCTCGCTGCGTCACGCATTCATGTTTGGCGCACTACTGGCGGCTTTCGTCCTGCCGGCTGCCGCTCGCGCAGACACGGTCACCGCCACGATCGAACCGCCGGTCTACTCACTCGGCAGCATCGATGGCGTGGCCGGCTGGTCGAGTTTCGGTGCCGCTGGATTGGGTTGTGCGATATATGACCATCGCGTTTCGTCGCTCTCCGCGGTCGGCCTGAACATGAACTCGACCTACGCCAAGACCTTCGGCAGCCGCGCGCTGCGGATCAGCAATGCCATCACCAGCGGATGCTTCAGCGACCAGACCTACAGCCCGTCCGTTCCGAACGAGGCCGGTGAGGCCTCGGCCGACTCATTCGGATTCTCCGGCGGAGAACGGCAACCGTGGTTCGAGTCCGCGTTCACAATCGCCAGCACCAACCCGATCCTGCCGCAGCTCGGCCTGACAATGACAGTCAGCCCGGATCGCGGCGACGGTGCCCGCATGAGTTACTTGCGTTTCGAAGATCAGCCGGCGGGGATCGCCGTGTATTTCGACGATTTCGATGCCGACGTGGCTGGGTTTCGCGACGTTCGGATCGCCACACTCGATCGCAGCGCGCCTCACCGGGTGAAATTCCGAATCGATTTCGAAGACGGTCCAGGGAATGATCGTGTGCAGATCACAATCGACGGCGTAGATGTTTCACCTCCGAACGCGACGACCTGGGAGGACTACTCGCGACTGCTCGGCGACGAGCCATCGACCGTGGACTCACTGCTCTTCCGAACCGACGGCACGGCGTCGCTGCTGGCGCTTGGTGGCGGCTTCCTGATTGACAACGTTGCGACCACGACTCCAGCGGTCGGATCGACCGATCCTCCGGGCAATCCCGGAACCATCGGAGTGCCAGGTCCGGCAGGCCCCTCCGGCACCGACTCGACTGGTGCGGGCGGCGGGATTTTGGCGGATGAACCGCTGACCGCGAAGGCCTCGACGCGTCTGGCACCGAAAAAACTCCGCAGACGCGGATCGCGAGTACGGGTCCCGTTGTTGTGCGTAACTGCCGACGACTCGCACTGCATCGGTACGGTCGAGATTCGCAATCGTGCGCGACGGGTCGTTTCGTCTCGCGGATTCTCACTGAAGGCCGGCAGGCGCACCCTGAGTCTGCGGACGATCAAGAAACTCCGCAAGAACTCACGCGTTCGAGTGACCATTCGCACCTACCAACCGAACGGCGAAACCTGGCGAACGACTAAGTACCGTCGCGTTCGCTGAGCGCGCCGGCCGCGCTATCTGGGCGCGGATATCCGCGCGTCGCCCTCAAAGATCGTGAAACCCGCAGACCCGACAGGCAAGG
>JBMYXO010000096.1:0-6929 GCA_049608465.1 Solirubrobacterales bacterium | reverse complement strand
TGGAGGAGCGGCTCGTGGAGATGAGCAACGGCTGCATCTGCTGCACCCTGCGCGAAGACCTTCTGATCGAGGTCGCGAAGCTCGCGGAAGAGGGGCGCTTCGACCACCTCGTGATCGAATCGACCGGAGTGTCCGAGCCGATGCCGGTCGCCGAGACCTTCACGTTCGCCGACGACGCCGGCAGCGTGCTCAGCGACGTGGCCCGGCTCGACAACATGGTCACCGTCGTCGACTCGAGCACGTTCGGCGAATACTGCGACAACAACATCGAAGAGCTCCGCGACCGCGGCATCGGACTCTCGGACGAGGACGACCGCTCGATCGTCGATCTGCTCGTGGATCAAGTCGAATTCGCGAACGTGCTGGTTCTGAACAAGTGCGACCTCGCTTCACCGGAGGAATTGACCCGCGTGGAAGCGATCGTGCGCGCGTTGAACCCGCAGGCCAAGATCGTGCGCGCGACCAATTCCGACGTACCGCTCGACGTCATGCTCGACACCGGATTCTTCAGCGTCGATGAGGCGGCAATGCAGCCGGGCTGGTTGACCGTGATGCGCGGCGAGGAGCAGCCCGAGACCGAGGAGTACGGCATCGCAAACTTCGTCTTCCGCGCACGCAGACCGTTCCACCCGGAACGCCTCTACGCAGAGATGTCTTCGCCCTGGCCCGGCGTGCTACGCAGCAAGGGGTTCTTCTGGATCGCATCGCGTCCGAACCTCGCTGGCGAATGGTCGCTCGCAGGTCGAGTGCTTTCGCACGGGCAGGCCGGAACGTGGTGGGCGTCGCTCTCGCCCGAGGAACGCGAGCAGTATCCCGAGCACCAGCAATTGATCTACGAACACTGGGAAGAGCCATACGGAGACCGGCGCCAGGAACTTGTGTTCATCGGCGACGAAATGGATCGCGCCGAGATCGAGGGCCGGCTCACGCGCGCGCTGCTCACCTCCGAGGAGATGACTCTTGGCATTCGTGGATGGCTCGAGCTGCCGGATCCGTTTCCGGCCTGGGTTCAGGAGCCCGAACATGCCCACAGCTGATCCAGTCGAGGGAGTTATCAATGGCGCGTAGCGACATCCGGATCAAGATTCAGCTCCGTTCGACCGAGAGTCCGCACGTCATCTGGACGACCAAGTCCAAGCGAAACGACCCAGATCGGCTGGAGCTACGCAAATACGACCCGCGCGTACGGAGGCACGTGCTGTTTCGTGAGACCAAGTAGTGGTGCGCCCGCGCGCGGTCAATCGACTGTCGACATGAGCGCTTCGCCGACAAGGAATTCGTCGATCCGGCCGCGGAACACCGACGCGACGTCGCCGACATTCACGCCGGTGCGAGGGTCGCGAACAAACTGCCGGCTTCCCTCGCTGTATACGCGGACGATCTCGTCCGAAACCTCGCCGTCGCCCGCTGTGGCCGGCTCGTCGCCGTCGACAACATGCACCCGTGCCAAGAATTCCCGATCGTTGAGAAGCCGTCGATGCAGCCCGGCCTCGGCCTTGAGCAGGTCGTAGCTTGAGAGACCGGCGATCCGGAGCTCGCGTTCGCCGAGCGCTTCGGCGTCACGCCCGGAGTTGGCCGCCCACGAGCGGTACATCTCGAATAATTCATCGGCCCAATCCGCGGCTCCACCGATCGGCACGATGCGCAGCTTCGCCTCGCCCTGTTCGGGCCCGGCGATGGCTCCTGCCAATTCGAGCCGAACCAGAGCGATCTCGTCCTCGACCTCGACGAGCGCCTTGCGGATCTCGCTCTGGCGGCTTTGGTCGCGTTTCTGATCCGTGTTTCGAACGAGCTCGGTCAATCCCTCGACTCGGTGGTCAGCTCGGTCGAATCGCTCGAGCACCCGCTCCAACTGATACAGCCGCGCAAGTGTGTCTTTTGCCTCTTCGGGCTCATCCCAGAAGCTCGGTTGATTGGTCGCCTCGATAAGCCGAGAGCGCTGATTGCGCAGCGACTCGGCCATTCCGCCCGTCTCCTCGAGTTCGTGGCGAAGTGACTCGAGCTGGTTGGAGGTGGATTTCGATCCTGCTGCGGTTCGCTCGTGACGACGCGCCTGCGCCTCCGCGGCGGCCGGCGCCACCTTGCGAAGGTCGACCGAAACCTGATCGCCGCTCATCGACAATCGGATCAGGTCTCCGGGACCGGGCCGCGCTTCGACGATCAGCCGCGCCAGGGGCCGAATCACTGAACGCTCGATCTTGCGGTGCAGCGGGCGGGCGCCGTACTTCGGATCGAACCCGCCTTCCGCCATTGCGTCGACGACCGCGTCGTCGATTTCGACGAGCAGCTGCCGAGACACGATTCCCTGCCGGTCGAGCAGGCTCCCAAGCTCGCGACGCGCGATCCTGCGCACCGTGTCGCGGTCGAGCGGCCGAAATGCGATCACGCGATCGATGCGGTTGTAGAACTCCGGCTTGAAGAACTTCTGGGCGTGGTCGATGAAGTGAGCTTTCAGCTGGTCCGCCTCATTTTTTGCTCCGTCCTCTGAGAATCCAATCTTCGACTTTCCGGACTTGTCAGCTCCGAGGTTGGAGGTCATCACGATGATCGCGTTGCGAAAGTCCGCCGTCCTGCCATTCGGATCCGTGAGCCGGCCTTCGCCCATTACAGAGAGCAGGACGTCGAACACGCCCGGGTCGGCCTTTTCGAGCTCGTCGAGGAGAACAACCGAAAACGGCTGCTCGTGCACGCGCCGGGTGAGTTCGCCCTCGTCTCCGCTGTTCCATTTCGATCCGACGAGTCGTGTCACGGCGTCCGGGCCGCTGTATTCGCTCATGTCGAGACGAATCATGCGGTCAGGCGAGCCGAACAGGTATTTCGCGAGCGCCTTCGTTATCTCAGTCTTGCCGACGCCCGTCGGACCGACACAGAAGAACACGCCGAGCGGTCTCTGGGCGTCGTTCAAGCCGGCTTTGACCACGGATATCAAGTCCACCATTGCGTCGACCGCCTCCGCCTGGCCCAGCACGCGCTCTTCGAAATAGCTCCGGGCCGACTCGGTGTCGAGGGTTGCCTCGTCGGACAGAATCAAGCTGGGCAGGCCCGTCTGCCGCGTGAATTGCTCGATCAACTCGGATTTGCCGAGGACTCGCTTGCCGTCCGCCCGGGCGACCTCGCGAGCCGCACTGTCGAGCAACTGGACCGACTTGCCGGGCTGAGCGAGGTACGGGAGGAATTTCGACGTCAGGTGAATCGCCGTCGTGACCGCGGCATCCTCGATCTCGACCGACTCGCGCTCGGAGATCCTTCGCACCTCCGACTCCGCGATCCGAAGAGTCGCAGTCGGATCTGGTTCGCTCACGTCTATGCGCTGAAACGCGCGCACGAAGCTGGGTTCGAGTTTCTTGGCCGTTTCATATGCCTCCGGGGTGCACTCGCAGATCGCCGTGATGTCACCGCGTTCGAGCGCCGGGCGCAGTGCTCGAGCCATGTTGTGCTCGCTCTTCTCACTCCGCCCGGAGGAAATGATCGCCAGCGGATCGCCCATGACGACGATTGCTTTGCGTTCTCCGGCCGTGTCGACCAGCGTCTTCACACGGCCTTCCCACATGCCCCAATATTTGGCGTTGGCCATCAGCTCGGTGGCGGTCAGTCGCACCAGCTGCCTTGTCGCGAGCGGATTTTCACCGGTCTCTGCAGCCGCGAGTCGCGCAAGTTGGTCGATCACCGCGGACTTACCGACATTCGGTGGACCGACGAGCACAACCGACGTCGGTGAACTGCTTGACAAGAGCCGCACGACTTCGTCAACGATGTCTTCTCGCGCGTCGAGGTGGCCGACTTCGTCGCGTCGAGCCCGGCCGGTCAGATCGTCGGCGAAATCGTCGAAGTCGAAGGTGCTGTCGGTGGTGTCGGAGCTCGACGTGGATCCGGCCGGAAGTTCAAGCTCGACCGTCTCCAGCCATGCCTTGCCTACGACGTCGAGCGCGAGCAGCCACGACAGGTCGTAGTGCTCGAGTTGTTTTTCAAGCGACTCGCGGATCGCCTCGTCCACCTTGTTCCTCTCCGACACGGCGACTTCGATGTCTCGATCCGCGGGGACGCTCGCCACGAACACGTCGCCGTGCGACGTGGACCGCAACGCGACCACGACGCTGACGGTGATCTTCGGTTTTTCGTCCTTCGCAAACTTGACGGGGAGTTCAAAGGTGACCTGCTGGAGCTCGGCGAGCTCGGGTTTAACGAAACTCGCGCGAACCATTCCGCTCCAGTAGTCCTCAGCGAGCGTGCGGCGCAAAGCTGCGATGACTCCAGCCCGCGCGGCGTCGTACGAGTCAGCGTCGTTCGCGAGGTTCGGAAAATCCACGGGTGACGCGACGACACGTCCGCCGGGAAGTTCGTGGAAGTACAGATAGAACTGGGCTTTCATGAGTCAATGCGGTATCGGTGTCCCGCATCTGCGGCATTAGGTCTGGTGAGGCAGATTGCCCCAGCTCGATCAGCCGTCGGCTTCGCGCCCCGCGTTCTGAGTAGCGGGCGGTGCGTATCGATTGTGCAGCATCAGGTCGTTGCCGTCCGGGTCACTGAACAGCGCCATGAGGCAGACGCCGGTGTCGAAGTTGTCACCAAAGAACTCGACTCCCTTTGATTGCAACTCAGACTTGGCGGCATCGATGTCGTCGACGTGAAGCGCAAGGTGGGCGTTCTTCTGCGGTGTGAAGGAAAAGCCGGCCTTCTCCGGTTCCCAGATCGAGAAACACGTCCCACCGACCCAGAACTCGTACTTGGAGTTTTCGTCGGGCGTGAGGCCGAGCGTGTCGATGTAGAAGGCGCGCGAACGGTCTGGGTCCTGGCTGGGGATTCCGATGAAGTCGAGTTTGGTGATCATTTCTGCTCGGCCTTTCTGGCTGGTGCGACTTGGACGTTTCCTAAGTTTTACGGCATGGCCAGGCCGCAAAGAAGCAAGCGCCGGAAATCGCTCAGCGAGCGGACCGATCAGAAAGAGCTGACCGAGGAGCAGAAGCTTGAGGTTCAGCGCAAGATGTGCGGCGAGAAAAAGCGTTTCGCGTTGAAGGGCGAGGCACAGCGACTGGCGGGCGAGTACGGACTGGGCGTCTACCAGTGCGTGATCTGCGGCGGCTGGCACTTCACTTCAAAACCGCCCGATCCGGTCTAGCCCGCGACGATGTCGGTCGCTGCGACGAGCAGGCGCCCGGCCGCACGCACCATCACCTCGCGCGACGGTTTGTAGCCGTTGAGCGACCAGACCATCGCCATGTTCGAGAGCCCGCCGACGACGGTTGTGGTGATCACGTCGGCCTCTTCGGTGCGCGTGAAGCCCGGTCGCCACGCAGCAAACAGCGTCATCAGATAGTCAGCGAACATCGCCGTGTCGGTCAGGTAGGCCTTGTCGACGCTCGGACTGACGCCGAGGATCTCGCGCCATACGACCCGCGCCTGCAACGGGTCCTCGACGAACTCAAAGTAGGCGTCGAGCCCTCGCTCGACCGCTGACTCGATATCCATTTCTTCGCTGATATCGCCGACCGCCGCGACCAACTTCTCAAGCAGGTCCTCCACGCTCCTGCGGTGCACGGCGATCAGCAGGTCTTCGAGCGACGCAAAGTTCTCGTAGAAGTTGCGATCGGCGACGTGCGCCTCGGCGCAGACGCCGCGCACGGTCGCCGCGCGGAAGCCTTCGGTGCCGAACATCTTCAATCCCGCGTCGAGCAGTTGGACGAACGGCCCTGTTTGTTTGCGGTCTCAACCATCAGCAGTAACTACGGAAGCACTCGCCTGCGCCGTTTCGTAGCATCGTCTAATCTGATGATACCCGTCATCACATAGCGGCGAAACCCGGAAGGCGATGGAGATGTACGAAAACTCGGCACGTGATCACAAAGTCGTGATCATCGGCAGCGGCTTTGGCGGACAGTGCGCCGCGATCAACCTCGCCAAGCGGGGGATCGACGACTACGTGATTCTCGAGCGCCGCTCGTTCTCCGGCGGAACATGGCGCCAGAACACCTACCCCGGCGCGGCCGTCGACGTTCAGTCGCCGCTGTATTCGATCTCCCATGAGCCGTACGCCTGGAGCCAGATGTTTGCCGAGGGCGATGAACTCTGTGAGTACACCGAGATGGTCGCGCGCAAGCACGGCATCGACGAGCGCACGATTTTGGACGCGCAGGTCGAGGAGATCGATTGGCAGGATGACCACTGGCTCGTGCGCACCACGCAGGGCGACTTCAACGCAAAGTTCGTGATCAACGCAACTGGTCCGCTGAGCACACCGGTGATCCCCGACTTCAAGGGCCGCGAAAGCTTCACGGGCGAGCAGTTCCACACCAACGACTGGAACCATGACTACGACTACACGGGCAAGCGGGTAGCAATAGTCGGCAGCGGCGCAAGCGCCGCGCAGGTGATCCCGACGATCCAGCCCGACGTTGCCGAGTTGCACGTCTTCCAGCGCACGCCGCACTGGGCGCTGCCGCGTCCGGACCGCAAGTTCACGCCGTTCCAGCGCAAGCTGCTGGGCAACAGGATTGTTCACCGCGCTGTGCGTACCGCGATCTACTGGGCGCTCGAGACGCGGATCATCGCCTTCAAGTACTCACCGTTCGCGTTGAAGCTCTACGGCCAACGCCGCGCCGAGAAGCTGCTCAAGCGGCAGGTACCAGACCCCGAGCTGCGCGCCAAGCTAACGCCCGACTACACGATCGGCTGCAAGCGAATCCTCGTGACCAACGACCTCTACCCCGCGCTGCAGGCGAGCAACACGACGCTGCACGACAAGACCGATCCGATCGCCGAGGTCACGCCAAACGGCGTCGTCACCGCCAAGGGCGAGAAGCTCGACCTCGACCTGATCATCTGGGCGACCGGCTACGACGCGACCGACAACCCGATCCACCAGAAGATTGTCGGACGCGGCGGCAAGCCGATCACTGAGTACTGGTCGGAGTACGCGCGGGCGTACCTGGGCA
>JBMYXO010000095.1:0-6953 GCA_049608465.1 Solirubrobacterales bacterium | reverse complement strand
GGATCGGCATCGGCCGCGGGTTGCAGGAACGCTGACATCCTTCCCGCATCGAAGAAGGACGTCAAGCGCGCGGAAGCGGCAACGCGTTGTCTGATCAACAGAGAACGCCGCTCTCACGGCATGCGATCGACGAAGTTCAACAAGCGACTTCACAAGTCGGCGCTGTGGCAGGCGAAGGACATGCTTCGCCACGAATACTTCGACCACGATCGCAGCGGCGGCCCGAGTTTTGTCGGCCGCATCTCGCGATTCGGGTACGGCAGGAAGTCAAATGGCTACTCGCTTGGCGAGAACCTCGCCTGGGCTCCGGAAACAGTTGCCACTCCCCGCGAGATGGTGCGCATGTGGATGGAATCGCCGGGCCACCGTCGCAACATCCTGCACCGGAAGTTTCGCGAGCAGGCCGTCAGCGCGGTGCTCTCTGACGGCGACGTCGGGGGCGACTACGAAGACAGCGGCGGTCCTTTCGTCGTCTACGTCAGCCAGTTCGGCACCCGCTACTAACCGTTCGCGCAATCCAGGTTTGCCACAACGCAAACCTTGTTGATCGCTTCAGCGGGCGTTGCGTTGGTAGATCAGGTGTAGTCCGACGAGAGTGAGCATGTCATCGAGCAGTTCCACGGTGTCGCAGAAGGGAACGATGTGGCCCGAGAGGCCTCCGGTGGCGATCACTTGGGTCTCTTCACCGAGTTCGTCACGCATGCGCTCCACGATTCCGTCGATCTGCGCGGCGAAGCCGTAGATCACACCGGCTTGAATCGCCTCGAGCGTGGTCTTGCCGATCAATCGCTCCGGCTCTGTCAGCTCGACCTGGGGCAACTTGGCGGCACGCTCCGTGAGCGCGTTCAACGAAATCTCAACTCCCGGCGCGATGATGCCGCCCAAGTACTCACCGTCTGCGCTCACGGCGTCGTAGGTGATCGCCGTACCGAAGTCCACGACCAGACACGGGCCGCCGAGCCGGTCGTAGGCGGCGACCGCGTTGACAAGGCGATCGGCGCCGAGCTCGCGCGGATTCTCCATGCGTATCGGCATGCCAGTTTTCATCCCGGGCCCGACCACGAGGCACTCCTCGCCGAGATACCGCTCGGACATCTCGACGTATTCCGGAATCACCTTCGGCACCGTCGAGCTGACGATCACATCGTCGAGATCGCTGAAACTGAGTCCGCGCAGCGCCAGGAGATTCGTGTACGTGGATGCCAATTCGTCGGCAGTTGCATCGCGTTCCGTTGCCAGCCGCCAATGCTCGAGCAGCTTCCCGTTCTGAAAGGCGCCGAGGTGTGTCTGCGTATTTCCGATGTCGACGGCGAGCAGCATTGAGCTGGGAGACTAACCGGTACCCACGGCGGTGTCAATCTGTGCGATGATGCGCGACGGCGTGAAGGTGAAGATCTATTACATCCCGGGCTCCCACCCCTGCGAGGCCGTCTTCAAGGCCGCCGAGCTGAAGAACATCGAATACAAGCGCGTGGTCGTGCTGCCGCCGGCGCATCGGATTCAGATGACTTTGATGTTCGGCTCACGCACGGTTCCCGCCGCGAAGATCACCGGCGGTCCGAACGGCACGGAAAAGATTCAGACGTCGCGCAAAATCATTCGCGCCTTCGAGTCGATCAATCCCGACGCGCCGGAGTTCTACCCCTCGGACCCGGCTCAGCGGGAACGCGTGCTGGCCGCCGAGGCATGGGGCGACGGGGATTTTCAGGACATCGGACGCCGCCTCTCATGGGCACATTTGGCCCGCGACGCCAGTGGCGTCGAATCCTTCTCGGAGGGCCAGCCGGTCCCACTGCCGAAATTCATGCAGAGACTTGCCGCGGCCCCAATGTCGAAGATTCAGGCAAAGCTCAACCGCGCCGACGACGAATCAGTGAAGAGTGACTTGGCGAAACTCCCCGAGATGCTCGACCAGATCGATCAGTACATCGCCGATGGCGTGATCGGCGGCGAGCAACCGAACGCCGCCGACCTGCAGATCCTCGCCTCGCTCTGGCTGTGGCGGTCGATGGATGACCTGCGTCCGGCAATCGACGCGCGCCCAAGCGGCAAGGCCTGCGAAGCCCTGTTCGGCGAACCGGGCGGTCGAATCGCGGGTGGCATTCTTCCGGCCGAATGGTTCGAAGCGGTGAACCGATCGCTCGTTCCCGCCACGGCCTGAACGACACCTGACCGAACCACGCCGAGCCGAACGGGGCTAGAGCGGCTCAATCCGGCGAACCGGCTGATCGGCGACCGCGTCGGCCAGCGAATCGATCCGCGTGCCGTCCGGCAGCGCAAGATCTGGCTCGATCTCGAGCAATGGCTGCAGCACGAAACGGCGCGTCGCGATTTCACGGTGCGGCAGTGTCAGGCGGTCCGATTCGAACGCCTGCTCGCCCAGCAACAGCACGTCAATGTCGATCGGCCTGGGGCCGTGTCGACGACCATCTGGGTCGCGCCCGAGCTCACGTTCGATCCGCTTGCAGAGGTCGAGCAGATCCAGTGGCTCCAACTGTGTCTCTACCTTCAGGGCGCTGTTCATGAAGTCCGGCTGGTCGAGCACCTCGCCCTGCGGTGCCGTCACATAGATTGCGGCTCGGGCAAGAATCTTCACACCGGCCGCATCCAGCGCATCGGCGGCGGCGCGCAGGTTGGCGGCGCTGTCGCCCACGTTGCTGCCGAGCCCGAGATAGCCGACGCGACTGACCGCGTCCGCGCTCACCGTTCTTTCCAAACCTCCACCGCCACATCGCCGACTGGCAACGGGATCGGCGGCTCGGGTTTGGTGGCACGCACCATCACGGAATCGACTCCAAAGTGATTCATAAGGTGGTCGCAGATAGCCGAGCACAGACGCTCGAGGGTCTTGTACGAGCGATTCTGTGCGGCGAGCCACACCTGCTCACAAACGGCTCCGTAGTCAACGGTGTCATCGAGATCGTCGGTGACGGTCGCATCGCAGGATTCCAGTTCGAAGCTGATGTCGATCAACAAACGCTGACCGACCTCCTGCTCAGCAGCGGTTACGCCGTGATGCGTGTAAACCGACAGCCCGGTGATGTCGATGCTGACCGCGCTGTCAACGGATGGCTCAACGTCTTCGCTCTCTGCGAGGTCGTCAACATCGTCCACATCCTCATTCTCGAGAGAATCCTGGCCGTCAGGGGATTCCTCGTCCTCGGGCAATTCTTGGTCGTCAGCGTTGTTCGATTCCTCGATCATCGGTTGCCAGCCTACTCAGCCGCCGTGGTTGGCCTGGCCCCGATCGCGGCACTCGCCACTGCCAGCGCCTGCGCGGTCTCGGCGACGTCGTGCACGCGAAAGACCTTCGCGCCCATCTCCAGCGCCAACACGTTTGCCGCAAGCGTTCCCGGGAGGCGATCGTCCGCATCGGCACCGACCACGCCGCGCTGTTCGACAATCTTCGCGATGAATGACTTGCGGCTCACGCCGACCACGACCGGTCGACCGATCGCGACGATCTCGTCCATTCTCGCCAGCAGCTCAAGATTGTGCGCGAGCGTCTTGCCAAATCCAATGCCGGGATCGAGCTGGATGCGGTGCTCACGGACCCCCTCGGCGATGGCGAAAGCCATGCGCTCCTCGAGGTGGGCGCGCACGTCGTCGACGACGTTGGTGTACCGCGGATTCGCCTGCATCGTTCTCGGCTCGCCCTGCATGTGCATCAAACAGCATTCGACGCCCGCGCTCGCCACCAGGCCTGCAAGCTCAGGGTCGGCGCGAAATGCGGTGACGTCGTTCACATAGCTCGCACCGGCATCGATTGCGGCAGCCGCGACGGGGAGCTTCATCGTGTCGACGGACAGTTGAACTTTCGGATGACTGCGATGCACGGCCTCCACGACCGGCACCACGCGTGAAATCTCGATTGAGGCGTCGACCGGGTCTGCACCGGGCCGGGTCGATTCGCCGCCGATATCCACGATCAGAGCGCCCTGGTCGATCAGAGTGATCGCATGCGCAGCCCCGGCGAGCGGTGCGTCGTGCCGCCCTCCATCGAAGAATGAGTCCGGCGTGACGTTCACGACGCCCATGATCTTGTAACTGTCCGCAACGGCCGCAGTCTGATTCACGCGGCGAATCCTACGCCGCGGACCGCGCTCAATGCGTATCTGCGTCCGAGGTGACTTCCCGCTCCTCGGCAGCAGGAAAATCGACCGCGGACTCGCCGGACAGAAAATCCGGCTCGGCGACGACGAACATGCCGTACACCACGAAGGCGAGCAAAAACCCGACTCCGAGAATCAACGTGATCGTGTACTCGAACGGAAACAGCAGTCCGACACCAATCACGAACAGGGCGAGAAGCTTCAGCTTGCTGCCGATCATGAACTTCGCCCCTGTTCGTGCGGCGACTGATCGGCCGACGGCTTGTGCCGGAACTTCTCATCGATCGGGTGGAACTCACCTTGCAGATCGCCGCGAAGCGCCAAGCGGTAGAGCCAGACGAGCGACGGCACCAGCACGATCAGGCCGAAAGCAACAGCAATCAGAAATGCGGTGATCGTCGCGTTCGGAGCGGCAGCTTCGTCGAGAGTCAACTCGCCCGGCAGGAGATACGGGCTCTGCGCGAACGCCCATCCAGCTACGACCGCCGCGACGGCGACGGCGCTGGTCCAGCGTGCCCAGCCGTATCGGCCAGTCACGATCAGCGCGATCGTCACAACCCCTCCGAGCGCCGAGGCGAGCACGCAAACCAGACCCATCCCGCCGATCAGGCCGTCGAACAGCTCGCGCGCGTCGCTGCGCAGCACCAGCAAACCGCCCAACGCGATCGCGCCGGTCACGATTCCGGAGCCAAGCGCGCGTCGCCGGAACGCCGCGACCATCTCGGGTTCGCCGAGTTTTTCGGCATCACCGACCAAGAACACCGCCGCGAGGTAGGCACCGAGCGCCACTGCCAACACACCGAGGTAGATCGAAGTCGGGTTGAGCCACACGCTCCACGGGTCTGCAGCGGCGTTCCCGACCGGCACGCGACCCGACGCGATGCCGCCGACGACGGTTCCGAACGCGAACGGGACGAGCACCGAAGAGCTTGCGAAGAGTGCACCGAACCAGCGCGCTTCGTTGATCGTCGCGGCCTGTCCGCGCACAGCGAATGCCGATCCGCGAAGGATGATCCCAAGCGCGGCGATCATCAGCGGAATGTAGAGCGACGACATGATCGATGCGAAGAACACTGGAAAGCACGTCCAGAGCACGACCAGAACGAAGATCAACCACACGTGATTGGCCTCCCATACCGGGCTCATCGATCGCTCGATCACCCCGCGTACGCGCGCACCGCCGTGGGCGGTGCCGGCGGTCAAATCCCAGAATCCGGCACCGAAATCGGCGCCGCCCAGGACCGCGTAGGCAACCAATCCAAGCATCGCTAGAAACAGGCAGATCTCTGGCAGCATCAGCCCGCGCTCGCATTCGGTGGTCGATATCCGGGGGACGCGCCGTCTCCGGTCAACCTGCGCAGCAACCAGACGACCGTCGCCCCGAGCGCGATGTAAACCAACAGCGCTGCAAAGAACATCGTCCGCAACCCGCCTGCGTCGGTGACTGCATCACTGACCCGCATCACTTCGTAGACGATCCACGGCTGTCGACCTACCTCGGTGACGATCCATCCACAGATCAGTGCCGTCACGGCAGCAGGGCCGGCGAGCACCACTGCTCGATAGAACCAACGCGTCGTCGGCAGCCGTTTGTAGCGCCACCAGACGGCCAGGTAGAACGCGCCCAGCAGCGCCAACAGTGAACCGATGCCGACCATTGCGTGAAACGAGTATCGGACTACGTTCACCGCGCCGGGCTGGTCGTCGCGCGGCACGCTGTTGAGTCCTTCCACCGTGGCGTTCGGCGAGTGATACGCGAGCAACGAAAGCATGTCCGGAACTGCGATCCCGCCCTTGATCTCCCCCGTGTCGGCGTCGTAGAGGCCGCCGAAGGTGAACGGCGCGCCCTTCGTCGTCTGACCGAGACCCTCAAACGCCGCGAGTTTCAACGGTTGGTGTTTGGCGACTTCGCGCCCTGCCCAGTCACCGACGAACAACTGCACCGGCGCCACGAGCGCCGCAGCGGTCAGCGGGATGATCATCCCGGCCCGCACGTAGCGCGAACGATCGCCGCGCAGAAAGGCCACCGCATAGACCGACGCGACGATGAATCCGACGACCATGTACCCCGCCAGATACATGTGCACCAACTCGTGCCAGAAGTAGTCGTTGAACAACGCCTTCCACGGCTGAATGTTGGTCACAGCACCATTGATGATGTCGAAGCCGACCGGGTTGTTCATCCAGCCGTTCACAGCGATCACCATCATCGAGCCGGTGATTCCAGTGATCACGATCGGGATGCCGGTCATGAAGTGCACCTTCCTCGGCAATCGATCCCAGCCATACACGTAGATCGCGATGAATATCGCCTCGATGAAGAATGAGAAGCCCTCCAGCCCGAACGCCAGCCCGAAGACATCGCCGAAGGTCGCCATGAAGTCCGGCCAGAGGATTCCGAACTCGAACGAGAGGATCGTGCCGCTGACCACGCCGACCGCGAAGAAGATCATCATCACCTTCGACCATCGCTTGGCCAAACGTTTGTAGGTCTCGTCCCCGGTCCGCAGCCATAGCCCCTCGGTGAACAGGACGATCGCCGGAAAGGCGATGCCGAAGCAGACCAACGGAATGTGGAACGTCAGCGACATCGCCTGCAACTGACGCGCCCAGAGCAGCTGTTCGTTCCCGCCGGGACCAAGCTCACCGACGGTCTGAGGGATTTGCGCAAGCAGGGGTTCGAGCGCCGTCAGATCCATTCGGAACTGACACTACAGATCAGTTTGGTCGCCGTATCTGCGCCAAACACCCAGGCGTACGGCTGGCAAGGAGGCAGGGAGCGAAGCCTGCAATCGCAGGTGAGCGACTGACGACGCTGTCCAGGCGTACGCCTGGCTATTC
>JBMYXO010000094.1:0-7359 GCA_049608465.1 Solirubrobacterales bacterium | reverse complement strand
CGGTGGGAATCCCCCTCCGTGTCCCCATCGGTGTCCCCCAGGGACTCCCCCGTGAACTGCCCTCGGGACGACCTGCCCTGGTTCGCCCGGCCACGCGCCTTCTTGACCCGCTCCTTCTCCCGCTGAGCGAGCACCTTCTCCCGAGGCGGATTGTGGTCGAGGTAGTCGTTCACGATGAACGCGTTCCCCGCGTCGTACCACAGGCCCGCGTCGCACAACTGCTGCGCGACGATCAGATCGGGTTCTTCCTCGGCGAGCAGCTCCTCGTCGAGTGTGTAGAGCGAAAGCCCTTCGGTCGTTTGCGCACGAACACGCTGATCGATCTCGGCCGGTGCCAATCCCGCCGGTATCACGCTGGCTGTCAACTGCGGGAGATCGATCGCCTCCGGCGGAAAGTCGCACTCATGCGTCACCGCAACGACATCGTCTCCCAGCCCGAGCGCAAAGAGCAGCTCCGTCGCCGAAGGAACAAGACTCGCAATCCTCATCCACCAAACCCTAACCCTTCACGTAATCGCGCCAACTCCACTAGTGACACGTCACCCGGCATGTCGTCTCGCACGGGGTTCGCAGCGTTTTGGGCGGCTCGGGTGTAGGGTCGGGGGGATGGGAAGGTTGAGTGATGCGGAGATCGCCACTGCGTTGGACGATCGCACAGACTGGCTGCGCGACGGGGATGCGATCGTGCGCACCGTGGACTGCGGCGACTTCGTCGGTGCCATTGAATTCGTGAATCGGATCGTTCCGGTGGCCGAAGCGGCGAACCATCATCCCGATCTGGCGATTTCCTGGAAGCACGTGACCGTCACGCTGTCCACTCATTCTGAAGGCGGGTTGACCGGTAAGGATTTCGCGCTGGCACGCGACATCGACGCGCTTGTCTCGGTCGACTAGCCATCGATCGTCGCCCGCCCGTCCTGCTAGCTTGGATCGGACCGATGGACGAGCCCGACGACGAGCCTCCGCGAAGTAGCCCGCTACCTAGAAGTGGTCCTCTGCCGAAAGTTTCCATGACGCGATCCGTCCGTGGCATCGTGGCGCGCGCGTTTGCGCCTGGATCGGGGCGGGCACGATGACCGCCTTGTTGCTGCTGATCGCGATGTTGCTCGTGCTGTTGAACGGCTTCTTCGTAGCCGCCGAGTTCTCGCTCGTACGCGCCAAGGCCTCACTGCTCGAGTCTCAGGCGGAAGAGAGCAACTCCCGTCGTTCCCGCGCCGCAGTCACCGCGATGTCGCAGATCGATTCGTATCTCTCTGCCTGCCAGCTCGGCATCACGATGGCTTCAATCGGACTCGGTTTCGTCGGAGAACCGGCGCTCGGTCATTTGATCGAACCCTGGCTCGGGGATATTTTCGGCGAAGCCACGTCTGTGGTGATCTCGGTGGCGATCGCGTTCACGGTCATCACCGTCCTGCACATCGTGATCGGCGAACTCGCACCGAAATCCGTTGCGATCGCCAAACCGGAAGAGACGGCTCGCTGGCTTGCCGGACCGCTCTCGATCTTCAAAAGAATGTTCAGCCCGGCGATCACGGTTCTGAACGGTGCGGCGAACAGGCTCGTCAGCCTGTTCGGAATCCGGCCGGCCAGCGAAATGGAACTCGGCGCGACTGGCGAGGATCTGCGCGCGTTGGTCGCGCACGGTCGTACTCGCCGCACACTCGACGCCGGTGAGGCGCACATGCTCAGCGGCGTCTTCGAGCTTCACGAGAACGAGGCGCGCAACGTGATGACACCGATACCTGCCGTCGTCACGATCGACATCGACGACACAGTCGAGGTCGCGTTACGCCGCTGTACTTCCTCAGGTCACACTCGATTGCCCGTGACCGAAGAGCGCTCGACGGACAAGATCAAAGGCGTGCTCCATCTTTCCTCGCTGGTTCGGTTGATGCTCAGCAAGGGGGAGGACGCAACGATCGGGAAGGCCGTCAAGGACGCGTTGATCGTGCCCGAGACCAAACCGCTCGACGACCTGCTCGCCGACCTGCAACGCGAGCGGATGTCGATGGCCGTGGTCGTTGACGAGTACGGCCGTACTGTGGGCATCGTCACCGTCGAAGACATTGTCGAAGAGGTCGTCGGCGAGATCGACGACGAGACGGACCCCGCGCTGTCGGCCGTCCGTAGGCTCGCGAACGGCGACTTGTTCGTGCGCGGCCACGTGCCGTTGGTCGATCTCGAGGACCACGGTATTGAGTTGCCGGTCGACAGCGACGCCTTCAACTCGGTTGGTGGATTCGTCTTCAGCGAACTTGGTCGTCTGCCCAAGCGCGGAGACGCGATCCGGGCGAACGGCTACTCGATTCGCGTCGAATCCGTCCGCGAGAATCGCATCGAAGCAGTCCGCATAGCCGAAGTCGCCCACGACGACACCGGCGAGCAACCAGCCCTCAAGGACGACGACTGAATCCAGACCACGTAAAACCAGTTTCCCCAATTGGGGAGGCTGGTTTTGCAAAGTCGTTACTTGTTGTAGTCGTAGAAGCCTTGTTTGGTTTTGCGGCCGAGTTTGCCGGCGGCGAGGAGCTCCCGGCAGTTCTGGGGGATGTCGACACCGATCTGTTCGCCGATTGCGATCGAGACGTCAAGTCCGACGTAGTCGAGCAATGCGATCGGGCCCATCGGGAAGTTCGCGCCCAGTTTCATCGCGGTGTCAACGGCTTCCGGTTCCAAACCACTGGTCTCCAGGAAGCGTGCAGCGTCAAACAGATAGGGGAACAAGAGGCGGTTGACGATGAAGCCAGGCGTGTCCGGCACCTCGACACCGGTCTTCCCGATCGCCTCGCACAAGTCACGCGACCGCTGCTTGACGGCGTCAGTCGCAGCGTCGGCATAGACGATCTCGATCAGTTTCATCACCGGCACCGGCGAGAAGACGTGAAATCCGACGAAGCGTTCGGCGATACCCGCCGCCGTGGCGAGCTTGTTGACGGAAAGGGAAGAAGTGGTTGAAGCAAGCACGGCATCCGGACCGATCGCGCCAGCAATCTCCGCGAGCAGTGGGTTCTTGATTTCGTAGTCCTCACTGACCGCCTCGACCACATAGCTGCGGTCTGCAAGATCCGCGAGATCCGTCGTGTGGGAGATCAGTGCCTTGACGGCATCCGGGTCGTCGAGCCGAGATGTCGCCTTGTCGATTGCCGCCTTCGCCTTCTCGACGGAAGCCTCCGATCGAGCGCGAATCACGACGTCACCGCCGGTCGAGGCCGACGCAACGGCCAAACCGGTCGCTATCAATCCGCTGCCTACGATTCCAAGACTTTCACTCACAACTGCCCCCTCTGATCATTGCTGAAAGATTTGCTTCGCCGAATGGATATCTTCGAACTGTTCCGGGCGGTTCATAAATCGGCCCGGCCAAGCGATTTCGGAAGGATAGGCGCAAGACAATGAGCATGCAGAGCGGCGGAGGCCGCGAAGTCACGATCGTCGACGCAGTGCGGACCCCGATCGGCCGCGGTCACAAGGAAAAGGGTTACTACAAGGACACGCACCCCAACGAACTTCTCGGATCGGTCCAGAAGGCCGCGCTCGATCGCGCGGGGTTGGACCCGATCAAGGTCGACAACATCATCGCCGGCTGCGTCCAGCAGATTGGCGAGCAGTCGCTGAACATTGGCCGCGACGCTTGGCTTCAGGCCGGACTGCCGATGGAGGTGCCGGCGACAACGATCGACTTGCAGTGTGGATCGAGCCAACACGCCACGAACCTCGGCTCCAGCCAGATCGCAAGCGGTGCCGACGACGTCGTGCTCGCATGTGGAGTCGAGCACCTCGGACACGTTCCGATGGGGGTCGGCTTCAACCCGCAGATCACCGAATTGGTCGGAGTGCCGTTCACGGAAGAGCTTTATGCGCGCTACCAGCTGGTTCCGCAGGGAATCAGCTCGGAGATGATCGCCGAGAAATGGGAAATCCCGCGCAGCGAGTTGGACGAGCTTGGATTGCGTTCTCAGCAACTCGCCCAGCAGGCGACCGAGGAAGGTCGATTCGAGCGCGAGGTACTGCCGATGACGGTCGGAGCCAACGGCTCGACCGCCACCTACACGACCGATCAGGGACTACGTGAAACGACCCTAGAAAATCTCGCGTCGCTGAAGACGGCATTCAAGGAGGACGGCGTCACGACGGCCGGGAACTCCAGTCAGATCTCCGACGGCGCCGCCGCGGTGCTCCTCGCCGAGCGCAACAAGGCCGAAGAGCTCGGCCTGACGCCTCGTGCGCGGATCGTCGATCAGGTGACGGTCGGTGTTGATCCGGTGATCATGCTCACCGGACCGATTCCAGCGACCCAGAAGATCCTCGAACGCAACAACATGACGATCGGCGACATCGACCTGATCGAAATCAACGAAGCCTTTGCCAGCGTCGTTGCGGCATGGCGTCGCGAGTTGGATCCGGACTGGGACCGCGTCAACGTCAACGGCGGAGCGATCGCATTGGGTCATCCGCTCGGATCGAGTGGCGCACGGCTGATCACCACCTTGCTGCACGAGCTCGAGCGCGCCGACAAGGAGTGGGGACTCGTGACGATGTGCTGCGGCGGCGGCATCGGCACCGCCACGCTGATCCAACGGGTGTAGCCGGCGGAAATTGCGATTGCGGCATGCGCGGCGGGCAACGATCCGCCACGCATGCCGAATTGCAAAATCTCGAGTTCGTGGAATGAATACGGCATCAGAGGGCGAACTGACCTCTCAGTAACCCGAACTGCCGCCGGCCCCGGCTTTCGCGGAACAACAAAATCAAACCGTTCGAACTCGTCTTCGGTGCACACCGATCGACGCTTCGGCAAATTCAGGTGCCAGGGAACGTCTATGAACTCTTCCGACACCCGGCCCGGAAATCAGTCCAACGAAGCGGCTGACTCCGACGCCAAGATTCAAAACATAATCTCGGTTGGCGCAGCCTACGCGCAGAAAAACGACTCACGCGAAGTAGTGGGCAGAAACTTTGCCATCACGATGTTCGTGGCGACCCTGGCGGCGGTTGGGTACGCATCTGCGACCGCTCGCTGGACGGTTGGGTCGGCGCTACTGGTCGTCGGAATGGCACTGACGGGAGTCATTGCATTGGTGGTTCCGTGGCGCAAGCTCGCGCTTCGGTGGCAGCTGACGATGTTTTGGGCCGCGGTGATCGTGATCGTTGCTTCGGTCTACGTCTTCGAGGTGCCGACGCTGTCGATCCTCTTGCTGATGCCGATGATGGCGCTGACGTACTTTTTCGGTCGTGACCGCGGGATCGTCGTGCCGCACATGCTCGGAGCGATGGCGGCATTCGCGCTTCCAGTGGTCACCGGCGAGTCGACGGACGCCGCGTCGTCGCTGATCGTCACGCTCCCAGCTCTGGTGGGTGTCGCCGTCCTCGCAGGGGTGTTGGCGGATCGCTTCCACTCGATGCGTTCTGCCGAGCGCGGTCGCTACAAGGCGACGATTGAGGCGCTCTCGACCGCCCTCACCGCTCGCGACGGATACACCGGCTCGCACTCGCACGAAACGCTCTGGTTCGTCCAGGCGATCTGTGTCGAACTCCGCCTGTCCGAGAATGAATCCGAGTACGTCTCCGACGTCGCGCTGCTGCACGACATCGGCAAGATCGGAATTCCCAACGAGGTGCTGCACGAGCCGGGCAAGCTCAACGCCGAGCAGTGGGAGATCATGAAGACTCACCCCGAGATAGGAGAGAAAATCGTTGCCACGGTTCCCGGCCTCGAGGAGGTCGCGCGCGCGATTCGCCACGAGCATGAGCATTGGGACGGCGGCGGCTATCCGGATGGTTTGAAAGCAGGGGAGATTCCGCTCGCCAGCCGCATCGTGCTGGTCTGCGACGCCTTCCACGCGATGACCAGCGACCGTCCATATCGCCGCGCGATGTCGATCGAGGAGGCGCGACTCGAACTCGCGCAAAACGCGGGCACACAGTTCGATCCCGTCGTCGTCGGCGCGCTGCTGAAGGTCTTGGACATGAGCGAGCCGACTGCACCCAAGCACGTCGAGCGAACTTTCCGTGTCGCCGAGCTTGCGGCGGCGATGGTCTAGTGGCGACATTTCACGGGCAGAATGTCCGCGAATTGACATAATCAAGTAATCGCGCAAATACCACGTTTTCGTCTTGCATTTGCTTGTGCGGATTGTCATACTGCCGTAGGTCGCCAAGGACGAAGCGCGATCAGTACGGTCCAGGGGAGAGTGGCCGTGGGACAAAGAATCAAGGGATGAGGACTAGACGTGGCAGATGACACGCCCAGCATTGAGTACGACTCCGCTCCCACCTGGCAAGGGTGGAAGACGGAGGCTCAGCAGACTTTTGTGTGGGTCGGCCGTCTGGTTGCCGGGACTTGGTTGCTTGGATCGGCGCTGGCGAGCATTTACCTGGTCTCCATGAACGAGATCACCACAGGTGGCTTGATCATGCTCAGCCTCTGTGGAGTCGGATTCGTCGCCGCGCTGGTTGTGCCGTGGCAGCGCGCAGAGCGTTGGTGGGTCCTCCCGATGATCGCCTACGCGAGTGCCGTCATCAGCATCGCCACGGTCGTGCTCGACAAGCCGGGCATATCGGCCTTTCACCTTTTTCCGTTGCTTTTTCTCGCGTTTTTCTATTGGGGGCAGTGGCCCGTGATGGTCACCGGTTTCATTGCTTGGAGCGGCGTTTTCGTCGGCGCGGAACTCATGCGAGACGGCAGCGTCAGTCTCGAGCAGTTGATCGTCACCATGCCGACGTTCCTCGCCACTTCGATGCTGGTCGGTGTGCTTGCCTATCGCGTGCGCGGCGTCAGTCGCACCGAGCGACGCCGCTTCAAGGCGACCGTCGAAGCCCTGTGCGCTGCGCTATCTGCGCGCGACGGCTACACCGGAGAACACTCAGCGGAAACGCTTGAGCTTGTAACGGCGGTCACCGGCCAACTGGCGCTTCCCGGTGACCAAGTGGAGTCGATCTCCGACGTCGCGCTGCTTCACGACATCGGCAAGATCGGAATTCCGAACGAGGTGCTGCATGAGCCCGGCAAACTGAGCGACCAGCAATGGGAAGTGATGAAGCAGCACCCGGTTATAGGCGAGCGCATCGTCGCGCGCATCCCGGGGCTCGAAGACGTCGCAAAGGCAATTCGTCACGAGCATGAACGCTGGGATGGCAACGGCTACCCCGACGGACTCAGAGGATCCGAGATTCCGCTTGCCAGCCGAATCGTCCTGGTCTGCGACGCATACCACGCAATGACGAGCGATCGACCCTACCGCGAAGCGATGCCGATCAGCGACGCCCGCGCAGAGCTCGTACGTCACGCAGGTACGCAGTTCGACCCGGTCGTGGTCGGCGCGCTGCTCTCATCGCTGGACGTCTCTTCGGACAACGGCC
>JBMYXO010000093.1:0-7648 GCA_049608465.1 Solirubrobacterales bacterium | reverse complement strand
CATCCGTCAATTGGACCGAGGCCGACCTGCGCAAGCTATCCGGCCAGGACCAGGCGAAGAAGGCGGGCGAAGTTCTCGCCGAGCGCGCCAAGAAGGCCGGCGTCGAGAGCGCCGTATTCGACCGAAATGGCTACCTGTACCACGGCCGCGTCAAGGCGTTTGCCGAAGGCGTGCGCGAGGGCGGCGTCGCCGTCTAGCGGCGAATGTAATCGGACGCGACCGGGCACTTTTCCAATCCACCAAGACTGAACCAGAGAGACGAAGCAAAACTTTTCATGGCCGTAAAGCACCGCATCACCAACGTTTCACCCGACGGAATCGACCTGCAAGAACGTGTTGTCGACATCAACCGCGTGGCCAAAGTGGTCAAGGGTGGTCGTCGCTTCTCGTTCACTGCGCTCGTGGTCGTCGGCGACGAGAAGTCGATCGTCGGCATTGGTTACGGCAAGGCCAACGAAGTGCCGATCGCCATCCAAAAGGGTGTCGAGCAGGCCAAGAAGAACCTCTTCGAAGTGCCGAAGTACAAGTCCACGATCACGCATCGCACACTCGGACGTTTCGGTTCGGGTCAAGTGATGCTCAAGCCGGCCTCGACCGGTACCGGAGTGATTGCCGGCGGCGGCGTTCGCGCCGTCCTTGAGCTGGCGGGCGTGCACGACATCCTCGCCAAGTCCCTGGGTTCACAGAACCCGATCAATCTTGTGAAGGCGACTGTTGACGCGCTGCAATCATTGCGCCGTCCCGAGGATGTCGCCAAGGCGCGCGGCTTGACGGTCCACGAGGTGCTCGGCATTGAACCGCCTCGCAAGAAGAATGTCGAGGATGAAGTTTCAGCTAGTGGAGAGGCCTCCGTTGAGGCCTCGTCCTCGGCGGGGGCGCCTGCGGGCGAGGGCTCGACGGAGTCCGCGGCCTCGGCCGAGTCCGCATCCGCTGCGACTCCAACCGCAGACGCTGAAGCAGCCGCACCTGTTGACGGCGCCGCTGGAGAAGCTGCGGCGCCCGCGGCTCCGGCTGAAGAAACGCCTGCTGATGCGGCACCTACTGACAGCGCCGCGCCAACCACCCCTGAAGTAGGTAAGTCATGAGCAACACCTTGAAGATCAAGCAGGTCAAGAGCAAGAACGGCGCGAATCATGCTCAGCGTGAGACGCTGCGTTCATTGAAGCTCGGAAAGATCGACAGCACCACCGAAGTCAAGGACACCCCTGAGATTCGGGGAATGCTGCACCGGGTCCGTCATTTGATCACGGTGGAGGAGTAGAGAGATGGCTGAAGCCAAGAAGACCGAGACTTCCGAGGAAGTGATCGGCACACACAATTTGAAGCCTGGGCAGTCCAAGCCGCGCAAGCGGGTCGGACGCGGCCACGGCTCCGGCACGGGCAAGACCTCGGGCCGAGGCCACAAAGGCCAGGGTTCGCGTTCGGGTGGAAAGCCCGGACCTGCATACGAAGGTGGTCAGACGCCGATCCACATGCGCATGCGCAAGCTGCGTGGACCGACGAAAAAGACCTCGATGCCGTTCGAGCCCTTCCGTACGCAGACGCAGCCGGTCAATGTCGACGACCTCGAGCGCGTTTTCAAGGACGGCGACACGGTGAATCCCGAAACGCTTGCGACCAATGGGCTCGCGAAGCGCAAGGGCGTGCCGGTCAAGGTGCTCGGGCGTGGCGAGATCAAGATCAAGCTCGACGTCACGGCCGCGAAGTTTTCCGCCGAGGCCAAGAAAAAGATCGAAGCCGCCGGTGGCAGCTGCCAAGTTATCGGCCGTTCGGACAGCGCTGGCGCCTAGGGGAGGGCGCTTTCAATGCTGCAGACAATCGCCAACGCATTCCGTACGCCGGAGATTCGCAAGAAGATCGCGTTCACGGCGGTCATGTTGCTCGCCTACCGGGTCGGTTCGTATGTCCCGTCTCCCGGTGTTGACCTCGACGCGCTCGCCGAGTTCCAAGGCCAGTTTGACAGCGGCGACATCCTTGGCTTCCTCAACCTGTTCTCCGGTGGAAGCCTTTCGCGTCTCTCGATTTTTGCGCTCGGAATCATGCCGTACATCACGGCATCGATCATCCTGCAGCTGCTGACCGTCGTCTCGCCGACGCTTGAACAATTGGCACGCGAAGGTGAAGTGGGTCAGCAGAAGATCACCCAATACACGCGTTACCTCACGGTTGGACTCGCCGCGGGCCAGTCGGTCGGTTACGTCGCGCTCTTCTCGAACCAGACGAACTCGGTGATAACCAACACCGGGTTCGGCAACCTCCTGATGATCACCACCTGCCTGACTGCCGGCACAGTCCTGCTGATGTGGTTCGGTGAGTTGATCACGCAGCGCGGTATCGGCAACGGAATCTCGCTTTTGATCTTCGCCTCGATCGTTTCTGGGCTGCCCGGCGGAGTATCTGCGTGGTGGAACAGCACCGACCAGATATTCAAACTGATGATGCCGTTCATAGCGCTCGCCGTGATTCTCGCCGTCGTCTTCATTCAGGAGGGCCAGCGCCGAATCCCGGTTCAGTACGCGAAGCGTCAGATTGGACGCAAGATGACGCAGGGTGGATCGACCTATCTGCCGCTGCGCGTGAACATGGCCGGAGTGATCCCGATCATCTTCGCCGCGTCGATAATGGCGTTCCCGCCGACGATCGCCACCCTGATCCAGACGCCTTGGGCGCAGAGCATCGCCAACTTCTTCAACCCGAACGGAACCGCTTACATCGTGGGTGAAGTGCTGTTCATCATCATGTTCACGTACTTCTACACAGCCGTCACCTTCAACCCGCGCGAGCAGGCCGACAACTTGAAGAAATACGGCGGGTTCATCCCAGGCGTGCGTCCGGGCTTGCCGACGGCCGAGTACCTCGACCGAATACTCGCCCGTCTGACGTTCCCGGGGGCGCTATACCTTGCCGCAGTTGCGGCTCTGCCGATGGTCCTGATCAACCAGACCGGTGCCAGTTTCTTCTTCGGTGGTACCTCGATTCTGATCACCGTCGGCGTCGCGTTGGACACGATGAAACAACTAGAAGCCCAGTTGCAGATGCGCAACTACGAGGGCTTCCTCAACTGACCCGCGAGCGAGCGCTGTGAACGGCCCAGCCGCCGTCACGATCGGTATTCGCACTTTCGAGCGCCCGCTCTTGCTGGAGCGAGCGATTCAGTCCGTAATCGACCAGTCGTTCGCGGACTGGAAGATCGTGCTGCTCAACAATGGCGGTGATCCCGCGGTCGTGAACGGCGTGGTCGACAAACATCGCGATCGACTTGACGGCCGAATCGAAGTGATCCATGAGCGTGCCAGTCGGAGCATCGGAGCCGCCGCCAACGCCACGATCGCCGGACCGCTCGGCGAGCACTACACCCTGCTTGACGACGACGACGCCTGGGAGCCGCAGTTTCTCCAACGCTGCGTCGACCGGTTACGCGCGGAGCAGAACGAAGTCGTGGCCGTCGCGACGCAGTTCATTCGCGCCAGTGAACGAGTCCATGAAGACGGCTCGATCGAGGAGTTGAGCAGGCGCGTCTCGAATCCGACGTTCGAGCGAACCAGCTTTCAGAATGCGCTGATGGGTTGCCCCGCGCCGCCGACCGCTCTGCTGATCCGCAGTAGTGCGCTCGAATCGGTCGGTCGGTATGACGAGACACTTGGCACGGGTGACGATTGGGAATTCCTCTTGCGTCTGCTCACTCATGGTCGAATCGCAGTGATTCCCGAACCGCTCGCGATCCGTTACGAGCGCTATGACGGCGACACTCGGTACGCAAACATCTCGTCTCGCGAACAAGCGGTACGCGACGACAACGCATCGATTCGTGATCGCTTCACGGAACGGCCGATGCGAAGCGGGGAGGTCGACGTTGCTCATGTCGCGCTGGCAATCTCCGAGGTCGATCGAGAAAATCACGCCCGCATCAATGAGACCCTCGATCACGTCCGCTCGTTGCGCCTCCAGTTCGCAGAGATCGACGATCGCACGAAACACATCTTGAGTCTGCTCGAGCGGTACGACTCAACATTTTCCCAGCTCGGAGTGATCCTTCAGAAGATCTTTCGGATGAGACGATTCGCCTCTCGGGTCCGCGCGACCCTCACCGGCAGGAGGAAACGCGAAAAATGAGTTCATCACCGGCGGTGACGATCGCGACACGGACCTTCGAACGACCACTGCTACTTCGGCGTGCGATCGATTCGGTCCTTTCGCAGACGTTCGAGGACTGGGAGATCGTAATAGTCAACAACGGAGGTGCCCCAGGCCCGGTCGACGAAGTGGTTTCTGAGCGAGCGGCGGACCTGCGTGACCGCGTCCGTGTGATCCATTTGCAGCAGGGTCTACGGGTCGGCGCCGCTGCCGATCTGGCCTTCCGATCGAGTGACTGCGAACTGCTCGCGTTGATCGACGACGACGACACCTGGGAGCCCGAATACCTGGAGCGGACCGTCGGCCATCTGACGGCAGCCCCGGCCGAAGTCGGCGGCGTGACCACTCGTGTTCGAAGGGCTTTCGAACGCATCGCCGACGACGGAACGATCGAGACTCTGCGCGTCGAGGATTTCAACCCGAACCTCGAGCACGTGAATTTTCAGTCGGCGTTCATCAGCCACCCGCTCGCTTCTAACGCTTTCCTGCTTCGGCGCTCTGCCTATGAACGAGTCGGCGGGTACGACGAAGGGCTTCGTACGGGCGAAGATGCCTTCATGATCCTGCGATTGCTGTCGGTCGTGCGCATTGACGTCATTCGTGAAGAACTCGCGACCCGTCACGAGCGCGAGCCGACCGCCGGATCTCATCGCAACACGATCGCCGACAAGCTGCTCATTCGTGACGGTGACGCGCGGTATCGGGATTTCTTCTTTGAGAAGAAAATGCGCGAAGGTGCGATCGCTCCTTCAGAGGTTGCCGCGGCGATCTCGGTGGTGGATCGCGAAAATCACGGGCGGATCAATGAATCGCTCGATCACGTGCGCGAGCTACGGCTGCTCGGCGGCGATACCGCGCACAACGCAGCCCACGATCGCGAAATCCTTGAAGCTCACGACGAAGCGTTTCGAAGATTGCAATCCATGTTGGCACCGGTGGTCGGTATGCGAAAGCTGGCCGGACGTCTGACGCCGCGCAGGAACCGATCGTGACGAACGCCGCGCAGGTAACGATCGGCGTCCGAACGTACGAGCGTCCGCTGATGCTGACGCGTGCGATCGAAGACGTACTCGCGCAGACATTCAACGACTGGCGACTGGTGATCTTCAACAACGGTGGTGATCCTGGCGTGGTCGATTCAGTCGTCGCAAAGTTCGCTGAACGACTCGCCGGGCGAGCGAGCGTCGTCCACTCCAAAGCGCGACTAATGCCCGGGGCGGCCGTGAACGCGGCATTTCCACCGCCGCTCGGCGAATTCGTTGTGGTGCACGACGATGACGACACTTGGCATCCGACCTTTCTGACGCGCGTCGTCGAACACATGTCGGATGCGGAGTCGGACGTGGCGGGTGTTGCAGTACGTCTGGACAAGATCGAGGAACGCCTCGTCGATGACGAGCGCATCGAGATCGATTCGACCCAACCATTCAATCCGCATCTCGAGCGAGTCAGCTTTCAGTCGGTGCTTATTTGCAACCCGTTCCCGCCGATCGGTTTCCTAGTGCGCTCCGAAGCGTTCCGTGCAGTCGGTGGCTACGACGAGCAGCTGAATTCGGCAGTCGACTGGATGTTTCTGCTTCGCGTTCTCGAGCGCAATCGCGTGGACGTGATTCGCGAGGTTCTGGCCAACTATCACCTGCGACCAAATGCATCCGCGAGTTACGGGAACATCGTGTCCGATCGACAGACGATGCGATCGTCGGATGCGGAGGTGCTCGATCGCTACCTCGAGCGCGCGATGCGAGCGGGTGAGATTTCCCCGGCTCGGGTCGCTCTTGCGATCTCGGAGGTTGATCGCGAGAATCACGACCGGGTGAATGAGACGCTCGATCACATTCGCGAGTTGCGATTGCTGGCTGGCGACATCGAGTTTCGATTGCGTCAGATTCACGTGCTGTTGACCAGACACGAAGACACTTTCCGTAGGTTGGGCGAGGAGCTTTCACGGATCGCAAAGTTTGCGCAAGCGACACGAAGACTGCGTGGCCGCGCATGATTGACCGTGCGCCGACTCCCTGTTAATGTCAGCGATCCGCAGCGCTGACCGGCATCGACCGCCATCGATCGTCAACCGCGCTCTCAGGCCACAGCGACAGGAACATTCGATGTCTTCAGAGCTCAATCTAGTTTTGGTCGGACCGCCCGGAGCTGGTAAGGGAACTCAGGCAAGTCGCCTCGTCAAGGACTTCGATCTGCCGTTCATCGCGACCGGCGACATCCTGCGCCAGAACGTCGCGGACGGGACCGAGCTGGGCACGCAGGCCAAGCAGTACATGGACAAGGGCGAACTGTTGCCCGATGATTTGATCGTCAACTTGATCATGGATCGCCTCCAGCAGGACGACGCGAAGCGCGGCTTCATCCTCGACGGATTTCCGCGCACCGTCCCGCAGGCCGAGGCGCTCGACGCTGCGATGACCGCCGCCGACCGCAAGTTGACGGCGGTCGTGGTGATCGAAGTGCCGGACGAAGACCTGATCGACCGGCTTTCGGGTCGCCGCATCAACCCGACCACCGGCCGTACGTACCACGTCAAATTTGACCCGCCCAAGCACGAGGGTGTTGACGACATCGACGGAACAAAATTGATCCAGCGAGACGACGACAAGCCCGAGACGATCGCCAATCGCCTGAAGGTCTACCACGACCAGACGGCGCCCGTGATCGGCTACTACGACCGCCCGGAGGCCCAGCACAAAGGTCTGGTTCGTAGAATCGACGGTACCCGCGATCCCGACGAGGTCTACCGCCACATCCGCGCCCTCGTCGCGACGGTTCGGCTCGAAGACACGCTCTGATCACCGGCTGTGATCAACCTCAAGACACCTGAACAGCTCGACCAGATGGCCGTCGCCGGCGCGGTCCAGGCACAGGCGCTCAAGCTCGCCGTGGATACAGCGCAACCCGGTGCCACGACGATGGAAGTCGACCAAGCGGTCGAGAAGTTCATCCGCGAGAGCGGCGGGATCCCTTCATTCAAAGGTTTTCGCGGGTTCCCCGGCTCGATCTGTGCTTCGAACAACGACATGGTGGTCCACGGAATTCCTGGTGACGAAAAACTGACCGCTGGCGACATTTTTTCGATCGACATCGGTGTGACTCTCGGCGGATGGGTGGCCGACGCCGCGATAACGGTTCCGGTCGGTGGTGAATCGACGGCGATCGCCGACAGCCTGATGGACACGACCAAACAGTCGTTGTTTGATGCGGTCGACCAATGCCGCGTCGGCAACCACCTTGGCGACGTTGGACACGCGATCGAAACGCGCGTCGAAGAGGCTGGATTCTCGATCATCCGAGAGCTGATCGGTCACGGCGTGGGCCGGCAGATGCACGAAGAGCCGCAGGTACCCAACTACGGAACGCCCGGTACCGGACCAGAGCTGAAGGCGGGCATGGTGATCGCGATCGAACCGATGGTCAACGCTGGCAAGCCGGAAATATTCGTTGGTGAAGACAAATGGTCGGTCTTTTCGGCCGACGGGTCACTGACGGCTCACTTTGAGTTCACCGT
>JBMYXO010000092.1:0-7782 GCA_049608465.1 Solirubrobacterales bacterium | reverse complement strand
CGTAGCCATCACCGCTCACGCCGCCTGTGCGGGTGGTGAACAGACCCGTTGCGTTCGGTAGTTCGAACTCGATCAAACCGTTTCTCGCTCCTCACGTGCGATCCGAAGCGCGTGTTCGAGCTGTTCCTGGCGGCCACTCACTTCACCATTCAAGGTGGCGTCGAGCGTCGACGAGAGTGCCTTGCCGATCGCGGGTCCTTCGCCGATTCCGGCGTCACGCAGATCTGCCCCGGAAATCTCCAGTCGTCCTGCGGAACGATCCCCCAGCCATTCACGCATCATCGATGCATACTTCGGCGGCGTCGACGGGAGGCCAGCTGCGAGGCAAAGCGTTTCGGGGTGATACCTGCGCAGCGCCGAGGCGACTTCGGCGGCCGAAACGTCATCGCTCAGTTCGACAGTCACCAGTTCGGCCTGAGTGATGCCTTCGAGCACGATCGCGGCATCCTTTTGGTTCAGTCCAAGATCACGCAGCCAAGGCTTTGCGCTTTCCGCATCCATCGAGCGCGCACAAAGCGCCAGCAGAACAAGCTCCTGCCTGACCCCGTCGGGAAGGTTGCTGAGCACCCGCGCGGCCACGTATTCGTCGGCGTGAAACTTCGGGTGGACCGCACGATCGAGGCCGAGCGCGTACATCGAGTCGATCGCGACAAGCGCCGCTCGCTCCGCCAGCAGATCGATCAACTCTGCGCCGAGCCGCGTGCCGCTGACGGTCGACGGTGCCTCGGATTCGACGGCAGCTCTGGCAAGGTCCTCGGTGTGTGGCTCTGCCGAAAATCCCAGCCGCGCGCCGTAGCGCAAAAGTCGAAACAACCGAGTCGGATCGTCGACAAAACTCATGTCGTGAGTTACACGCAGAACGCGCGCCGCGAGGTCCGCGCTTGCGTCGGGATACTCCTTCAACTCACCGAGTCGTTCGTTCCAGATGGACAACGCCATCGCGTTGACGGTGAAGTCGCGTCGCACCAAATCGTGCTCAAGGTCCGACGGAAACACTTCTGGTAGGGCGCCGGGTTTGGCATAGGTTTCGGTCCGCGCCGTCGCAATGTCGACGCTCAGAGCGCCGTCGTCCGAATAGAACGTGGCGGTGTGAAAGCGGTCGTGCTTGCGCGTTCGTCCACCGATCGTGGCGACCAGATGGTCGGCGAGTTCTGCCGCTTCGCCCTCCACGACGATGTCGAAGTCGAACTGGGCGAATCCGAGCATCAGATCGCGCACCGCCCCGCCGACGAGATAGGTACCGGGCCGATCGCCGACCGACGCGAGCAGCCGAGCGGCTCCGGGGATCGCCTTCAGTGCTTCAGTTTTTGCTTCGGGTAAGTAGGGCATCGGCTTCTTTGTTGGTGGACAGGTCGCCCGGCTCGGCATTTATCTTCGAAACGTGCCGCGGAAACGAGTAGATGGACTGGTCAGATTCAGCGCGCTGATGCTCGGCATCGGGGTGCTCGCGATCATGCTCTACATCTGGGTGGCCGGAAAGAACAAGGACGTTTCCAATCCGAACGTCGAGTTTAAGGCCCCATCCAAACCAAGAGGCGTACAGATCAGACCCGAAACGTTCGTCTGGCCGGTCTACGGCTACAAGTCCGATCGTCAGCGGGCGCTCGCCGCAGACGTCGGCCCACCGCTGCGGCCGCTCTGGCGATTCAACGCGAACCAGTTGCTTGAGTTCTCGCCGATCCTCGTTCGCGGTGTTCTCTTTGTGGTCCGCAAGGACTCCCGCGTCTACGCGATCGACGCAAAAACCGGACGGCAGATCTGGACGCGCAAAATCGGAAAACTGAATGCGTCCTCGCCGGCCTACGACAACGGCAGGATTTTTGTCGTGACCCTGAGCGGGCGAATCGTCGCGATGAGCGCGAAGACCGGTCGAATCCATTGGGCAAAAAATCTCGGATCCCGCAGCGAATCCTCGCCAATGGTGCTCGGTGACACCGTGGTCTTCGGCACCGAAGGCGGAAAGTTGTTCCGCGTGCGCCAAAAGACCGGTCGAACGATTTGGACTTACGATGCGGGTGGAGCGATCAAGGGCGGTCCGGCATACGCATCGGGACGTATTTTTGTCGGTGCGTATGGCGGTACGGTGCACGCCGTTCGCGCCGGAAGCGGTTCGCGCATCTGGCGAAGCAGCACCAGCGGTGCGCGTTTCGGGTTCGGATCAGGCAACTTCTATGCGACTCCGACCGTGGCTTACGGGCGAGTGTACGTTGGCAACACCGACGGCAAGATGTACTCCTTCTCTGCGTCGAGTGGCGCGCTCGGCTGGTCCAAGGGAACAGGAACCTACGTTTACGGCGCCGCGGCGGCCGAGAACGTCGCGAAACTCGGTCCAACGATTTTCTTTGGGTCCTACTCGGGAACTTTTTATGCGTTGAACGCCAGAACCGGCGGCGTCCGCTGGAGCTATTCATCCGGCGGAAAGATCTCCGGCGCTCCGACGGTGGTCGGCGACGTCGTCTACTTCTCGACGATCGACACCACAAACACATATGGCCTCAACACCCGAACCGGCAAACGCGTGTTTGCCCGCGGCAGTGGCGCCTACAACCCGGCGATCTCCGACGGCAGTCGCATCTACCTGACCGGGTACGAGTCGGTTTCGGCGTACGTGCCGCGGCGGAACTATCGACGAGAAGCGAAGGAACGACGCGCTGCGCTGCGCAAGCAACGTTGACGACGCCCGACCCGAGTCAAGAGATCTGGCGCACGGCTATCCCGGCGTCGGTCATCACCGATTTGGCTTCGGCGACCGAGTGCTCCCGGAAATGGAACAGGGAGGCTACGAGAACGGCCTCGGCCTTCCCTTCCGCGACACCTTCGACCAGATCGTCAAGACTCCCTGCGCCACCAGAAGCAATCACCGGTACGGAGACTGACTCGGCAACCTTTCGAGTCAGCTCGACGTCGTAGCCGTCCTTCGTGCCGTCGCGATCCATGCTGGTCAGCAAGATTTCCCCCGCGCCACGTTCGACACCTTCGATCGCCCACGCGATCGCATCGAGGCCGGTCGCGTGGCGGCCTCCGGCGGTAAACACTTCCCAGCCAGAGCGACCGTGAGCCGGCTCCTCGGTGCGCTTGGCGTCGATCGCGAGCACCACGCATTGACTTCCGAAAACCTCCGCCATTTCGCCGATCAATCGCGGTCGTTTCACCGCGGCCGAGTTGATCGCGACCTTGTCGGCGCCGGCGTCAAGCACCGCCTGCGCGTCCTCGACGGATCGTATGCCGCCGCCAATCGTGAAGGGAATGAAGACGTTGTCGGCGGCGCGTCGAGCCAGATCGACGATCGTGTCGCGGTCATCCGAAGTTGCCGTGATGTCGAGGAAGACAACCTCGTCGGCACCCTCTTCGTCGTAGCGCTCGGCGAGCGCAACTGGATCACCTGCATCTCGCAGATCCACGAAGTTCGTGCCCTTCACGACGCGACCGTTGTCAACGTCGAGGCAGGGAATTACGCGTTTGAGCGGCGGCATCTCAACTTCAATCCTACGAACGCGAAGTTTCTTCGAGGACCGCGCGAGCCTCCGCGATCGTGAACTTCCGCTCATAGAGCGCCTTCCCGGCAATCACCGCAGAAATGTTCGGCACGTTCAGCTCGACCAGGGCTGCCAAGTGATCGAGTGTTCCGACACCGCCAGAGGCAACCACGCTCCCGCTTCCGGCTGCCGTCGCGACGCTACGCATGCCTGCGAGATCCTGACCGTCGAGCATCCCATCACGGGCGATGTCTGTGTACACGAACGTTTGAACTCCGATCGCGTGGAGATCCGCGACGGCGTCGGTGACAGCGAGGTCCGTCGCTTCGGTCCACCCCTGTGCCGAGATACGCCCGTCACGCGCGTCTGCGGATACGACGATTCGGTCTCCGAACGCTTCCACCGCTCGTTCGACCAGGGTTCTGTCGCGAAACGCCGCCGTGCCGATCACAGCTCGCCATGCACCGGCTTCGAGCGCGTTCTGCACCGATTCGATGTCGCGCAGGCCGCCGCCATACTGCACGGGCACGCCGGTTTCGTCAACGATTCGCTTGAGATGTTGGATGTTGCGACGTTCGCCGTGCAGGGCCCCATCGAGGTCAACCACATGTAGATGGGTGGCGCCTTGTGCCACCCAGTCGACGGCCGCGGACAACGGGTCATCGTTATAGATCTGCTCGCGACCGTAGTCACCTTGCGTCAACCGAACGGCTTTGCCATCGCGGATATCGACTGCTGGAAAGAGGATCACGCCGACACAGACGCCTTGGCCGCGACGCAGATTCGGGCGAAGTTGGACATCATCCGCAAGCCGTGAGCGCTGGATTTCTCGGGGTGAAACTGTGCGCCGTACAGCGGGTGCTTCTCGACCACAGCGGTGAACGGTGCCCCGTAGTCCGATTCGCCGAGGACGTCGTCCGAACTCACCACCCGCGCGGAATAGGAGTTGGCGAAGTAGAAGTAGCTCGGACTGGGCAACCCGTCTGTTAATGGCGAACTGCGTGTCCAGCGGACCTCGTTCCATCCCAACTGAGGAACCTTCAGATCGCCGGCATCAAGCGCGTCGATCCGACCCTGGAGCAGGCCCAATCCCCAGGCACCCTCGTGTTCGCTAGAGCTTTCGAACAGGAGTTGCATTCCCAGGCAGATTCCCATGACGGGCTTGCCGGCGGCCAGCACTTCAGCGATCAACTCGTCGAAGCGAGCATCGCGAACGCGCCTCATCGCCTCTGGAAACGCGCCGACGCCGGGCAGAATTAGCCCATCGGCGTTCATTGCGGCGTCACGATCATCAACGATCGGTGCCTTCACTCCAACGTGTTCGATCGCCTTTTCAACCGACCGTAGGTTCCCCATCCCGTAGTCGAGAATGGCGATCGTGATGTCTGTATCGGTAAGCGGGTTGAGGTCTGTCATTGCGTAAGGGTGCCCTTCGTTGAAGGTACCCCTTCCTGATTCGGATCGATCGCGACGGCCGCACGCAACGCCCGTGCGAGCGCCTTGAACGACGCTTCAACCATGTGGTGTGCGTTCGTCCCCGCCTCGATCGTCAGATGCAATGTCAAGTTGGCATTGTTGGCGACTGCGCGTAGAAACTCTTCAGTGAGCTCGCTGTCGAAGTCGCCGATCGTCACCTGTGGTAGTCCGCCGTCATTGAACGCGACGAACGGACGACCTGAGATGTCGATGCTGCAGGTCGCGCGCGCTTCGTCCATGGGAATCGTCGCCGTGGCGTAGCGCGTGATGCCAGAGCGATCACCGAGCGCTTGGTCAATCGCCTGCCCGAGCACGATTCCAACATCTTCGACGGTGTGGTGAGCGCCGGTTTCGAGATCGCCTCGAGCGCTGACCTCGAGATCAAAGTTTCCGTGCCGCGCGAACAGATCGAGCATGTGGTCGAGAAATCCCACGCCGGTGCCGCGTTGTCCCCCACCTTTTCCGTCAAGATTCAACGACAAAGAAACTTCGGTCTCACCTGTCTTGCGCGAGACCTCTGCACTTCGCCCGGAGGATTTGTTCTGTTGTGAGTTCAAGTCTTCGGCTTTCGTCGTGCTTCCATCGATTCGGCATGCATCGGGAAACCTTCTGCGCGTGCGATCGTTGCTCCTGCTTCTGACAACTCATCGACCGCCTCGTCGGGGATCGATACCACCGCCATCCGGCGAGTGAACGTCGACGGCGACAAACCGCTCGTGAACCGCGCAGCACCACCGGTCGGGAGCACGTGATTCGACCCGACGACATAGTCGCCGAAGGCCGTCGCGGCGTTTTCGCCAACGAACAAGCATCCGGCGTTTCGCACGCGTGCGGACAGTCGCTCGCTGAGCCCCGGATCAGCGTTGATTTGTAGGTGTTCAGGCGCGATGGCATCGGCGAGCGCGACCGCGCTTTCCATGTCGCTTGCAAGCACGATCGCCATTTCGGCCGGAATGTCGCCGCATCTATCGGCGACCGCGTCGAGCAGGTCGGGCTCTGGCGAGATCAACACGACCAGCGAGTCAGGACCGTGCTCGGCTTGCGCCAGTAGATCCAGTGAGACCGCGTTAGCGTCCGCCGATCCATCTGCCACGACCACGAGTTCGCTCGGGCCGGCTACGCCATCGATTGCGACGTGGCCTACGAGCTGGCGTTTGGCCTCCTGTACGAAGGCGTTTCCGGGGCCGACGATCACATCCACGGCGTCGATCGCCTCCGTTCCGAGCGCGAGTGCGGCGACGGCCTGGGCTCCACCAATCGGGTAGACCTCGTCGACGTCCAGCATTGCGCAGACGGCGAGCACCGCCGGATCAACGTTTCCGTCTTCTCGAACCGGAGAGGCAACGGCGACGCTCCGAACACCCGCCGCGCGAGCAGCGGTCAAACACATGATTGCCGTCGACGGGTACGAGCCATTGCCACCCGGTACATATGCACCGGCCCTGTCCACGGGTATGTGCCGGTACTCGACTGACTGACCCTGGTCGGCGACAATTGGTCCGTCGATGTGATCGCCATTTGCGGCCAATTGCCCTTCGGCCACTTGACGCACGTTGTTGATCGCCAGTTCGATTGCGGCTCGCAGATCGTCGTCGATCGAGTCTCGCGCCTGCAGAATGGTTTCGGATGAAACGCGACGCGGGTCGTCCGTTCCGTCAAATCGTTGCTCGAGTTCGGCAACCGCTGCGTCGCCCCGTGAACGCACGGCTTCGACGATTTCGGCCACCACTTCCGTCGGCGGCACAAGACTGAGCGAGCGGATCTGACTGGCTGTCACATCGGTTGGAAACCGTTTGATCGGCATCTGCGCCGACCCCCCTAGCCGACCCTGGCGGCCACGGATGACCGAAGCTGCTCGACCACGGAATCGATTTCGTGTGACTTGAGCCGATACGAGCCCGGGTTGGCGATCAGTCGAGCGGTGCAGTTCGCGATCTCTTCACTGACCACCAGTCCGTTTTCTTGCAGCGTGATGCCAGTGGCCGTGAGATCGACGATCGCGTCCGCGAGACCGGCGATCGCGGCCAACTCAACGGACCCCTTGACTTCCACAAGTTCTACCTGCCTGCCGGAGGCCGCAAAGTAGTCCTCAGTCATCTTCGGATACTTGGTTGCGACGCGCAAAGAGCCGCGGCGACGGAGTTGCCGTTCGCTTACGTGCTCATCTCCCTCGACGACGGCCACGACCATGCGACAGGCGCCGAAGTCGAGGTCAACCAGCTCGTAGAGATCGCGATCGGACTGCTCGATCAGCACGTCCTTACCGACGATTCCGATGTCAGCGACGCCGCGCTCGACGTAGGTTGGTACGTCGCTCGGTCGCATCGTGATGATGTTCTGTTCGGCAAAAAACAGTTTGCGATCGTTTTCACGAACTTTTGCGACGTCGTAACCGATCGTCTCAAGCAGGTCGAGACTGCCGGACATCAGCGTCCCGCGCGGAACGGCGGCGATTACGTTGGGTGACGCCATCAGTGGGCGCTCGCTTCTTTTTCGGCGATCGCCGCGAGGTGCAGCCGCTCCATGTTCAACGCGAAACCAAATGCCGCGAGGTCTCGTCCGAAACGGCCAACCAAGTCGTCGTAACGACCGCCTCCGCCGATGGCGAACCCGGAAGTCGGCGTGTACACCTCGAACACTGTGCCGGTGTAATAGTTGAGCGACCGCACCAGGCCGAGGTCGTAGATCACTTTCTCTGCAACGCCGGATTCTCGCAGCAGATCGTCGACCGCGACCAATCGCTCCGCCCCCTCGCGCTCGATCAGCTCGGCCAGATCGCAGCCTTGGAGCAGCTCCATCGCGATCCAGGGCATGCCGCTGTCGCCCTCCA
>JBMYXO010000091.1:0-7825 GCA_049608465.1 Solirubrobacterales bacterium | reverse complement strand
CACCGGCGGTTTGTTCTTCGCACTCGCATGGATTGCCGGCTGGGTCCCGACCTCGGTCGGAATTCTCGGGACGGTCTCGTTTCTGCTCGCGATTTCATTCGTGGCGGCGGCGCGCTGGATTCCCGATGCGGACTGGGGTGCGCAGTTCAGGATCGGCTGCGGAACGGCGATCATTCTGGTCGGCGAGATGCTGGTCGGCCAGCCGCTCAGCGCGTTCAGCCTGTTGATCCTTTATCCCCTGCTGGCGGTGGTCTACCTCTACGAGGCTCGAATCTCGATTCCGTATCTCGTTTTCTGTACCGGCGCAACGGCCGCCGTTCTCGCGGGTTTTTCCGGCGACCCGACCGCGCACACGATCATCACGTCGACGATGCTGTTCGCGATCGGCGTCGCGACGATCGTCTCGCAACAGGAGATTCGCAACATTGCGTTGATCAACAGCCGACTCGCGGTCGTCGATCCACTGACCGGCGTCGCGAACGTGCGACGACTGCAAGAGGTGATATCCACGACCGTCGGATCTCGCCAAAAGGGCGACGTCGCGCCGACATTGTTCGCGATGGATCTCGACGACTTCAAGCGCGTCAACGATGAGTTCAGCCATTCACTGGGCGATGAGGTACTGCGCAGAGTTGCCGACGCGATCAAGAATGAGCTCGAGCACGGCCATGTGGTTGCGCGCCGGGGCGGAGACGAATTCTCGGTCTTCGTTCCTGATCCGGGCAATCACGACATGAATGTCTACGCCGATCGGCTGCGCCTCGCGATTCGACGCGCACGATTGGAGGTCTGTCCCGATGTGACACCAACGGGCAGCGTCGGGTTTGTCACCTACTCGGAAGGTGACTCCGTGGAGGAGTTCATGATGAGCGCAGACTCGGCACTCCATCAAGCGAAGCTGGAGGCACATCCGGAGCGCCGCGATCAGGTTGAAGAAACGCGCCGCGTCCGCGGGCAGCGCGGGGTGGCGCTGGAAGCCCCGAATCTCCGAGATGGCGCGCGCCGCGACGACCTACAGATGGCGCGGGCGATAAAGCATGTACTCGGGTTGGCATCCTCCTGGCAGGTCGTGACGATCCTGGTCGTTTCTGCCGTTTTCTCCCTCGTGCTCTCAGGGCTTACCGCCAGCGGTGGCGTGTTCTTCGAGCCGATCCCAGCGGCAGCGTTGGTTGGTTTGGTCGGCATCGGCGGAATTTCACTCGCGCTCGCGCGCCGCGACACCGGCGAGCTACCGATGCACGTCGCCCTGCTCTTGACGACTGCATTGATAACCGTGATTGCCCTGTCAGTGACCGAGGTGCGCGCCTCAATGGCAGATCTGTACCTCGTCCCGATCGTCGCGGCGTTCTACGCGTTCAAACCGGTCCGTGCGCTGCCGTACTTCGTGCTCGGCATGGGACTGTTCGGATTCGTCCTGATCAGCTCGGCCTACAGCTTCACGACCGAGCGCATCGTCTTCACCGCCGTGATCACACTGGTGCTCGTGGCGATGTTGGCCAAGGCTCGCGCCTTGGCACGAGAGTTCACGGCTCACGCGGTCGAGCTTTCGGTCGTCGACCCGTTGACCGGCGCCAAGAACATCCGCGGCCTGCGCCGAAGCGTCGCCGAGTTGGTCGATCACTGCGAGGACACCGGCGAGACGATCGCGATGTTCTTCGTCGACCTCGACGACTTCAAGAGCGTCAACGACAAGTATTCGCACACGCTGGGAGACCGCACCCTTGTGGCCGTGACACGCGCGATCGAATCGGCCACCCGTGACAACGATGTCATTGCCAGGCGGGGCGGCGACGAGTTCGCCGTCGTCGTCGCGATCAAGGACGAATTGGAGGTGGCGATGCTGGCCACACGCATCGCCGCCCGAATACGCGAAGTGCGATCGAGCATCGCGCCCGACATCACCCCGACGGCGAGCATCGGTACAGTGATCCTCCGGCCCGGAGAAGTCGCAGAAGCGTTTCTCGAACGTGCCGACAACGAACTGCACGAGGCGAAAGTGGCCGAACACAAACGCTACGAAGCCGCCCTCCAGCTCGAATCCGCCTGAACACCACCCCGCAGCGGCGCAGCCAATCCAAAACCGATCGCCTCAGGCAAAACTTTCCCGAACCATCAGGTCATGCATAGCGCGAGACCGTCGACGCGCAACGCGACGGCGAGTTCGCGCGATTCATGACCTGATGGAGCCAGACGGGTTCGAACCGACGACCTCCTGCTTGCAAAGCAGGCGCTCTACCAACTGAGCTATGGCCCCCAACACAACAAAGTGTACGTCGCCGCAGAACCTCCGACATGTACGCGCCGGACGGACGACGTTTCTAGAATTCGCCCGAAAGCGAATCCGAAGTGGGAGGGCCGATGGCTTCTGACGGCAGTTTCGAAGTAGTGCGCAGCACCGACGTCGACGCGCCAGCAGAACGCGTATACGCGTTGATCGCGCGATTCAAGAGCTGGTCCGAATGGTCGCCATGGGAGGGCATGGACCCGAACCTCGAGCGCGATTACAGCGGCCCGGAGATCGGCGTTGGCTCGAAGTATGCCTGGAAGGGAAATCGCAAGGTGGGTGAGGGCAAGATGGAGATCACCGTGGCCGAACCGTCGAGCCGCGTCGAGCTGGATCTACATTTCCTCAAACCGATGAAGGCCAAAAACGTGACGATTTTCGAGCTGGAGCAAGCCGCGGGTGGCGGAACGACCGTGACCTGGCGGATGCGCGGCCGGCAAACAGGTCTGATGAAGTTGATGGGCAAGATCTGGACGATCGACAGAATGGTCGGACCGGACTTCGAAAAGGGCCTCGCGCAATTGAAGGCAGTCGCCGAATCGCCAGCCTGAGACCTATGATCGGGCGATGACCGATCAACAGTTCAGCAAGGAAGACCTGCAAGAGGTGATCGAGGGTCTCGGTGAGGTCAGTGGATTCGACGCGATCGAAGGACGGCTCGAGCAGATCGCGCCGCAACTGCAACAGCTGCTTGATGGCGCGCTGAAGGCCGGCGGATGGTTCGACGACGCCCACGAAAGCGTCGTGCTGCGCACGGCAACCGTTCCCGATCAGGAACAACGGATTGCTGAGCTACGAAACTTCGTTCTGGAACAGACGCGACTGGGAATGCTCGTCGGTGTCGCTGTCGGATGGGAAATCAGCGAGCGCCTCGATTCGAGGCGCTCGGATTAGCTTCGTGGACGCCTATCGGGCGTCGCTGCGGTCGACGATCCAGTCGTAGCGGTCCTTCCAGTCGTGCGCCATCAAAAGGCCGCCCGCAACTGCAAGAACTGCGCCGGTGAATCCGTGGTGCAGTCTCCAACCTGCAACCCATACCCGCTGGTGTTCTCTATCCCAATTGATCATCTGCCCGGTCCCTTCTCACGGTCACGCTTCCTCACAGTCTCGGAGCAACTGTTCCGCGTGGGTTGCGTGTGATGCTTCATATATCGGCATCTCACGCGGTCGTGATTAGGACTTCATCGAAGACCAACAATGCGCGCTACCGCATTTTCTGGCACCGCCTGGGCACCGCAACTAGCGAGCTTCGACGAGTAACCGTCAGGGACCGGTTGGACCGGTCGATCCGGTGGAACCGCTGTCTGCCGGTGGAGTGTCCGGTGCCGTCACAGGCGGAGTGACTGGCGGTGTCACGGGCTCGGTCACAGGCGGTGTAACCGGTGCAGGAGGTGCAGGCGGCGTGACGGCCGGTGGGACGGTCGCCGTCGGAGGTGCTGTCGGCATACCGGGACTTTCGATGACTGACGTCGGGCTGCTGATCGTCGGTTTGTCGTCGTCGAGCACGACGTCGGTCGTCTCCTTGTCGATCACTGGCTTGCCACCAGCCGTCGGCGGCGCGACGGCCGGGATCGCCGGATCAGGAACTGACACCGGAGCCGTCGGTTCCACTGGTGCAACAGCTGGGACCGCTGGCGCGGCCGGTGGCAGGTCACCGGCGACGGCGCCGCCGGTCTTACTGCTGGCCTGCGGTGCAGGTGTGGATGCCGCGATCGCTGGACGGCTGTCGACCTTGGCGGGAGTGGTGTCCTGTTTGGCAACCTGCGCGACGCCACCGGTCACGATCGCGGCTGCGACCAATCCCGTACCGACCTTGGCGGCGACGGCACTGACACCGGCTGCTGCACCGGCCGCTGCGCCACCACCGGCCGCTGCGCCACCTGCGGCCGCAGCTGCTGCTGCGGCGCCACCACCAACACCAACGCCGGCAGCTGATCCACCGACGACGGTTCCGCCTGCTGCCGTCGAGCCGGCATAGCCTGCGCCGCCGAAAAGCTTCAGCGCCAGAAGGCCCTTGAATGCGGCAAAGGCACCGACCGGACCAAGCATTGCGAGCTTGCGGTTGGTCGTCGAAAGCTCCTTCTTGAACGACCGGCAACGCTCGCAATCGGAGACGTGACGGCGGGCGGGTGACGAAAGCTTTTGCAGACCCTCGGCAACGGCACCGAGTTCGAGTCGTACTTCGTCGCAGGAGAGGCGCCGCGATTCTGCCGCCTCGGCAAGCGAAACGCGCGCGCGTACAAGCAGCGACTTGACGCTCGGAATCGAAGTGTCCATCGTCTCAGCGATCTGGTCATACGAGAGATCGCCCATTTCGCGCAGCATCAATGCGGTGCGCTGAGTCTCTGGCAGGTTCTTGACGTCGTCAACCAAGTGTTCGAGATCGAGCTTGTCGTGCACGCGGTCGGCGGTGGCAACGGCTGCGCCGCCCTCGAAAATGTCCATCGAGTCGACACCGGTCGGACGCGGACGACGAAGGTGGTTGAGCGAACGGTTGCGCGCGATTCGGTAGAGCCACGGGCGGACATTCAATGGGCGGTCGTCGGCGCGCATCGCGCGGTAGGCCGAGACGAACACCTCCTGCAGGATGTCTTCGGCGTCTTCGGTCGAACCGACCATGTGCCGACTGAACGCCAGCAGGCGAACGCGATAGCGCGCGATCAAAGTCTCAAACGCCGCCTCGTTTCCGCGTCTCGTGAGCGCGACCAAGCGCTCATCCGACTGCAGACGCAGAAAACCCGCCCGCGGATCTGTCAGCAGGGTCGGAGATTGCGAACCGGGTTCACGGAGTACGGAAGCTTCCATATATACGTTCTATCGACAGAAACACGGCTTTGTAAACAAAGTTTCGCTCGAAAACACGCAACTGCACGACCAACGAAACATTGCCTTAACAATTGAATTACCGCGTGTACTCAGGCTAACCGAACGGCACGCGAATCGCGGCATCACCGGCGCTCAAGGTATGTTCAGCGCGAGCCTGGGTGGCGGAATCGGTAGACGCGGCTGACTTAAAATCGGCTGCCCGAGAGGGCGTGTGGGTTCAAGTCCCACCCCAGGCACGTTTCTGATTTTTCGGGCGAGCTTGCCTCGCCCGAAGTCCCGCAGGTGGAGGGATCCGTGACGGAGACCGTCACGGATCGTGGTCGGGCAGGCGATTGTTCGGTGGATTGACTGACGATGGTGTGATTGCAGATAAACTGGCGGCTGGCGTGAAGTCCAATAACAACGGGGAGTCCCTGCTGTATGACACCGATTGCGATAACTGAACCTGGCAAGCCGCAGCTCGCTGCCGACCAGATCGACTACGTCGACCTCTATCGGCGCTGGGAGGCCGGCAACTGGTCGGCGATGGATCTTGAATTCACCCAGGACAAGGTCGACTGGAACGAGACCTTCGACGAGTTCATGCGCAAGGCTGCGCGGTGGAACTATTCGCTGTTCTTCTTCGGAGAGGATGAGGTGGCCGATCAACTTTCACCGTTCATCGACGCTGCTCCGCTTGAGGAGCAGAAATACTTTCTGACCACCCAGCAGGTGGACGAGGCGCGTCATGCGATCTTCTTTTCCCGTTTCTTCAACGAGGTGATCGGTGTCGACGGCGGCAGCTACGCGGAGACGCTGAAGTCGGTCGATCAGGATCTGACCTATGGCATCAAGAAGGTTTTCCAAACTCTTGGACGCGTAACCGACGAGCTTCGCGCGGGCGACCATTCAAAGGCAAAGCTCGCCCAGGCCGTCGCGCTGTATCACTTTGTCGTCGAGGGCACGCTCGCCCAGACCGGCCAACACTTCATCGCCGACTACCTCAACAAGATGCAAGTCTTGCCCGGGTTTCGTAGCGGTATGGAGAACGTCGAAAAGGACGAGCAGCGGCACATCGCATTTGGCGTGAAGCTGCTCGCGGACCTCAACCGCCAGGACCCAGAAGTCAAACCGGCCGTGCGCGAAATATTCGGCGAGGTCATGCCCCACACGGTCGGCGTGTTCCGACCGCCCAACGACGACGAACGGTACGTAGAAGTCTTCGGCGAAACGCTGATCAACGTCGCAACGACGGGTCAGCGACAGCTCGACATGAGACTTGCCGCCGCGGGGTTCGAGTCGACCGGCCCCGACGGAGTACTTCTAATCCTCGACCCGGAGATTTCGCACGAGACCAGGGCTGAACGCGCGTTCGTGATGCAGCGCGCCGGATTCTTCGGCGGCGGCACCGAGCAGGTCAAGAATGACCCGCTCGCGCTTGAGTACTTCTTCGACTTGATCGAGAACTCGGTGCGTGCCGACCACCCGCTGAAAAAGCCGACGACGATCCAATGGGACTTCGCCGACGCCGAGCCATGGCATCTACGTATCGACAACGGCAGCTCGAAGGCGGCCAGGGGCCTCGTGTCGAGTGCAGACGTCACCTTCAAGACCGATCTTCAAACCTGGGTGGGCTTGACGATGGGTGAAGACAAAATTGGGAAAGCTCTGTTGACGCGCAAACTCAAGCCGTCGGGAAACCTGCGCACGCTTGCAGCATTGCCGCGCGTGTTCGAAGCGTGAAACGGGCAGGTTGAAGCAGCCAGCTTGATTTGCTGGTTGCATGCCGCACCTTCTGGGCACAACAGCGGTTAACGTCTCAGAGTCTGATGCTGCTCGCCCCGAACAGCGACATCCGCGTACGCCCTCGGCCGAGTTCCCGGCTGCGTGTTCGCCTGCTCGCATTCGTGGCCGTCAGCGTGGCGACATTCGCGATCGCTGCAGCGCATGCGCAGAGTGGCTCGGCGGCATTTCAGTGGGAGGGCACGGCGGTCTCTGCCGTGAACCCGGGGATGATTGCCACTGACGCTGCCGGTCGGATCTACGTTCCTCTGCGTCACGGCGGTGTCGTGCAGGTCTACGACAACGCACGCAACGGACATCGACCACTGACCAACTTCGGTAGCGGCTTGATTCAGGACCCGGTCTCCGTGACTGTGGACATTCGCGGCAACACCTACGTCGCGGATGCCGGTCGAAACGTGGTGTTGTTGTTCGGTCCCTTCATCTCGGGTTCCAGCTATTTGGGCACCGTTGGCGAACCGGGTACGGCGCTCGGTCAATTCAGCGGGCCGCGACAGATCGCAAGCGACACCGATCCGCGTATCTATGTCGCCGAGGCGTCGAACGGTCGTGTTCAGGCGCTTGCTCCGGCTCGCGGTTCGGCGACGAACCTGTTCGCCTTCGGGGTGGCCTACCCCGGTGCGTTCGGCGCCGTCAGTGGCGTCGCCGTCGACGCACGCTCAAACTTCATCGTCTCAAGTGAAACCCCCGGAACCAGCCTGCGGTATTTCGACAGTCGCGGTGCGTTCGTCGGAGGAATCGGCACGCCCGGCGCGGCGCCGGGGCAGTTCAACGGCCCTCGCGGACTGGCGACCGATCCGATCGGCCGACTACTGGTGGCTGATACCGGAAACCATCGGGTCAGTTTTTTCAACACATTTGCCGGCGGATTCGGATTTCTCGGTCAGATCGGGACCGCAGGAGCCGGCGTTGGGAACTTCAACGCTCCCGGAT
>JBMYXO010000090.1:0-7865 GCA_049608465.1 Solirubrobacterales bacterium | reverse complement strand
GTCAATCGGGATTTCCTCGATCTCGTAGTCATCTTCACGGCGGTTGTCGATCCTTTCGATCATTGCGTTGATTACGTCTCGCAGCACGACCAGTAGGTCGCGCAGCACTTTCTCAAGTTGTCGGCGCGTTTCCGGGGCGAGTGCGTCGCCCGCCGCATTGGCCAGGGTCTCGATTATTCGCGTGATCGCGTCCACCAGTCCCTGGTTACTTGATCCCGCAGTTGAAAACCCGCCACCCGCTGCAAAGTCTTGGTACGGGTCGTAACCCGAACGCGGATTGTCCCAGTCGCCGGCGAAGTCGTCGTCGCGATCACGGATCAGTGGCTCGAAATCCTCATGGCCGCTGCCGGGGTGCGAACCATTGCCGCCGTTGCTGTGTGAACCGGCGGTCATGCCGTGGCCTCTGCGGTCGTCGCAACGCGTGTGAAGTCCACTCGCAGGCGTCCGTCCTCCACCTTGGCGCCCTTGGGTTTGAAGCCGGCCAGGGAGGAGGGCAACATGATCGTGCGCTTCTGGTCGCCGACGCGTACGACAACTTCCAAGCCAATCTTGTTCAAGCCGATGTCTCCCTTCTCGACGAACGGAAGCGACAGCAGCAGGGTCGCATCGTCGTCGTCGATCGAAATGTCCTGGATAAGTGTGTCAAACAGGACTGCGGACGGTTCTGAACTTTCGTCGAAAACTTCCTCGCCGAGTTTCTCCAGCATGTCTGGGCCGATCACTTCCTCGTCGAAGTACGGCGCAGTCAGAACCGGCACCGGTTCGAAGGATTCACGGACCGCCGTCAGGTGCTCCTGCTGTGTCGCGCGCCAGCCGTCGAAGTAGCCGCCGTCGAGTTCTTCGGGGAACAGACGGTTGACCACGACGGCGTCGGTCAGGTAGCCGTAGAGATTGAGATAGGTGAACGTACGCATCGCCTCGTTGATCACCATGCGATCGGGCGTCATCACCAATCGCACGCTCGTGTGCGCATGGTCGCGGAGGATGTCGTTCATCGAGACGAGATTGCCGACCAGTCGCTCGATCTCGTCGTAAACGGCCTTGTCGGGCAGGGGGATGTCGAGGAAGGCCTTGGCGACCGGTCGCGCGGCGCTGATCAATCGCTTCTCCCACGGAAAAACCTTGTCGATCCACCACTTGGCTACGTCCGGGAAGCTCAGCAGTCGCAACGTCTCGCCGGTCGGGGCACAATCGACGATCACCACGTCGTAGTCGCCGCTGTCGTGGTGTTCCTTGATCTGCAACAGCGCGAACAGCTCGTCAAAACCCGGCGGCACCGTCAGCTCCTCGGCGCTGATTCGCTCGAGGCCGCGATCGGACAGCAACTCGGTCAGCCAACTCTGCACCGAGGACCAGTGCCGTTCCATCTCTTCGTTGGCCTGGACTTCCTGGGCGAAGAGGTTCGGCACGACCTCACGTGGCTTCGATCCGAGTTGTTCGCCAAGCGAGTCGCTCAGGCTGTGCGCCGGGTCGGTACTCATCACGACCGTGCGTAGTCCGTCGTTGGCGCAGGCAAGCGCAGTTGCCGTGGCGACGCTGGTCTTGCCGACGCCGCCCTTGCCCGTGTAGAGGATGGTGCGCGGTGTCACCGGCGGGATTATTCCACGTCCGAGCGCAAAGCCTTAGATCGCGGCTCAGCGCTTGTCGAGATAGCGCTGAAACTTGTCGCGCGTTCTGCAGATGCGGTCTTCCTTGCTGCTGCGACAGAGCGCGGTCAGGAAGGTGATCGTCAGTCGGTGGTAGTGCAGATTCGACTTGGGGCCGCGCAGGCTGTAGAGCGACCACGAACCAGTGTCGAAGTGCGGGGCGACCCTGTCTGCGGCCGCCAAGCCCTTTTTGTAGAGCACGCGGCCGTCCTTGTCATCGGCGATCAGCGCGTAGTCGCGGACGGCGTTGACCGACTGGACGAACATGTTGAGGATGATCTGCTTCTTCGTGCCGGAGTAGCCGAGGTAGTGGTATCCGCCGTCGCGCTTGACGCGCAGTCCGCGCGGTGCGGGGGTGTTGAAGGGGATCAGTCCTCGCTTGGCGGCGCGCATGATCGCCTTGTTGTTCATCCGATAGGCGACTCGCGCAAGGCCCTGGATCGCGGAACCCTGCGAGATCGAGCTGATGAACGGCGCCGAGCTGCCGGCGTAGGGGAAGTAGTACTCCCAGACCAAGGCGTTGCCGCGCTTGGCGCCCCAGCGGATCAGTTCCTTCGCGAAGGCACGCTGCGCTCGCCGAGATGGCGCGTCGTCGACGGTCCAGATCGCATTTAGCTTGGAGAAGTTGCTGAGCGGATGAAACTGCCAGCCGCGGCCGCTGAAGTATTGGAAGATGATCCTGCTGCCCCTGAATCGACGGTCGGTCCCGTTGGGGCGCGCGCCGTTTGACTTGAACCAGCGCGTGTTCTGCTGCAGAGTGCCGAACACGGGCGTGAGGCGGGAGCTGTTCAACTTGCCCCTGCGCGCCAACGACTCGACCTGGCGGATCTGGGCGTTCATTGCCCTGCGTCGCACGCGCAATTGGGCGCGCTTTTTCTTGCTGCGTGCCTTGCGGCCGAGCTTCTTGCGTAGCGCGCGGGCGTTTGCGTACAGCTTCTTCGCGCGTTTGGCGCTGCGCTTGCTGATCTGGCGCTTCTTGGCCATGCGATCGAGAGCGCGGTCGACGGACGTCGCGGCGCTTGCCGACGGCGCGTTTGCGGCGCTGTGCATCAGCGCGCCGGCAAGTACCAGCGTGAAAAGCAGCGCGAGCGCGAGAAGTCGCGCGCCGTGGAGGCGATGTTCAGATCCAAAGCGCATATGGCCATTATCGGCGAAGTGTCGTTCGATTTCCAGCTAGATCGGTCACATAAAGGTTAATTGTGCGTGAACGTCCTCGTTTCACGCTGAATTTTCTCTTGCCACGGCCGACGGTCGCAACGGCTGTACCACCGCCCTTGGTGGTCATGCGCACGGTCGACACCTTCGAGAGGCGGAAACTCACGTAGATCCGTCCGCGCTTGAATCGCTTTTTGACCGAGGTCACTCTTGGGCGGCGCGTTTTGTATGCATCAAACCGCGCGCGCGTCTTGCAGAACACCTCTTCGCCCGTCGAATCGCAGAGTTTCGCGATGAACCCGTTCAGGAGGTTGTGGTAGTGCAGCGAGGATTCCCCACCGCCAACGCTGTAGAGCGACCACGCGCCGGTGTCGCTGAGCACGGTCTCGCGTCGCGCGGCCTTCAGCCCTTCGCGATATAGCGTCCAAGCCCCCTCGTCGCCGGTGATGACGGAGTAGTCGTGCAGCCCGTCGAGCGACTGCAAAAACATGTTGAGGATCAGTGCGCGGCGGTTTCCCGAGTAGCCGATGAAGTGGTAGCCGTACTTGCGCGAAACCTTCAAGCCGACGGGCACGCGCACCTCGAACGCATTGACGGCCTGCTTGGCCGCCGCGAAGATTCTCTCGTCCTCGACGGCACGGCCAGCTCTGGCGAGAGCCTGGATCGCCGTGCCCTGCGAGATCGAGCTGATGAACGGTGCCCGGCTGCCGGAGAACTTGAAGTAGTACTCCCAGGTCAGCGCGCCGCCGCGGTTGACGCCCCAAGCGATCAGTTCATGTGCGTACTTGCCGAGTGCGCGACGAGCGGGGGCCGATTTGTCGGTCCAGACCGCGTTGAGCTTGGCGAAGTTGCTGAGCGGGTGAAACTCCCACCCCTGACCTGAAAAGTACTGAAAGATAATGCGGCCGGTACGCGTGAATCGACGGTCGGTGCCAGCACCTGCGGGACCGTTTTTTCTAAACCAGTCGGCATTCACCTGGAGTGTTTCGAACAGCGGCGTGACGCGGTCACCGGTGATGCGATTCTGGCGAGCCAACGACTCGACCGTCCGGATCTGGTGGTTCATCGCCGTGCGGCGGGATCCCGACAGGCGCTTGCGCACGCTGCGCGCGTCGCGGTAGCTCTTGCGAGCGGACGTCGCCTTGGCAGGGTCGATCACTCCAGATCTCTGGAGCTTGCTGATCGAGTTGTTGACCGAGGCCGCATGCGCGCTCGGCGCTGTCGCCAACGCAGCAGCCAGGAAGAGGCCGATCAGAGCCGAAAGCCCGATCAGGGTCGGCCGAAAGGTGTTCGGTTGAGAAATCCGCATGCACAGAACATAAAACGCCCGCCGCCGATGAGTTGCGCTTCGCGAGTAATCGTGCAATACGCAAAAATACCTGCGTGTCGCCGCTTGGACGGGGGTTGTTGAGGCGCTTTTAAGGCTGGTTGTGGGGGTCGTCTTCGTTGCTAACGTCGGCCTGGTTGTGTCTGAAAACGAGATCGAAAAAGACGATGCGAACGATCGGCCGAACGGTGAGCGGGGCACGAAGCCGAATCGCTCAACGGTCGCTTGGGTCGCCGCCCCGATCGCTGCATTCCTTGTTTTCGTCGCACTGATCCTCGCGACCGGCACGCCCAGCTCGGCCGACCTGATGAAGCAGGCGACCAACAGCTTCGGCGAAGTCAACCGCGGCATCTTCAGTTTTGAGATCACGATCACGCCGCAGGGCGCTGAGGATGCGCTGCCATCCACCATCAAACTCAGCGGTCCATTTGAAATCGTCCCCGGCAAGGACCTACCGCTTGCGAAGATCGAATACACCGTTAGTTCCGGCGGCCGCGGCAACACCGTCACGCTGCTGACCACCGGCGACAAGGCCTACTCCGTCATCCAAGGTCAGGCCTATGAGTTGCCAGAGTCGGCAACCAAAGAACTCAAGGAAGCCACCAAAGACCTCAGTGAACCCGGCGAAGGCAAGGGACTCACCGGCATCACGCTCAACTTCGACAAGTGGCTCGTCAATCCCAAGGTTGCCGGCGGCCGCGACATCGACGGCACCGCCACTTGGCAGACTTCCGCAGAAGTGAACGTCGTCGAGGCGATTCGTGACCTTGCCGCCTCTGCCGGCACGCTTGGCTCGATCACTGGTTCCGAGATACCCGAGTTGTCCGACAAGGACATCGAGGAGATCAAGGAGGGGATCAAGGACGCTTCCGTCGTGGTCTACGTCGGGCGCTACGACCGCATCGTCCGTCTGATCGACCTGAAGATGGACTTTTCAACGCCAGAAGACCTGACCGAGGCGACCGGCGGCGTGACCGGCGGGCGAATGAATCTGGTCGTCGGCATATCCAAGCCAAACCAGCCGGTTGATGTGAAGCCGCCGAAGGACCCGTTGCCGTACAGCGCGTTGCAGTCGCTCGCCGAAAGCACGGCCGCGCAGCAAGGCACGGCGCTTGACGACGGCGATGGCAAGTAGGGTGCGCAACTGATGAGCGGCCGACCATTCATTTCGCGCGTATCCATGCGCCAGCTGCTGGTGGCGGCTGTGGCTGCCGCGTCGCTGGCAATCGCCGGCTGCGGTGACTCCAACGACGGGGTCTCGGCCGACGATGCCGTAAGCGCGGCGCTCGCCAAAGCGGCGACGATCACCAGTGGCAACGCCGACCTCAAGGCATCGGTGCTCACCGGAAGTCTGCCGCCATCGTTCGACATCGTTGGCGGTGGTCCGTTCGACACCGAGGCGAAGGGCGGCGCCGCCTATGACCTCGATCTGACGATTCAGGTCGCCGGCACCGATCAACTCGTCGGTTTCGCCGCCTTCGACGGGCAGAGCTACGTGAAGATCGATGACAAGGCGGCAGAGGTCGATTCCAAGGCTTCCGGCGGTCTCGACCCCGCGAGTATCAAGGGCTTCATCGACTCGCTGGACCAGTATGTCAGCGGTGCTGAACAGGTCGAGGACCGCCAAGAGGGCGGCGAGACGTTGAAGGTCTATAACGTCGACATCGATGTGAAGAAGCTGCTCGCCGACGCGAAAGCGAACAACGACGGGATAGCTGAGCTGTCGGTCCCAGGATTGGGAACCGCCGATGACCTCGAGAAGTCAGTTTCCGACGCGACCGCCACGATCGCCGTGGCACCGGATGGATTTCCACGCAGCCTTTCGATCAATGTTCCGATCAGTCGCGGCGGCACAGAGGCCGGTGTTCGCGCAACATTGACGCTGACCGAGATCAACGAATCGGTGACGATCGAGAAACCGAGCAACGTCGTCGATCGCTCGGAACTTGGCGGCGTGGCCGAGCTGCTCGGATTCTGACCCGGTTGAACCGCACAACGAAGCGGGTTTGACGCACGTTCGGTTGATCCGCACGCACGTTCGGACGCTGGCAACTGAACGCTACACTCGCAGCGAATACATCGTGTAGAGGCGCGCGTCTTCATCTGCGGTCTCGGCCCGTGAACGGCCAGATCCCACAACCGCGCTCCGCAGCATCTTTTGTATTGCAGTTTCTGTGTGAAGCAAGACAACCCCGCAAGTCAGAATCGACCCTGAACACCGCAAGGAGCACTCCAACGTGTCTATCAACTTTGAACTCAACGACGAGCAGAAGCTGCTGAAGGAAACAGCCAAGAGCTTTGCCGAGAATGAGATTCGTCCGAAGGCCGAGGACTACGACCGCGACTCGATCTTCCCGCGCGACATCATCAACCAGGCATGGGAGCTTGGACTGATGAACACCTCGATCGAAGAGGCGTACGGCGGAGCCGGCCTCGACTACACATCGGGCAGCATCATCGAGGAGCAGCTTTCCTGGGGATGCAGTGGCATCGCGACCTCGATTTTCGCCAATGGACTCGCGTCGACCCCGGTCGAGCTTGCCGGTAGCGACGAGATCAAGAAGAAGTACCTGACCATGCTGATCGAAGAGCCGAAGCTTGCGGCCTTCTGCCTGACCGAGCCCGACGCCGGTTCCGATGTCTCCGGGATGAAGACGACGGCCGTCAAGAAGGGCGACAAGTACGTCCTCAACGGCTCGAAGTGCTTCATCACCAACGGCTCGCACGCCGACTGGTACACCGTTTACGCCAAGACCGACCCGGACGCCGGACACCGCGGAATCTCCGCATTCGTCGTTCCGCGTGAGGCCGGCGTTGTCGTCGACAAGAAGGAGGACAAGCTCGGTCAGCGCGCGTCAGACACCGCGATGCTCAGCTTCTCCGACGTCGAGGTCCCGGCAGATCACCTCCTCGGTGAGGAAAATGCAGGCTTCAAGCTCGCGATGATGACGCTCGACCGCACCCGCCCGGGCGTTGCAGCGATGGCGACCGGTATCCAGCAGGCCGCCCTTGAGGCGTCGGTTGACTACGCCAAGGAGCGCGTGCAGTTCGGCGTGCCGATCGCGATGCACCAAGCGATTCAGTTCATGATTGCCGACATGGCGACCAAGGTCGAGGCATCGCGTCTGCTCTACCTGAAGAGCGCGTGGATGCTCGACAACGGTTTCCGCAACTCGCTGGTCGCCTCGCACGCCAAGCGCTTCTCGAGCGACTCGGCGATGGAGACAGCAGTCGACGCCGTCCAGGTGTTCGGTGGCTACGGCTTCATCAAGGAATACCCAGTCGAGAAGCTGATGCGTGACGCCAAGATCATGCAGCTGTACGAAGGCACCTCGCAGATCCAGCGCCTCGTGATCGCCAAGGAGACCTTGGCCCCGAGCCGCGACATGGTCGCCGTCTAGCGCGAACTGGTCACATTCGTTGTTCGGAAAGGGCGACCCCGGCGGGTCGTCCTTTTCTTTGCAAGGTCCGAGGTTGCAGGCGGAGTTGGGGTTTGATGGGGGAGTGAATTGACTTTCGTTTCAGCACCGAAAAGAGGTGCGGTTTGGCGTGGGCTGCGTTCATTTGCGGGGCGGGCTGCATAGGCAAGCCGTGAATCGTGTATGCCCTCGTCTTCTGGGCGAGGGCAACGAGGGATTTCCGCTTGCAACCTCGGACCATGAAGGCCTTACTCTCTCGGCCATGTCTGGAGTGACTTTCTACTACGACCTCGGGTCGCCGTACGCGTACTTGACGGC
>JBMYXO010000089.1:0-8027 GCA_049608465.1 Solirubrobacterales bacterium | reverse complement strand
TAATAAGAAAATATCCCGTTGCTGATGATGTACAATTGCGCTTATTTCATAGTCCCGAGCGCAAAGGCAAAATCGCTGCAGTGGAGCGTGTCATGCCTTTTGTAGAGACTCCTATCGTGATTTATACAGATGCAAATACAGATGTTAATCCTGAAGCCATCAATTACATCGTTAGGCATTATCAAGATCCCAATGTGGGCGCAGTCGCTGGTGAAAAACGCATCCGCCAACACCAAACAGATCACCAAGACCGCGCTCGGTGCCCAAGACACCCTCATCGTCTCGCATGCGGCCACCACGACCGAGACCCTTCATCGCCTGCCAAGCACCACCACCTTCGTCGCCCTTGAGCAGTCCAACGAAGCCACCAGTTTGTTCGATTACAGGCCGCCAACAGCAGAACTGGCCTTGGTTCTCGGCAGCGAAACCGAAGGTCTCCCACCCGAAGTACTCAAAGCCTGCGACGCCATTCTCGAGATCCCGCAGTACGGGCAGAAGGAGTCACTCAATGTCTCTGTTGCCGCAGGCATCGCTCTCTACCACCTAACGCGCCGCACGACGTTGTCAGCCGCCGTTAGTCTGGGCGAATGATGCGACACCGCAAACCCCACGGCCGAGGCCCACACGCCGCGCGCGCCCATTGGCCCGCGGTTCTCTTCGCGGTCATTGCCCTCGCTGCGATGGTCGTGATCCTCGTCGCCGACGCGCAGCGCACCGGCGACGGCGAGACGAGCGGCGGTTCATCAGGAGCATCGACCGAGGTCGAGTATCTCTGTGAGCAGGGCACACCCGAGGGCTTCGAGCTCTCGGACATCGAAGGCAAATTGTTGTCCGAGGCCGAGGACTTCGCCGAGTCAATCGATCAAACGGTCAGGACTGTCGTGATCGACGGTGAGCAGCAGGTGGTGACGCTTGATTTTCGCACCGACCGCATCAACGTGCAAATCGACGATGGCGAGGTCACTCGCTACTGCGGCAACTACTAGCCGTCCAGAACGGCCTGCGTCAACCAAAGCGAATCCGTGTCGAAAAAGAGGGCCGGCCACTTGGCCGACCCCCGATTTCGTTCAATGCAATTCAGTTGATCGCTGAGTCAGTTGACTACTGAGCCGGAGGAGTAGGCGGCGTCGGAGGCGCCGGAGGAGTAGGCGGCTCTGGCATGGACGGTGCGGCAGCCGCGGCAGCCGGCGCTGCGCCCAGCGACGAAAGGTCGTCCTGCACGGCGTCGTCAGTGAACTCTGTCGGCCACGCCTCGGTCAGCAGGCAGTAGTACGTCATCAGGCGCACTGGGTAACTCAGTCCGAACAGCAGCGCGTCCTGCAGTCCCTTCGGCTGCTTGCCCATGATCACGATCGCGAACCAGCAGATGACTGCGACCAGCTGGTAGATGATCGTGAACACGTAGGCCACGATGTAGAACGGAATGATCAGAATCGCACGAAAGAAGGTCTTTGCACGGCTGTACTTCTCCAGCGCAGGTCCGATGTCCAGGTTGGCGGCGTACGGTTCGTCGCGGCTACCGGTGAACGGCGGGAACTTATCGGTGGCCAGAAACGCATAGGCGGTGACGCGTGCGTAGTACCGCAAATATCCCTCAACGAAGCTGTAGAGCCCGGCCGGGAACTTGGCAGTGAACACGATCGCGAACCAGGCGAAGAGCACCGCAAAACTCGCGACGAATCCGTAGAGCATCAACCAGATCAGGTGAGGAATCACGGTGATGAGTCGGAAAAACGTGGTCAGTCGACTGCGCTTCTCTTCGTAGTCGACCGTGAATACGGCTTTGTCGGGCGGCACGACGACCGTTCCTGCGGGTTCATATGACATTGGCGAAAGCCTTTCTCAGTGATTCGTTCGAACTGGGGTGGAGGGCGAACCTGCCGGATCAGCCTCAGTACCTGATTCCGACAACTCAAGCGATCATAAAGTGAGCAGAGGACCGATGCATCCTCAATTCGAACGATCGCTGCCCACCCCGCACCCAGGGAACAAGGTTTGGCTTTTGGGGAACCTTGTTTTACAAAGTTGTTGGGGATTGGTGGTCTAGGATCGCGGCCGATGAACGTCACGCTTCCAGATGGCACAGTCCTCGACTTGGCCGACGGCGCGACCGGGGGAGACGCCGCGCTGGCGATCGGCGAGGGTCTGGCTCGGGCTGCGCTTGCGATCGAGGTGAACGGCGAGCTTCGCGACCTCACGCGCGAATTGCCCGACGGGGCTCAGATCAGCATCATCACCGGCAAGTCACCCGAAGCGCTCGAGCTCGTGCGTCACGACACCGCGCACGTGCTCGCCGCAGCGGTGATGGAGCTCTACCCGGGCGTGAAGATCAGTATCGGTCCGCCGATCGAGAACGGTTTCTACTACGACTTCGAATTCCCCGAGGGCGCAGAAGTAAGCGATGCCGATTTTGAACGCATCGAAGCGAAGATGCGCGAGCACATCAAGGCCAAGGAGACGTTCTCCCGTGAGGACATTTCGACCGGCGACGCGCTCGACAAGTTCACCCGCGAGGGCCAGGACTACAAGGTCGAGCTGATCGAGGATCTGATCAAGAACGAGGGCGCCGAGACAGTCAGCTTGTACACCAACGGCCCGTTCACAGACCTCTGCCGCGGCCCGCACGCGACCGACACGAGCAAGATCAAGGCCTTCAAGCTCACCAGTATCGCCGGCGCCTACTGGCGCGGTGACGCCAATCGCACGATGCTCACGCGGATCTACGGCACTGCGTTCCTGAGCAAGGAAGACCTCAAACAGCACCTCGAAATGATCGAGGAGGCGAAGAAACGCGACCACCGCCGCCTCGGCAAGCAGCTCGACCTCTTCCACTTCAACGAGCTCTCGCCGGGTTCGCCGTTCTGGCACCCCAACGGCATGAAGATTTGGTCCAGCCTCCAAGAGCTGTGGTCGAAGGAGAACGCGCGTCGCGGATACCACCGCGTGAAGACCCCGATCCTGCTTGACGTAGAACTGTGGAAGATCAGCGGCCACTGGGACAAGTACCGCGACAACATGTACTTCACCGACGTCGAAGACCGACCGATGGGCATCAAGCCGATGAACTGCCCGGCTCACCTCCAGATATACAAGAACGAGCGCCGCAGTTACCGCGACCTGCCGATCCGGTACTCCGAAGACGGGCTTGTTCATCGCCACGAACCTTCGGGCACGCTCCACGGCCTCATGCGCGTCCGCCACATCACGCAGGACGACGCGCACATCTTCTGCACCGAGGATCAGGTTCAGCAAGAGGTGATCGAGTGTCTGCGCTTCGGCTTCTTCATCTACGAGATCTTCGGGTTCGAGCCGCGGCTTGAACTTTCGACTCGACCGGAGCAGCGCGTCGGCACCGACGAGATGTGGGACCGAGCGGAAGCCGCGCTCGAGAACGCGCTCAAGGAGGAGGGGCTGGAGTACGAGGTCAACCCCGGCGACGGCGCGTTCTATGGCCCGAAGATCGACCTGCACATGAAGGATTCGCTCGGCCGCAGTTGGCAACTGGGGACGGTGCAGCTCGACTACTCGATGCCCGAGCGCTTCGAGCTGACTTACACGGGGGCAAACAACGATGAGCAACGACCGGTGATGATTCACCGCGCGCTGTTTGGAAGCTTCGAACGCTTCATCGGAATCCTGATCGAGCACTACGGCGGCGACTTCCCGCTGTGGCTCTCGCCGATTCAAGTGCAGATCATCCCCGTTTCCGACAAGCACAACGACTACGCAGATCAGCTGGCCGGACGGTTGCTCGACGCGGGTCTGCGCGCCCACGTTGACGAGCGCACCGAGTCCGTCGGCAAAAAGATTCGCGAGGCCGAGCTCGCGAAGGCGCCCTACATGTGGGTCGTCGGCGACGAAGAGATCGAAACCGACACCGTCGCACCTCGCAAACGTCACGATGAGGGCGATGGCGAGCGCGCCGGCATCGACGAAACAATCGAGAAACTTCGCGAAGAAGTTGCTCGTCGCGAACGCTGATCGCGATCTCGGTTATCCTTGGTTCACTTGTTTTTCGCAGCGCCAACAATTCCGACCCAGACTGTGGCCTCGGCACGCATCGCGTCCGCCACGGCAGTAGGCGCTAGCTAGTGGCACTTCCTCGCAGGTTTGACCGTCGTCCCCCGGAGCGGGACAACACGCGCATCAACGAGCGCATCCGCGTCAAGGAGGTGCGCTTGATTGGCGACGATGGCTCGCAGATTGGCGTGCTGCCGACCGAGGAAGCCTTGGTGTACGCACAGGAGCGAGACCTCGACCTCGTCGAAGTAGCGCCTGATTCGCGCCCGCCGGTCTGCCGCGTCCTTGACTACTCCAAGTACAAGTATGAGCAGGCGCAGAAGGCCAAGTCGGCCAAGAAGCATCAGACGCAGATCACGATCCGCGAGATAAAGCTTCGCCCGAAGATCGCCACGCACGACTACGACACCAAGAAGGGCCACGTTGTGCGCTTTCTCAAGCACGCCGACAAGGTCAAGGTGACGATCATGTTCCGCGGTCGCGAGCGTGAACATCCCGAGCGCGGCCGAGAACTGCTGATGAAAATGGCCGAAGAGGTCAAGGACCTCGGTCAGATCGAACAGCACCCGCTGCAGGAGGGCCGCAACATGACGATGGTCCTCGGCCCGACCAAAGAGGCTGTCAAATCGCACGCCGACGAGGTCGCCAAGCAGGAAGAAGCCTCCAAGAAGGCCAAGCGTGAACGCAAGGCCGCAGAGGCAAAGGCGCACGAAGAACGCGTTGCGGCGATGCGGGCGGCCGAAGCCGCGGAAGCTGCCGAGGCGAACGGTGGTCAAAGCCCGGCCACTCAAGAGCCGACCGAGCAGACCTCCAACGAACCAGCCTCGAGCGAATAGCGCTCCAAAGCCCGACTCGGCACCGGCGACGATTCAGTCGGTCTCGTCGCCCTGCTGCTCGATGAAGAACGGTTCCGGCTCGCCGAGCGCGAAGCCCTGCATCTGGTCGACGCCCATCTGACCGAGCAGCGCAACGGTTTCCGATTCCTCGACGCCCTCGGCGACCGTCGTCAGACCAAAGCTTTTGGCAAGCCGAACGCAGGCCTCGACCACACTTTTGCTGCTCTCGTTGGTGGGGAGATCCCGGATGAACTCGATATCGATCTTCAAATAGTCGACCGGCAGGTTCTTGAGATACGTGAACGAGCCGTAACCGGTACCGAAATCGTCGAGCGCGATCCGGAAGCCGTTCGCGCGCAGTTTCCTCAGGATGTCTTCCGCCGATTCATCGTTTTCGACGATCGCGGTCTCAGTGATCTCAACGACCACTTTCGTCGGGTCTGCGTTCGCGGCGTCCATTTCGTCAATGATGAAATCGGCGAGTTCTGGGTCGCAAAGTGAGCCCGCAGAGAGATTGAATTCCACGGGATGTCCCTCGCCGGCCAGGTTTGCGGCGCGCCGAATCACCCACCGATCGATGTCTTGGATCAAACCTTGGCGTTCCGCAGCCGGGAGGAAGTCTTTCGGGGAGACAACCAGGCCATCCTTGCCGTGCATGCGTATCAGCAGCTCGTTCTGTGTGTGTTGGCCAGTCGCAACGTCGAAGATCGGTTGCACAAAAAGGTCGAACTGGTCGAGTTCGAAGGCACGGTTGATGCGTTCCGTCCAGATCGCGTCCTCGATCTCCAGCTCCAGGCGTTTGTGTTCGAGTTTCTGCGTCGTGATATCCGTGAACGTGACGACCGCGCCCGATAATCCGCCGGCTGTTTCAAACGGTGAAGTTGTGTGCGCAACCGGGATCTGGCGTCCGTCGCGAGCCTGGAAGTGATCGTCCTCGACGCGAGTTGCCCATGTGCCGTTGCGATCGGAAAGGGTGAGTTCGTACCCGATCGCATCGAAGATCGGCTTTCCCATCAATTCGGCTTCACTCCAGCCGAGCAGTCGTTCGGCCGAGGGGTTCATGTTGATCACACAGCCTTCTGGGTCGAGCGTGAAGAGACCATCGCCGATGCTCTGGCTCACGGTGAGCATGTAGTCGTATGAACTCGCCAGTTGCTGTTCGCGTGCGGCCCGCTCTGAAACATCGGTGACGATCGTGATCGTTCCGGCGATCGCGCCGCGATGGTCCTCAAACGGGTTTTCGCTCAACTGGGCAGTGAATTCGACACCATCACCTCGAACCAACGGGATTTGCGCCTCGCGACTTTGCGGTTCCCATGCAGAATCAGGTTCGCATTCAGTCTCCGGAAATCCGTCGAGCATTTCACTCAGCTCGCGACCGAGCGCTGCGTCGGGTTCGCGACCGAGCAGTTCGGTCGCGCCGCGGCTCCAGTAGATGATCTTTCCGCGCAGGTCACACGCGATGACGGCCGCGTCGACCTCAGCCAGAAGCTGAGCCTGCATCGCGAGCTTGTCGGTTGCGACGCGTCGATGAGTGATGTTTTCGTGACAGACGACGACGCGAATCTCACCGAGCTCGCGAAAATGAGAAACGCTCAGCTCGAACCAACGCCTTTCGCTGGATGAGTGGCACTCATACTCAAAGCTGAATTCGTCCAATTCTCCGCGGATCACGTCGCGGATTCCGCGCCCGGCGATTCGAGCGTCTTCGCATTTCGCACCGGCTCGACCGCAGACCTCCAGGTAATTGATCCCCGGTCCGACCGATGAGATGGTGCCGCCGTTTTCAAGCGCGAAACGGTCCCAGGCCTGGTTGTTCGCGAGTATCTCTCCTTCGGCGTCGAGGATCGCGATCGACTCTGGGAACGAACTGAGCGCCTGGGTTGCGCGTAGTTCGTTGCGCGTCAATCTTTCGACCTCGGCCTCTTCGATCGAGCGGTCGGTGATCGAGCAAAGCAGCGCCTCTGGTTTCGTCGGATCGTCGTTCACCAACGCCATCACGCGCACCTCGGCCGGGAACGTCTCTCCGGTGCTGCGGTGGATCGAAATTTCGTACTGACCCGGCCCGGCCGTAGCCACCGCGCTGAAATCTCGCTGCAGCCGCACGAGCATGGTGTCGTTGTCGCTGTCGGCCTGACGGAGACGACTGGTCAGGCGGTCGGCATCGACTTCGAGCATGCTTGCCAAAGATGCGTTGACTTCAAGGATCTGGCTCGACCGCGTGATGATCGCGATGCCCATTTTCAACTCGGACGTCGCGAGTCGCCAGCCGCCGCTCGACGGGCCGATTTCTACGTTTGGATCGCGAGTTGAGCTGTGCACAATCGCCAAAGTGGGGGATTCACCCATGTGGGGGTCATCGACAACGGCGCGATGGTGCAATATCACTTGTAGTCGGTAAGCGGACCATCGGTCGAGTTTGGCGTGCGGCCGACGTTGTGCTTTAATCACCCCCAGATATGCCCAAGCAGAAGACACACAGCGGCGCGAAGAAGCGCTTCACGACAAGCGGAACCGGCAAGGTTCGCGGTCGTCACGGCATGTCGTCGCACAACCTCGAGCACAAATCGGCCAAGCGGAAGCGTGACTTTTCACGTCCGATCACGATGCACAAGGACACCGCTCCTCGCATCAAGAAGCTGCTCGGCAAGTAGATCTTCACCGGAGAATCTGACCAATGACCCGCTCAACAAACGCAGTCGCATCGCGTCGTCGCCGCAAGGCAGTGATCGCGCGCGCCAAGGGTTACCGCGGTGAGAAGAACTCCAGTTACCGTCGCGCCAAGGAGCAGCTGCTCAAGTCGGACAGCTACGCCTACCGCGACCGTCGCAACAAAAAGCGTGACTTCCGTCGACTGTGGATCACTCGAATCAACGCCGCTGCCCGCCAAGAGGGAATGAGCTACTCACAGTTGATGCACGGCTTGAAGGTCGCCGAGATCGACGTCGACCGCAAGATGCTCGCCGACATCGCCGTTCACGACAGCGAGGCCTTCCGACGCTTTACCGAGGCCGCCCGCGAGGCGGTTGCTTGAGCTGCCGACCGCTGCTCAATCGACCGAACCCAACGGGCGCCTGTTAATCGGGCGCTTTTTTTGTGCCCGAAGCCGTTCAACCAACAAGAAATCAGATGATCACCTCCAAGGACAACTCACACGTCAAAGAATTGAAG
>JBMYXO010000088.1:216-8086 GCA_049608465.1 Solirubrobacterales bacterium | reverse complement strand
ATGCGGCATTTTGCGGCTTGGGAATGCGGGTGCGGTGAAACGGCTAGTTGGGCTCGGCGCCGGGCAGCGCTCTACCGGCTTCGACGGCGGCGGCGCAGTCGGGTGATGCGTAGAGCCGCCAGGCCCAGCTCGCATAGACAGTCTCATACGGCTCGCCGTCCGGAGTCGTCGGCGGGTCGAGATTGGGGATTTCACTGTAGAAGCGCTTCGCCACGTCGAGACTTGCCGGGTAGAGCGCTAGTTCGGCGAGCGGGTAGTCCTTGTCTCCGATTGACTGGATCGAATTCGGCGGCCCGTCGAGCTCGTAGCGGAACGCCGGCACCGGGCGGTGATCGGTGGTCGAGATCCGGCCGCACTTCTCATAGAACAGAGCGACGACCGGCGATGACCCGAACTCGCGCAGGTTCTTCGAGATCGTCTCGTAGTTGTTGATCTTCTGCTTCGTTTCGCGCACCAACGAAACGTGCCAAGGAATCCAGATCAACGACAGCGCAAGCGACGCGAGGCCCACCCATTTCCACGTCTCGCGACGCGGAAAGTCAACGGGCAGCGAACGCCAACCGAACACGCCTGCCGCGTAGACCACCGCAAGCAGCACCGTTGGAGTCAGAACGTAGCGAGCGATCAGTGGCAATCCACCGATCGTGCTGAGCATGAAGACAATCGTCATGATCCCCGCAACGCCGAGCAGCAGCTTGCCTTGTTTCTTCGCACAAAACGAAACGAACAGCACACCGATCGGCACGCCGACGATCAGCGGCTCGCGCAACGTGAAGCCGAAGAAGCGCGCGGTCCAGATCGGCGATTCGAGCGGCTCGCGCGGCCTGTTCAGTTGCGCAGCGAGATCAGAGGTGCCGTTCAGCGAATGCAGCAGATCGCCGGTGACGGCCCAATCGCTGAGTGCCCAAAGCACCGGTGCAGCCGCGGTCAGCAGGGCCAGCCAGACGCGCTCGTTCCACGAGCGTTTCGGGAAGAGGTAGAGCCAGTACAAGCCGGCAAGCACCCAAGCCTCCGGGCGCAACAATCCCGCTGCAGTGAGCAATGCCAGCACTGGCCAGCCGCGGCGCGGCTCGCGCACCTCCAGCAGCAGTGCCCAAACAACGAACATCACGAAAGGGATGTCTTGGTACGTCGCGAGCGCGTTGCGATCGAAGGCAGGACGGGTGAGGATCACGACTGCCGCAAGCGCACCGACCCAGGGGTTGAACAGGTCGCGCCCGAGCAGGTAACCGATCCAGACAATTCCCCCGAACGTGAACAGCACCAGCCAGGCGAGCGCCGTCGCCGCAGAATCGCCTAACGGCAGTGCCAGCCAGCTGACGAAGGTCTGCAGCGGGTGTGGTGTGGGGGCGATGAAGCCCGTGTAATCGGGCGTGATGCCATTGGCGATGTCCTGCGCCCAGACCAGTGAGTACGAGGCGTCGTAGTTGAGGTACGGCGGTCCGTAGACGAGAAACAGGATCAGCGGCGTACCGATGATCACGAGTAGTCCGGGCAGCCATCCCCGCCAGTCGAGTCGAGTGGAGAGCCTGCTCATTGGCTCGCGAGATTAGTCGCCCAGACCAATATGATCGACCGCGATGTCCGAAGCACCCAAATCTCAAACGAACTCGCCTCAGCAGAACTCGCTCTATCGCCGCCACCGACCGCGCACGTTCGACGATGTGATCGGACAGGAGCACGTCGTACGCACGCTGCGCAACGCCGTTGACCAACAGAACGTGCACCACGCGTACCTGTTCGTCGGTTCACGCGGGACCGGCAAGACGAGCATGGCGAAAATTCTCGCCAGCGCGCTCAACGCAGAGGGCGGCCCGACCTCGAGCTTCAACGCCGACGACCCGGCCGCAAAGTCGATCGCGATCGGCAACTCGATGGACGTCGTCGAAATGGACGCGGCATCGCACAACGGTGTCGACGACATCCGCGAGTTGATCGACAGCGTCGCACTCGCCCCCACCACGGGCGGTTGGAAGGTCTACATACTCGACGAGGCGCACATGATCACCACGCAGGGGTGGAATGCGTTTCTGAAGACACTTGAAGAGCCGCCGCCGAACACCGTCTTCGTGCTGGCCACGACAGAGGCGAACAAAGTCTTGCCGACGGTTGCCGATCGCTGCCATCGTTTTGATTTTCGTCGACCCTCCGTCGAGCAACTTTCACAGGCGCTGCGCCGCGCCGCCGACGCCGAACAGATCGAGATCGGCGACGACGCGGTTGCGATGATCGCCCGCTCGGCGACCGGCTCGTTCCGCGATGCGCTCGGCACGCTCGAACAACTCGTCACCTACGGCGGCACGTCGGTCGGTGCCGAGGACGTCCAGGCTGTACTCGGCGTCGCGGACTTCGAACTGCTCTGCTCGACTGCAGACGCGATTGCCTCCGGCGACCGCCGCGCAGTGCTCAGCGTCGTCGCCGAACTCGCGGACAGCGGTCGCGACCTCACCGCGTTCGCCCGCGATCTCGCCGTTCACGTGCGCAATTTGCTCGTTGCCAACACGCTGGGCGAGACTCCGCCTTCAATCGGTCTGACAGAGGAGCAGTCGGAGCGCCTCGTCGCGCAGTCCTCGCAGTTCGGTGGCGAGCGTGCCGCCCACACGCTTGACCTACTTTCGCGAACGATCCAGACCGCGCGTTCGGGTGGCGACCCACGACTTCAGCTCGAGCTGGCGCTGTTCAAGGCCGCTCGACCCGAGGATGACGATCGGCCGGACGCATTGCTCTCGCGCATTGAATCGCTGGAGCAGCGTGCCGCCGGCGCAGCCGTCACTCCCACTGCACCGGTCGTGGTCCCGCCGACCGAGGTGACCGACTCCGAACCCACGGCCAGTCGCACGCCCGATGCGGCTGCCGTCCAGCATCCGTCGCCGACGGCCGAAGCCCCTCCGGCTGTTGAGGCGGTCGCCACGCAGGCGCCTGCGCTCGCGGTCGCAGACAGCGACCCAATCGCGGTCCCGACGATCGAAATAGTCGAATCGGTATGGCCGAATGCGATCCTCACGCTCAACGACACGAGCCCGCGCCTCGGCGCAGTCGTTGAAAGTTGCAAGCCATTGCGAATCGAGGACCACCGCCTCGTACTCGGATTCCCCGGTTCCGCTGGCTTTCAGCGCAAAACCGCCGAGCAGGCCGCTGGTCGCGACACGATCGCCGACCACATCGAACAGGCGACGGGTTTTCGCTTCACGCTTGTCACCGAGCAGATCTCTGAGGAGGAGTTTTCGCCGGCGTCGGACGCAAGACCGAGTGGCGTCGACAAAGACGAGCTCGTGGCTCAGCTCAAGAAAGAGTTCGACGCAACGGAATTGGCCGAAGACCGATCCAAGCAATGACCGCCACTGAGAACTGACCGACACCCGACCGTCTATTCGAAAGGACCGCCACCATGGCGCAGCAACCCAACATCAACAAAATGATGAAGCAGCTCCAGCAGGCGCAGGTCGAAATGGCCGCCGCCCAGGAACAGCTCAAGACAGAAATCGTCGAGGCCTCGGCCGGAGGCGGCATGGTGCAGGTCAAGGTGTCGGGAGACCTTCAGCTGACCGAAGTCAAGATCGACCCCGAGGCGCTCGATCCAGAAGACGTCGAAATGCTCCAGGACATGGTGCTCGCAGCCACCAACGAGGCGCTACGCAATTCGCAGCAGCTCGCCGAGCAGCGCTTGGGCGGCATCGCCGGTGGGCTTGGCTTGCCGGGAATGTAGAGCCGAGCGGCTCAGCTCGGTTTAATCCAACGAACGCCGGTGAATCGCCCGAAGTCGTTGTCAAACGAGATCACTGCGGCATCGTACTGCTGGGCCAGCGCGGCGAGATGAGCGTCGTTGACGAGATTGCCGCCAGTGCCGGTTTCGTTCAACAGGCCTTGCACTCGAGCGAAGTGCCTTGAGTCGGGCTGCGGGATACTGGCGCTTGGGGCTCCCAGCCACTGTTCGACGTAGTCGGTGGCCGCGTCGACGCTGATCGGGTCGGACATCGCGGACCGACTCGTCGTCAAGCGCTCGAAGCCAATCAGCGTCAAAAGCGGAAACAACACGGTGTCCGTCCCCGAAAGTGCCTCATCAAGCCACCGGATCGCCGGTTCGTGAAGCTGTGCGTCGTGATCGATCGCATAGATGAGGACGTTCATGTCGACGACCAAGCTTTTCACTTGCCCATGTCGCGTTTGCGTAGATATTCGATTTCGTCGAGTTCGCTGAGCAGACGCATCGTGTGATCGAGCGGCACCAGCGGTTTTCCAAGGCTCACCGTCTTCGTCTTGAACTTCCTCGGGCTGGGCTGGTCTGGTTCGAGACCTCGTTGTAACGCTTCAGCAACGACTTCCTTGAACGTGGTTCCGTCATCGGCCGCTTTGCGCCGCAGCTTTTTGTGGATCGACTCAGGGATCGTGATCGTGGTGCGAACTTCCATATTCGCATCATATCATCACTTGTGTGATGCGTTGATGCGCAAATAGCGTTTTTGGCTCGCGCGACCGGCGCGCGCGCCACAATGCACGGACGATGTTCTCGCCGCCCGTCGAACGCCTGATCACTGAACTGTCGAAATTGCCCGGCATCGGCCGCCGCACGGCGCAGCGCCTGGCGTTTCACATCCTTCGTGTCGACGAGGAAGAGGGTCTTGCCCTGGCCGACGCGATTCGCGAAGTGAAGGAGAAGATCGGATTCTGTGAGATCTGCTTCAACCTGACCGACCAACCCGTCTGCAAGATCTGCACCGACGAGCGGCGCGACAAAGGTGTGATCTGCGTGGTCGAGGAGCCCGGCGACATCATCCCCGTCGAGCGCACCCACGAGTACGACGGTCAGTACCACGTGCTCGGCGGCGCCCTCTCACCGATCGACGGCATCGAGCCGGAGGATCTGAAAATCGCAGAGCTGCTCAAGCGTGCCGAATCGCCTGACGTGCGCGAAGTGCTGCTCGCGACAAACCCGACGACCACGGGTGAGGCGACCGCGCTGTACATCGGCGACGAACTCGCCGGCCGTCGACCCGACCTGAAGGTGACCCGCCCGGCCAGCGGTCTGCCCGTTGGAGCGGACCTCGAATACACCGACGAAGTCACGCTCGGTCGCGCAATCGTGGCTCGGCGCACGGTTGGCTGAGTCGATGCCGAGGGAACTTTCGGCCGCTGACGCTGCCTCATCGCTCAAGCCGATCGACTCGATCGGCGGCGGCCTCGCTGCGGCTTGGCCACCCGCGTTGATCAAGGCCCTCGGCGAGCGTGATGACTGGGAGGACCTAAGGATCGACGGCGCGCACATTGCCGTGGATTCGCCGTTGCTCACCCGTCCGGGCGTGCACTTTCGAGCAACTTTCTTCAGCGCACACGAGCGCGCGGCGGTCGAAGCCGGCGGCGACGTTCAGTACGTGCCAGCGGACTTCCGCCGCTTCGGCCACATTCTCGCCAGCGCCAAACCCCGTGTGATGGTGGCTGCCGCCGCGCCGCCGGACGCCGACGGCCGCTGCAGCCTCTCGCTGCATTCAGGGGCTTCATATCGCGAGTTGCGGGCTGCGGCCGCCGATCCCGATCGACTGCTTATCGTCGAGGCCGCGTCTGGCTTCCCGCGGACGCGCGGAGTTCCGCCGGACTACGACCACGCTCTGCACATCGACGAAATCGACGTGCTCGTGCATTCGGACGAAAAACCGGAAACGATTCCAGATCGACCGGTGACGGAAGTGGACGAGGCGATCGCGCGCGAGGCAGTGGCACTGGTCGAGGACGGCGCGACGTTGCAGGCCGGAATCGGCTCCGTTCCCGACGCGATCATGGCGTTGCTCGCCAAGGCCGACGGCGGTGACTACGGCATCCACAGTGAGATGTTCGGTGACGGGATGATGGCGCTGCATCGCGCCGGCAAGGTGACAAACCAAAAAGGACTGCATGACGGGTTGTCGGTCACGACGTTTTCGCTCGGCTCAAGCGAACTCTACGAGTGGTTGCACGAGAACGATGAGGTCGCCTACCTTCCCGTCGAGCAGGTAAACGATCCGTATTTGCTCGACAGGAATCGCAACGTCGTGACGATCAACAGCGCACTCGCGCTCGACCTCTACGGCCAGGTGTTGGCCGACACCCGCGGCGGCAAGCACTACAGCGGCGTCGGCGGTGCCGAGGACTTCGTGTCGGGCCCCGGTTACGCGCGTGGCGGCAAGTCACTGATGTGCCTGCACTCGACCTGCAGGGTCAACGGTGAACGGATCAGTCGAATCGTGCCCGGGTTTCCGAGCGGGTCGGTGATCACCACACCTAGACACCAACTCGACTACGTGGTGACGGAGCACGGCACCGTCGAAATCGGCGGGATGACGGTACGTGAACGTGCGCGGGCGCTGGCGTCGATTTCCGACCCGGAGTTTCGCGACGAATTGGTCGCGGCTGCGGAGTCGATTGCGGCTTAGCGTCGGCTAGTGCGCAGCCGGCGCTGGTTCGCCCAGCACTTCGCGTGCCCGGCGGGCAAGGTCGACCGTGGCTGCGCGCAGTCCATCGGACGCACGGATCGGCTCACTGAACTCGACGCGGGTCGAGACATTCCCGCGGGGTGTTGAGACCCCGAGGTCCATGCCGTATCGATCGGCGCGCAGTGCCTTGGCCGCGGTGGCATCGGTGTGCCCGGTGAAGGCCTTGGCCATCGCGAGCAACGCGTCGGCGTGGTCGTCATTCATGTGCTCGACGGCGTAGTTCGCTTGCGGCGCAACCGGGTCGACCTCGGCTTCGGCATACTCGGCCGGGTTGGCCGAAGCCATGCGCCCGAAACCACCTACCCAGCGGACCTTTTCGGGGCGAATCACGTAGAGCGTGAAGTCGTCCCACGAGATGTATCCCTGCGCGCTCGGAACTGCGTCGAAGAACGCACGCTCGGCGGCTTCCTGCTCTTTGCCGGTGGGCCGCTCGACGCGACCGGAAATCGAAACTCGACCGCTGTCGCCTGCGTCGTGGCCCTTCGGTACCGGACCGGCAACGGCAAGACTGACGCGATCGTCGGCGAGCAGGTTGCGGCCGTGCAGAGCGAGAGTGGAAACGAGGATGACCGGCGTGCCGTCGCCGGTGACGCCGTACTGAACGACTGAGGCCCACGGCGAACCATCTTCCATGAGCGAGGCAAGCGTTCCCACTGTGGAACCAGCGAGGATGGTGCGAGCCTGCTCTGCGGCGGTCATCCGACGTGCCTCTTCGACCTCGACGAGTGGGTCGAGTCGGCCGTTGCCGTTGCCCGAAGCAGCGTCGCCGGGAACTTTGTGCGGGTTCGAACCGCTCTGAACGAAAGTTTCTGCTGTTTCAGCCATGGACGAGTCAGGATAACAATCCGACATGAACGGTCGGAAATCGGCGATTTATCGCCTATCATCGTTTTAGGGTTCCCTAAGACGCTACCCCGAGTGTCGCGGAATCCGCCTTCATGACCGTCCACACAAAACGAATCGGACGGTCGGTCGGCTGGTCTTGCTCACCGGACCGACAGATTGTTCCCCCTGAAATCAAACATCTGTTTGGAAAGGAATTACAGAATGTCAACCTCTCGAATCCATGCGCGTACGCGTACCGCTCGCGCGCTGATTCTCTCGGTACTGGTTGTCGCCGGTTCAGCACTCGCGGCTTCGTCGGCCGGTGCCGCGGTGACGCTCGACTGGACGCAGGAAAAGGTCTGGGAAAACTCACCAGCAGTCCCGAATACAAATCGCACTTGGCTCGGATACCTCACTCGTCCGGGCACTCACCCCGGCATTCCTGAAGGAACTGCGACGCCGTCGGACGGCCTTTCAGGTGTGACCGTCGACCAATCGAGTTCTGACGGGCCCTACACCTGGTCATTCGATGCCACCGCGGGTTCACTCAACGCGACTGCGTTGACCGGAGAAATTCGATT
>JBMYXO010000088.1:0-206 GCA_049608465.1 Solirubrobacterales bacterium | reverse complement strand
CATCACCGATCCGCGAATCGTTCTGAACGGAGACAACACCGGGCAAATCTATGCAACATGAGTTCGCACCGCCGCGGATGAGCCGTACGATGAGTCGCTCGCAGTATTCAACCTCGATCTCAGCCAATCCACGTGCACATTAAATTGGGACGGAACGCTGTCGCTCGGAAACATCATTCCGTCGATCGCCGCGCTCGGCCACGTGT
>JBMYXO010000087.1:0-8204 GCA_049608465.1 Solirubrobacterales bacterium | reverse complement strand
GTGGAGGCCGCACCGGTCCACCGCTATGGCTGCTGTTTCTGATCGGCGCAGTGGTGTTGGGGCTGTTCGTCGTCAAACCTTGGGTCGACGACAATTCCGATCGCGTCGAGCAGTTGATCGACGATGCCGAGAAGATTCTCGAAGACTTTCGCGACTCCGTCGAGACGGACGCCGGCGCCCAGGTATCGAGCCAGTTGTCAGAAGAGCTCGGACGCGCTCCCGCTTTCAAACAGATCGAGACGCACGGTCAACCGGGCTTTGTCTTCAGCGGCACAGACACCGGTGGTGACTCGCGCTTGGTCGTCTGGTATTTCGGCGAGGACCACTCCTAACTCTGCATTTTCGCCGCTGACGCTTCGCCTCGTTCTGCGCTCGGGGCTACCGTTGAGTCAATGCCCGTTGATCACAAACACCCATTGCCCGTGATCTATCTCGCCGCCGGACGCGGATCGCGGCTCGGAGCCACGACCGCCGACCGCCCGAAGGCGATGGTCGAGGCCGCTGGCCGCCCACTCATCGAACGCAGCCTGAAGTACCTGGGCGACGCTGGATTCACACGGTTCATCGCGGTGACAGGCCACGCCGCTGGGAAATTCGAAGCGTTCGACGTCGAAACCGTGTTCAACCCCAAGTGGGACAGCGAGAACAACATCACCTCGACGTGGGTCGCACGCGACGCCGTCGCAGACGGTTGTGTGATCGTCAACTGTGACCTTTTGTTCGAACCAAAACTCGCGCAGATTCTCGCGGCCGCCGAAGGTACGGCGATCCTCGTCGACGACGAACTCGCAGTCGACGAGGAGTCGATGAAGGCGACGGTCGACGCAGGCGACCACCTGGTTCGCCTGCACAAGTCCGTTCCGCTCGACCAAGCGGTTGGCGAATACATCGGTCTCACGCGTATCGACCCCGCCGACGGCCTCCGGTTTGCCGAGATCCTCGACGAGTTCGTCGAGGCCGGGAACGTCCAGGTCTACTACGAGGATGCGATCGAGGCACTTGCTGCGGAACGACCGGTGCGTGTGGAGCGCGTCGGCGGAACCCGCTGGGTGGAGATTGACGACCACGACGATCTGGCGCGCGCAAACGAGGAGATCGGTCCGCAGATCAACGCAATCGCGTCGAATGAGGAAGTGGCGGCGAATCGATGAGCGAGATCGACCAACTCGTCGGAGCCCTCACGACTGGCAGACAGATTGATCTTCCGATCTACCTGCGTGCGGTCGAGGGCGGAGCATCGCTTCGTCGCGAACTGGCGACCGTGCAGGCCGAAATGGAGATTTCCACGCCGCTGTTCGTTTCGGGCACCTCCCAGTCCTGCGCCGTCTGCAACGACCTCGTTCCCGAGAGCGCAACTCGAACCACCGTGGCCGACAATTCGCGCTCCGAAGTCAGACGCGTCGCCGAACTGGTCGGTGAGAATGCCGATGCATTGGTCGCCGTCGGCGGCGGTCGACCGATCGACGTGGCCAAGGCCGCGGCGTTGCTCATCGACGTGCCGGTTGTGGTGGTGCCGACACAACTTTCTGCTGACGGCATCGCATCACCGATCGCGGTCATCCGAGAGGACGGGGGCGACATCGTCAGCGAACGCGGGCAGCTACCCGTTGCGGTGCTCGCCGATCTCGAGCTGCTCGCCGGAGCGCCGATCAACTTTGCCCGCGCGGGTGTCGGCGATCTGCTCGGCAATCGGACTGCGCTGGAGGACTGGCGAATCGCCGCCGCAGCTGGGGAGGAGACGGTGGACGACTTCGCGGCTTTGCTCGCGTCGTGCGCCCATCTGTTGATCGAAGGCCTCGACCTGTCGCCGCTCGCGCGTGGCGAGATGACGATCGACCTCGCGCGCCGTCTGCTCGACGGACTGGTGCTCAGTGGCCTGGCGATGGAAATCGCCGGATCGTCGCGACCGTGTTCGGGCAGCGAACATCTGATCAGCCACGCGCTCGATGCGCTTGAACCGCGCACGGCGGCGCACGGCGAGCAGGTTGCCTTCGGCACGCTGATCGCGACCTCGCTTCAAGGCGAAGATCCCGCCGAGCTCCGCGCGTTGATGGCCGCGGCAGGGTTGAACGGCGCGCTCTCGGGCTTTGGCATTTCCCCTTCGCGCTTGGCCGAGGTGATCAAGTTCGGTCCGTCGACCAGGCCCGGTCGATACACAGTGCTCGATCGCGAGCGACCGTCGTTGCAAAGCCTGCGATCGCTGATCGAGGGTCTGCAAGCGGGCTGAAAAGCCCCACTTTTGTTGATGCTGATCCGCACTACGAAGCCTATTCTGGTTACCAATAGGTAACGCTTCATTCGGAATCGTCGGATGAATGGCCACCATGGAGGGTGGCCGCAATCGCCGTGACACTGGCGAAACCGCGTGAGATTGCAGGGATGCGATCCGCAATCGGCTCAAGAACAACAGCTTTCTGGCCGACAAAACCCCTGTAACTGAGTAGTCCGCCGAAGCGGGCGGCCAAGCCATGGCAGATAGGGCAATGAAATCAACGCTTTTCAACAACGGGGACTCATGGAAGCGAACGAGGGGACACCGAGGATGCGCACACAAGTGCGAAGGACTGGGCATTTCAGGGCAGACAACTTCAACCACGACGCGAATCAACTGGTAGGCGCCGGGGTTCTTATGAACGTGGCACGGACGCCCCGCAAGTCTCTCTATTCCATCGCAGCCCTGGTCGCGGCGTGCTTTTTTTGCGTACTCGCGTTGACCCACATGACGCAGTCTGCGAGCGCGAACGTCACGCCGACGATCACCGCCAGCTACCCGACTTCGACGACGGCCGGCGCGCATTCGAACTACCGCACGCTCGTCAACATCACACAGAGTCCGTCCGGCGACGACATTCGACGACTCGCCTTCGACTATCCGGCCGGTCTGATCGGTGATCCGAACGCGATCACTGCAGCGAACCGCTGCAACGTCGACTACACCGGCGTGACCGCCGGAAGCGGCAGCCCGAACTACGGTGGCTGTCCGGCGTCAAGCCGCATCGGATCGATCTCGGTGCGGGCGTCCAGCGGGCTCACGTGCAGCGACATCAACCTCAACGGCAGCGTCTACCTGCTGCGCAACCGTCCGTCCGCGGACCCTGAGGTGCCGGTCCACCTCGGCATCAGCGTTTCCGGCAACGCAAACATCTGGCTGCTGTTCTGCGCTGGCCTTGGCGTCAACCTCAACTTCACCGCCAAGATAACGCTGCGTCCCACCGATCAGGGACTTCGCGTTCAGATGATCGACGACCTCACTCGTACGGATCCGATAGTCGGTGGCGCGATCACTGTCGAGCAGATCGACTTGACTGTGAACGGCATGGCTCCGGCGCCGAGCACCAAGCCATTTCTGACGAACCCGACACGCTGCGACGCCTGGGTGACGACGGCCTACGCCCGCGCTTACGACTCAAACGGGAACGTCAACGCGGACATAGACCCAGGGATCGCCGGAAACGATCACGTGGCCGCCACCTCCTCCACGACGCCTTCGTGCGCAGGACTCGCTGCCTACAACCCGACTTTGACGCTCACCCAGTCCAACACCGAAGCCGGTCGGCCGGTAGGACTACTGGCGGAACTGGAAAATCCAGTGAGCACCACCAGCGCGCTGCAGCCCGCATACGCAAAAGTCTTCAGCATGCCGTTGCCGGTCGGGTTCCGAATCAACCCCGCGATCGCAAATCGCCTCGGTGCGAACGGCTGTACGGAAGCGCAGTTCAATCAAGCGAATCCCGAAGCTGTGCCAACCTGTCCGGCGACGACTCAAGTCGGAACGGTCGCGGTGGAAGCGCCTGAAATCACCGGCGACCTCGGAGGTCGCCTATATCTCGGTCATCCTCAGGCTGGCGACGTTGCCGCACGACGCTACAGGTTGTACGCCTGGGCCGTGCGTGGCGGCGTGGCCGTCAAGTTTCAGGGACGAGCGAACGTCGATGCCGTGACCGGCCAGGTCACTGTCACGTTCGGTGATTCCAGCTACAGCACTGGGCTGCCGCAGTTCAACTACTCGAAGTTCACGCTCGACTTCGACACCGCATCACCAGGCGTCGGTTCTCCGTCGAGCGGCGGAGTCTCGAGTCCGAACGACAACCAGCAAATGCTGGTCAACCCGCAGGTCTGCGGCACGTATTCGGCCGTAACAACTTTCACACCATGGACCAACCCGACGCAGCCGGCTGTGACCCGCAGCAACGACCTCGAGGTCGAAGCGGGCACCAACGGCGAATGCGATTTCGACAGCTTCAGTCCGACCTTCAGCGCGAGTGTGTCCGACACCGGTGCGGGTAAGCACCCCAACCTCAATCTCACCGTTACTCGCGGTGACCGGCAGGACAACCTGCGTGACATGGTGTTCACGCTGCCCGATGGCTTCGGCGGCGCTGTGACGGCAGCGACGATTTGTACCCCGGCCGACGTCCTTGCTGACAACTGCGGGGCCTCGTCGCAGGTCGGCACTGTGTCCGTGCTCGCAGGAACCGGACCGGAGACCGCGACTCTGAACGGCACTGTCTACTTGACGGAGGCCGACCCTGGTGACACTGCCAAGCTGGCGATCATCGTGCCGGCTGTTGTCGGCCCGTTCGATCTGGGCGACGTGGTGATCTACTCGAAGCTCACGATCGAGGGGTCAAACTCCTTCCGGCTCCGCGCGTCGACGCTGAACATGCCGCAGTCGATCGAGGGCATCCCGGTGCTGTATCGCAGCATCGCTTTCAGCCTCAACGGCATCGTTTCCGGCAAGCCGTTCCTGCAGAACCCGTCGAAGTGTCAGGCGCTCGATTTCGACGCGTCGATCACGTCGAACGGTGACCTTTCTGGAGACGACCCGGGCAGCGGAGCTGTGCAGACGAGCGTGCTTTCCGACACCGACCAGTCGACCACAGACTGCGCATCGCAGACGTTCAACCCGGACTTCTCGGTCACCGCGAACGCCACGACCACGCTCGAAACGGCCAAGCCGACCGGCTTCGACGTGAACATCGGCGTTCCGCAGACGACGACCGGCGTGTCGGGATCGACAATCCAACAGTCGACGATCGACGGCGTCCAGTTGACGATGCCCGAGGGCATGGAGATCAACCCGGCCTTTGCGAACACGCTCGCGGCCTGCTCGACTGCACTCATCGACGGTGGCGGGACGGGATGCCCGGCCGAATCCCAGGTTGGCTCGGTCACCGTCGACACACCGCTGCTGCCCGACCCGGTGCTCGGAAAGGTTTTTATCGAGACTCCGGGTACGACCGCCGCCGACCGCTTCAAGCTGGGTCTCGTTCTGCAGATCCCCGGCGGAACCCAGGTGGTGCACGGCGTCGCCGAGGTCAACGGATCCAGTGACCTTCCCGGCGGCCTTGGCTCCAAGAACACTGGCACCGGTCAGATCACGGCAACGTTCAACGGACTTCCGGACGTTCCATACTCCTCGATGGTCCTGTCGTTCGACGGAACCACACCGATGTTCGTCAACCCCGCGGAGTGCGCGACGCACACGTTCGACGCGACGATCTCACCGACAAACTCAACTCTCGCCGACGCAGACCTCACGTCCGACTACTTCGCGAGCTATGACGGCGCGGGTGCAGCTTGCCCGGGCGTCGAGCCGTGGAACCCGAGCTTCACGCAGTCGGTTTCGACCACGACAGCCAACGGGCACCCGACGCTGACGCTCACCACGCTCCGCGACGACAAGGAGCAACTGCTCCGCGACGTCCAGTTCGAGCTTCCTGCAGGCCTGACCGGCGCAGTGACCGCAACCGACCAGCTCTGCTCGCAGGCGAGCGCCGACGCAGCCACCTGCGCGAGCACGGCACCGGCTTCGATCCTCGGAACGGTTTTCGTCTCGTTCGGCAGCGGCGCGAGCTCCGCCTCGGCCACTGGTTCGATCTACAACACTGTTGCGGCGGCCGACAAACCGGCTCAGATCACCGCGAACGTACCGGTGGTCGTCGGCCCATACGACCTCGGCAATATGTCGCTACCGGTCGACGTGGAGCTGCGCGAAGACTTTGGACTCACAGCGACAACCACATTGCCCCAGCGCTATGAAGGTATCGCCGTGCGCCATCGCGGATTGGCAATCGTGATTAACGGTTCAGCGACGCAGGGCACCGGCTCGACCGGCGACGACGTCCCGTTCCTGACGAACCCCAGCAAGTGCCAGCTGAACACGACGACCGCAGCGCTCACCAGCGCTGACGACAACACAGTTTCGCCGACGCAGAGCTACACGACCACTGGCTGCCCCGTTGACTTCGCAGCCGCGCCGACGCTCGACGTCACACCGTCGACGACGGTCGCCGGTGACCCGGTTGGCCTCACGATCGGCGTCGGCTCAAGCTCCGACAACCCAACGATCGGCCGCGTCGAACTGACGATGCCGGAGGGTGTCGAGATCAACCCTGCCTTTGGCGACAACGTTGCGGTCTGCAGCACTGCTGAGATCGATGCCGGCACCTGTGATCCCGCCGACGCGATCGCCGACGTAACGCTCACGACCCACCTGCTCGCCGCGCCGCAGACCGGCAAGTTGTACCTCGAGACTCCGGGTGCGACAGACGCTTCGCGTTACCGCGTGGCGATGATCGTGGATCTTCCCGGTCGCAAGCTGACCGTTCGCGGCTCGATCACCGTCGATGGTTCGACGACGATCGCCCCTGACGGTACGGGATCGATCGACAGCGGCAATGGTCAGATCTACGCCGACTTCGACGACATCCCCGACCTCGGATTCACCGACTTGGAGATGCAGTTCGCAAGCGGCGCCAACGCGATGCTCGTCAACCCGACGACCTGCACTTCTGCGACGTTCGACGCCACGATCACGCCGAACTCCGGCGGAGCGGCAGCCACACCTTCTGATTCGTACACACCGACGAGTTGTTCAACCACGTTCAATCCAACCTTTTCTGCCTCGGTCAGCTCGACCCAGGCGGCCGGTCACCCGGACCTGACGTTGAACGTCACGCGTCCGGACAAACACGAGGACCTACGCGACCTCAGCGTTGAACTGCCGGTCGGGCTGGTCGCCAACACGACGGCGACGTCAACACGCTGCGAGCAGAGCGACGCGACGGCCGGCGACTGCCAGGCCACCGAAGCGGTCGGTTCATTCACCGCCTCGATCGGCTCCGGAAGCAACACCGTCGGCCTGAGCGGCGGAACCGTCTACAACGTCGTTCCCGACAGCGACGAGCCAGCACGTCTGCAGGCCGTCATCCCCGTGGTCGTTGGCCCATTCGACCTCGGAAAGCTGAGCGTTCCGGTTGCCACGAGCCTGAGATCCGATCTCGGCGTCACAGCGACGACACAGCTGCCGCTGCGCTACGAGGGCATCGCCGTACATATCCGCAGCCTCAACCTTGTACTCGACGGAATGGTCGGCGGAAACCCGTTCGTCACCAACCCGAGCAAGTGTCAACTGAACACGATTTCCGGCGAGATGACATCGGACGACGCGTCGAGCAACACCGATAGCTCGTCGTTCACCACGACCGGCTGCGACACGCTGACGGCCGCATACGACCCGTCCGTAAGTGTCAGCGTCGACCCGGATACGGCCGGTACTCCGACGAACTTCAGTTTCGACCTCGATCTCCCGGCGGAAAGCTCGTCCACAAACCGCGTGCGCCTGACGATGCCGGAAGGCATGGAGATCTCTCCCGGAGTCGGCGATGGACTCGTTGCCTGTTCGGAAGCGCAGATCGACGCCGGTGGCGCGGCCTGTCTGGCGACGACCGCCAACTTGGGAACCGTCGAGCTGACGACGCCGTTGCTGCCTGGTACGCAGACCGGCAACATCTTCCTCGAGACCCCGGGCACAACTGCGGCGACGCGCTACAAACTGGCGATCGTCGTCGATCTTCCGGGTCAGCTCTTGATCGTGCGCGGTGGCGCACTTATTGACGGCTCCAGCGAGCTCGTCGGTGGCCTGGGCAGCAAGAACACCGGTACCGGACAGGTCGTCGCTGACTTCCCGAACCTCCCCGACCTTGGCTTCACGAACCTGTCGGTCGCGTTCGACACCTCCGGCGACAAGCTGCTCGTCAATCCGAAGACCTGCGCGACGCACAGCGTCGGTGCCGAGATCACGCCGAGCTCGTCGAGCACGGCCACGACTCGCAGTGCGAGCTTCGACACGGTCAACGGCACCTGCGACAACACCGATTTTGCGCCAGTCTTCAGTGGCTCGCTCTCGACTTCGATCAGCG
>JBMYXO010000086.1:0-8511 GCA_049608465.1 Solirubrobacterales bacterium | reverse complement strand
CCTGATCCTCCTTCACTCGGGCAAGGATGCGGGGCTCTCGGGCGCTTTCGGAGTTGCTCCGGGCAGCGGCCCATTCGGCGGTGGCTCGCTGCTGGAGCGCAACCTCGACCGCTGGACGATCGTCTTCGCGCTGCTCTTCGTCGGCAACGGCCTGCTGTTGCTGAGAATCCTCTAGACCCGACTCGGCCCAGATCCGGTCGCGCGCACATCCGATGTCGTCGCGCCGAGAAGCAGTCGCCAAGCCGGTCCTAGTCGTGCAGCACGTCCCGTGGGAGGGACCGCATCGGATCGCTCGAGCGTTGGGGCGCGCCGACCTGAAGATCGACGGTCGATCTCCGTTGCGTGGCGATTCACTCCCACCGCAATCCGAAGTTTCGGCTGCCGTCTTTATGGGCGGACCGATGAACGTGGATCAGACCAATCGCTATCCGGCATTGGCTGCCGAGCGAGAGTGGTTGACCGACGCGATCGAACGCGATCTACCGGTTTTGGGCGTTTGTCTCGGCGCACAGCTGATCGCGAGGGCGCTCGGAGTGGATGTGCGCCCGGGGGCGCAGCCTGAGATCGGCTGGAGCGACATTGCGGTGCTCGACGAGTCCGATCCGGTGATCGGAAAACTGGCGCCCGATGCGCAATCGTTGCATTGGCATGGCGACGTATTCGAGCTGCCGGTCGACGCGGAGCATCTCGCGAGCTCGTCGGCGACCGAGATTCAGGCGTTTCGTGCGCGGAACGCGTGGGCATTGCTGTTCCATGCCGAGGCCGACGCCGACCTCGTCGACGCGTGGTTGTCGGAGCCGACGATGGCTGCAGAGGCTCGCGCAGCTCTTGGCGAGGATTTCGAGCAGTCGCTTCGCGAGGGTGCGCGCGTGGCTCAAACTCGCGGATTGATCGCGAAATCGGATGCTGCGTTCGACGCATTCGCCGAGTTCATCCGGTTGCGCTGAACTGCTGCTGCGCGGCCGCGTTGGAGGCAAGCGCAAGAGCACCGAAACCGAAAAGCAACTCGTTGGGCTTCTCCGGTGTCGGTGCTCTCCACAACAGCAACCCCCCAGGTCGTGGACCATCGTGACCGATCGGTCATCAACGCGTTCAACAAATGTCCAGTCCGAATCGTTTGCTCAAGAACGCGTGCGGAGCCGCCCCGAATGAACATCGTTCATCCATTCAGTAGCCTTCGCCTCGGCCAACGGCCGCATCGAGCAAAGCTGTAGAACATGGGGGACAGATGGACTTCGAACATTCAGATCGCGTCAAGGATTACCTCGCTCGAGTCGACGAATTCATTCGCGAGGAGATCGCTCCACTGGAGGAACAGGCGCGACTGACCATGTTCGACCGCGATGCCGCCGACCGCTGGAGGATTCCGCCGGAGCTGGAACAACTGAAGGAAAAGGCACGCAGCGCCGGCCTGTGGAACTTGTTCCTACCCGACGAGGAGTTCGGCGCCGGACTGACCAACGTCGAATACGCGGTGCTGGCCGAGCGTATGGGTCACTCGTTCCTTGCCCCCGAAGTGTTCAACTGCAACGCGCCCGACACCGGCAACATGGAAGTCCTGCACATGTTCGGTACCGACGAGCAAAAGGATCGCTGGCTCAAGCCACTGCTGGCTGGCGAGATTCGCTCGGCGTTCTGCATGACCGAGCCGGACGTCGCCTCGTCCGATGCAACAAACATGGAGGCGACGGCGACGATCGACGGCGATGAGATCGTGCTCAACGGCCGCAAGTGGTGGAGCACCGGGGTCGGGCATCCGCACTGTGAGGTGTTGATCTACATGGCGCTGACCGACCCCACGGCTCATCGCTACGCCCAGCATTCGATGGTGCTCGTTCCGCTCGACGCGCCCGGGGTGAAGGTCGAGCGAATGCTTACGACCATGGGTTTCTGGGACGAACCCGGCGGACACGGCGAGGTCAGCTTCACCGACGTCCGCGTGCCGAAGGAAAACTTCATCGGTGGTCCTGGGCGAGCATTCGAGATCGCGCAGGCACGATTGGGCCCGGGACGCATTCATCACTGCATGCGTTTGATCGGCCTTGCCGAGATGGCCCTCGAGCTCGCCTGCAAGCGTGCGTCTGAGCGCGTGGCGTTCGGCAAGCCCCTGGCAAATCTCGGTGGCAACCGCGAGCGCATCGCCGATGCTCGTATCAAAATCGATCAGGCGCGGCTGCTGGTGCTCAACGCCGCATGGCTGATCGATACTCGCGGACTCGCCGGTGCGCTTTCTGCGGTCTCTCAGATCAAGGTCGCAGCGCCGAACATGGCGCAAGAAGTGATTGATATGGCGATGCAGATCCACGGCGGCGGCGGCCTTTCGAACGACTTCCCACTCGCCGGAGCATGGACAAACGCGCGTGTTCTGAGGCTTGCCGACGGCCCCGACGAAGTGCACCGCGGTGTCGTCGCCCGAATCGAACTGCGCAAGTACAAGCCCGAAGAGTCGAACGCTCCCGAGAAGAACTGATTCGTGGCCGATTCGGCTCTGGACAAGGCGGGCAAGGTCCGCAAGGAAGACGAGTTCGACCTGGCAGCGGTCGACGCGTTTCTCAAACAGCAGGTCGACGTGACTGGGACCCCGCAGGTCACGCAGTTCCCGGGCGGTGCGTCAAACCTGACCTATCAGCTGAGCTACCCGGGAAAAGAGCTGATCCTGCGCCGCCCGCCGTCTGGCCATCTGCCCAAGTCAGGTCACGACATGCGGCGTGAGTTCACGGTTCAGTCGAAGCTTGCCCCAGTGTTTCCGTATGTGCCGAAGATGATCTGCTTCTGCGACGACCACTCGGTGATGGGCGTTGATTTCTACGTGATGGAAAAGGTGCGCGGGATAATCCTGCGCTCCAATCTTCCCAACGGAATGGAGTTGTCGAAAGAGCAGGCGCGGGCGCTGTCGACCAGCTGGGTCGAGCGTCTGGTCGATCTGCATTCTGTTGACCCTGCCGAGGCGGGCCTGTCCGACCTCGGACGCGGCGAGGGTTACGTTCGCCGACAGGTCGAGGGGTGGTGCAGCCGCTACGAGGCCGCGCGCACGCGAAACGTCCCGAGCTTCAGGAAGGTGATGCGCTGGCTGCGCGACAACCAACCCGACGACGTCGCCAACTGCGTGATCCACAACGACTGGCGGTTCGACAATGTGGTGCTCGACCCCGACAATCCGCAGGAAATCATCGCCGTGCTCGACTGGGAGATGGCGACGCTGGGTGATCCGCTGATGGACCTTGGAGCGACGCTTTCGTACTGGGTCGAGGCGGGCGACTCGAAGATGGCGCAGCGCTTTCGTCGACAGCCGTCGAACCTGCCCGGGATGCTTACGCGCCGAGAGTTGGTCGATCTGTACAGCCAACGCAGCGGTATTCCGATCGATGACTTCAGCTTCTACGAGGTCTATGGCTACTTCCGACTGGCCGGAATCATCCAACAGATCTACAAGCGCTACCACGACAAAGAAACGACCAATCCCGCCTTCAAGCAGTTCTGGATGGCGGTGTGGTTTCTGCATTCGCAAGCTCGCAGATCGATCAAGGCGTCGCGCTGATGGCCGTCGTGCGGCTGATCAGACATGGCCAGGCATCATTCGGGTTGAAGGACTACGACAAGCTCTCGGATATCGGCGTACGTCAATCGCAAGTGCTTGGCGACTCGTTGAAGGACCGCGTGGGCGATGTCGACCTCGTCGTGTGCGGCGGAATGCGCCGCCACATCGAAACCGCCGAAGCGTGCCTCGGCGCGATGGGCCTGGATATCGAAGTGCAGATCGACGAACGCTGGAACGAGTACGACCATCACGAGGTGATCGTTCGCCACAAGCCTGCGTATCGATCTCGCACCGTGATGGCTGCAGACCTCGCCCGTCGCGGCGACCCGCGTCACCACTTTCAACTGATGTTCGACGAGGCACTGGCACGCTGGACCGGCGGCGAGAACGACGTCGACTACGCCGAGCCCTGGGAGGCCTTCGTGGATCGTGCGAACGCCGGGCTTGCTGCGCTGATGGACGAAACCGCTCGGGCGGGCAACGTGCTCGTGTTCACGTCAGGTGGGCCGACCAGCGCGGTGGCAGCGCGATTGCTCGGGCTCGACGTCGGTGGTTGGCTGAAACTCAATCGAGTCTGCGCCAACGCCTCAGAGACGAAGATCGTCGGCGGGCGCAGCGGGATATCGCTTGTGACTTACAACGGCCACGCGCACTTCGACGACAAGCGCGACCTGCTGACTTATCGCTAGCCCGAAACTCCGTCAAACATGAGGGCCACTCCGGCTTCGATCCAGCGCGTCCACGTCTCGCGCGAGGCGTCCTCGGCGATCGCCCGGCGCGTGCCCTCGAATATCAGTCCGACCAGTGCCTGCGCCGTGATCTCGACGTCCATGTCCGGGCGTAGAAAGCCCTTTTCGACTCCGTTCTCGAGAAACTTCTCGGTGTAGCCGGAGTAGGCCTCGAACGACGTGTGCAGAGCCTTGACGTCGATTGCCAACGACTGCACGTGCAACAGGTTGAATGCCTCGGGCCGCGCTTCGAGCAACTCGAACATGCTGAACATGATTCGGCGGGTCTGTTCGCGGTATTCATCAACGTCGTTGCTCGCGGTCGGGTCCTCGTCGGACAGGGCCGACGCTATCTGCATGATCGCGCGCTCAAGAACCTGCGCAGCGATGTCCTGCTTGTTGTCGAAGTACCGATAGAAGGTGCCATGACCGATGCCGAGCTCGGCCGCGATGTCGGCTATGCCGGCCTCGTGATAGCCCTTGACGGCAAAAATCCGCTGCGCGGCGTCGAGAATTTCCTCGCGGCGCGCCTCGGCGCGAGCGGCACGCCGATCGGCCGCCGTCAACGTCGCTGGCGCTTCTTCGGTTTCGACCTGATTCATCGACCGACGGGTTCCTTGGTTGACTGTTCAACCTCGGCTGGTTCTGAGTCGACGCGACTACTGGAGCCGGCAATGCGCGCGTCGTACTGGTCGCGTTCCGAGCGATCGATCCGCTCCTCTTCGAGCAGTCGGTACGCCCCGAGCCTGCGGCGCAGGAAGCGCATCACACTGCGGGGGAGAATCGCATTGACCAGCGTGTACGCGTTGAACCAACGCGGAACCGCCACCTCCGGGCGACGATGCTCGACGCTTCTGACGATGGCTTTCGACACTTTCTCCGGTGTGAGCAGGCCAAGCCGTTCGGTCGGCAACCCCATCGTCAATTCGGTCTTGACCGCGTTGGGCATGATCGTGGTGATCGTCACGCCGGTGCCCTCGAGCTCGTCGCGCACGGATTCCGAAAGTCCGACGACGGCGAACTTCGTGGCGTTGTAGACAGCAAGACCTGGGACGTGCGCCTTCCCGGCCATCGATGCGACGTTGATCACATGGCCGCGGCCCTGCGCGACCATCTGCGGCAGTACAAGCTTCATGCCGAGGATCGGGCCGCGCACGTTCACGTCAATTTGCGCATCGCTGATCGCGTCGCCCTCGTCGAGAAAACGTCCGGCCGGCATGATCCCGGCGTTGTTCACGAACACGTCGATCGGGCCGACCTCGCGTTCGACCATGTGCACGAAGCGCTCAAATGAATCGCGATGCGTGACGTCGAGTTGCAGGCCGCGAATGCCGTTTCCGGCCTCCGCCGCTGCGCGCTCGGTTGCCTCGGTATCGAGATCGCCAATCACGACTTTGGCACCGAGCGCGGCGAAGTCGCGAGCCGATTGCAGACCGATGCCTCGCGCGCCTCCCGTGATCGCGACGACGGCTCCGTTCAGGTCTATTGGAGTTGCTGCTTTGACGCTCATGCCGGTACTGCCTCTCTCTCGGCCGGTGCAGTTGGCTCCGGCGGTGTCACAACGGTTGTTTCGTAGTCGGACAGATCAAATCGTTTGGTGTCTTTGCGGAAGCGCAACGTCGTCCATGGGTAGATTGCCGAATTTCGCCCGTTGGCGTCGATGTAGTAGCTCCCACAGCCACCGGCGTTGAACACCGTGCCGCGCAGCGCATCTTGTACCTCGGCGTTGTAGACGTCCTGAACGTGCTGCTTGACCTCGATGCTCGCGAGGCCGTTGGCTTCGGCGGTTTCGATACCGCGCACGATGTAGTCAGACAGCAGCTCGACGAGTGTGCTCACCGAACCGTGACCGTTTCCGACGTTCGGACCGAGCACGATGAAGGCGTTCGGGTAGCCGTGAACCGCGGTAGAGAAGTAAGCCTGCGGGCTGCCGCGCCAGTGGTCGGCGAGCAGTTTTCCGCCCCGACCTATGACGCGATGGGCGATGTCCGGATCCGTGACGCGAAAGCCTGTTCCGTAGATGATCACGTCGACTTCGCGTTCAACTCCGTCGGCGTCGATGATCCCGGTCTCGGTGATCTGGTCGACTCCGAGCGGCACCACCTCGGTGTTCGGCGCTGTCAGCGCCGGATACCACTTGTTGCTGAAGAGGATGCGTTTGCATCCCATCGTGAAGGTCGGCGTGAATTGCCTGCGCAGCTCGGGGTCCTTGACCTGCTTTTTCATGTGACGCTTGCCGAGCTTCTGAATTTGCTCCATGGCCTTCGGGTGCGCTTCGGCCAACTGCAGGCCCTCGCTGCCGAGATAGATCATGTTGGCGACCAACTGATTGATCCAGGGAAAGCGTCGGTAGAGGAGCTTTTTCCAGTTGCTTGCTCGGCGATCCAGTTTCGGCATCACCCAGGGGGCGGTTCTTTGGAAGACGGTCAGCTTGCCGACCTTGGGCTGGATCAGCGGCAAAAACTGCATCGCGGACGCACCCGTACCGATCACCGCGACCCGTTTGTCGGTGAGGTCCACGTCGTGGTTCCAGCGAGCGGAGTGGAACGAGTCACCCTTGAACATGTCGACTCCGGGAATATCCGGCATCGCGACGTCGTGCATCGGTCCGGCGCAGGCGATCACGTACTTGGCGACGATTTTTCCGTGGTTGGTCTCGACGGTCCACTGCTTGGCGACGTCGTCCCATTCGCCCATCCCCGCCAGCGTGTCGAACTGGACGTGCGGCAGCACGCCGAAGCGCGCCGCGACATCGTCTAGGTACTGCTCGATCTGTGGTTGTTTGGCGAAGGTGCGATCCCAGTCGGGGTTGCGCGCGTAGCTGAACGAGTAGATGATCGACGGCGTGTCCGCCCCGCAGTCGGGGTACGTGTTCTCGCGCCAAGTTCCGCCGAGCTTTTCGGCCTTTTCAATCAGGATGAAGTCGTCGATTCCTGACTTCTTCAGGCGTATGGCTGCTCCAATGCCGCTGTAGCCGCCGCCAATTATCAAGATCTTGGTCCGTTGCCGGGGTGGCGCGGTTTCCGTTGGACGAGGGCTGCTTGGCGGCCGAGGGGGTGCTCACGAGAATCTCCTGGGAGTCGAATAAGAATGACACGTCATTCCGCAATTTGGCAACGATAGCGAAGCGGACAGCTGATTTCAAATCGGCGCGACTAAACCGTGGTGGGGGTGTTGGAACTAACTTGAATGGCAATGTTTCGGTCACCTGAACATCTGCAGCGCTCGCGCGCCGGTTTCGCACTTGCGCTCGTCGCCTGCGCCGTTGCGTTCGCTGGTATCCCGTCGGGCGCAGCGGCAGCCAGTTCTCCGCTCGACACGCAGGGCATGTGGATTTGGTACGTCAGCCAGGCCGAACGCGGCAGTGTCAACCGAATCGCCGCACGCGCCAAGCGATACAAGGTGAAGACCGTCTTCGTGAAAAGCTCCGATGGGTCGAACTGGTGGAAGCAGTTCGATCAGTACATTGCGCCGCTGAAGGCAAAGGGATTGCGCGTCTGCGCATGGCAGTACATCTACGGCCGCAACCCGGCCGCCGAGGCCAACCTCGGTGCCCGTGCGGTTCAGGCTGGCGCCGATTGCCTGGTGATCAATGCGGAGGTCGAATACAAGACCAAGTACACCGCCGCCCAGACCTACATCACGCAGTTGCGGTCGCAGATTGGCACCGACTATCCACTCGGGTTCACAAGCTTCGCCTATCCCGACTTTCATCCGACGGTGCCCTACAGCGTGTTCCTCGGGCCCGGAGGCGCGCAGTGGAATTTGCCGCAGATGTATTTCAAGGCGTTTGGTTCGCGAATCCGGTCGGTCTACTACAAGACGTACTCGCTGAACCAGATCTACCAGCGCAAGATCCATCCGCTCGGTCAGACCTATTCCGGTGTTCGCTATCGGTCGGTCGTCGAGTTCCGCCGCAACGCCAAGCGCTATCGAACGCGCGGGTACAGCTGGTGGGTCTGGCACCACACTCGCAGCGATGCGTGGCGTGGCCTGCGCCGCAAGCTCGGCCGCGTTGGCAGAAAGCCGGCGACGTCGTATCCGCTGCTCAAGCGGGGGTCGAAGGGCGATCTCGTTCGTTGGGGCAAGCTCAAACTCAACGCCGCCGGTACGACTTTGTCTTTGAATTCAAACTTTGACAGGCCGATGGCCAGCGCCGTGGTTGCATTTCAGAGACAGCGCGGACTGCCTCCGACGGGCCAGCTCGACGCGTTGACCTGGCCTGTGCTGCAGGCGGTCGACCTG
>JBMYXO010000085.1:0-8759 GCA_049608465.1 Solirubrobacterales bacterium | reverse complement strand
CCGACGCCGACCAATGAACCCAGCGCGGCCGAGCCGATGATCGTCGTTGAGAGGCGCGCGTGGGCCACCCTTCCGATTGCAGTGGTGGCGATCGCTGGGCCGAGCAGGAGTGCCAACGCGAGCAAGCTGCCGGACGTGCTGGCCGCGACCGCAATGGCAAAGACGATCACGGCGATCAACACCGCATTGGTCTGGGCGACACCGAGCCGGAGGGCACCCGCCGCTTGGCGATCGAACGCGAGCGCGGTGAAGCGCTCATGGAAGAGCATCAGCACACCACCGATCACCACCGCGATCGCCGCAGAAAAGACGACGTTCAGCCAATCGGCTGCGAGTGGGTCGCCAAACAGCAGGCTCTCGAATCCGCCGGCACCTGTCCCGCGCGTGGCCAGCAGAGCCCCGGCGGCGACCATCGCAGTGACGGTCACCGAGGTGGCGGTCGATGTGGAAGTCCGCGCGACGCGTTCTGCGCCGCTGAGCACGACGTAGGCAAGTCCGACGCCGAGGATCGCGCCAAGCAGGAGACTTCCCCCGAGTGCCGCGGCGATGACCAGGCCAGGAAGCAGCGCGTGGCCGAACGACTCCGCAAGGAAGGCGCGACTGAAGAAGAGGATCCAAACCCCGACGGCACCGCAGGCACTGCCGATCAGCGCAAGCTCCGCCGCGCTGGTGGCACCGAAGTCTCCCGTCAACGGCGCGAGTAGCGAGGCAGTGACGAGTTCAGTGGTCATGCGGGTGATGATGTTCTGCGGCCGCGAATATCGGCGTGCCGTCGGCGCTTGTCACGACCTTCAGGTCCGAGGCATATGTCTCTCGCAGCGCGTCGTCGGTCAGGACTTCGGCAGGGACCCCGTCGGCAACGACATGCCCGTTGATGCATAGCGCGCGATCGGAGGCGCGCGCGTGGTCGACGTCGTGTGAAGCCACGAGAACCAGTCGGCCTTCGTCACGCAGCACTTCCAACGTGGCGCGGATCACTTCTGCGGAGCCCGGGTCGACGCCGGCGAGTGGCTCGTCGAGCGCGACGATCTCAGCGTCCTGGATGATCGTCCGCGCCAACAGCACACGCCGCCGCTGGCCGCCGGAAAGTTCGCCGTACGGATCCTTCGCGCGTTCGGCCAGACCGACGCGCTCGAGTGCCGCGATCGCCCGATCGCGAGCCGCGCGGCCTCCGCGTTGCCACGGACGACGCTCCGCCAGTGTGCCCATCACGACGACGTCCTGCACCGATACGGGGAAGTCGAGACGCGAACCGTCGTATTGCGGCAGGTAGGCCACGCGGGCGCTCACCGCCAACGACCCGGCAACTGGCTGTAACTCGCCGACGATCGCCTTGAACAGGGTGGTCTTGCCACCGCCGTTGGGGCCAAGTACGACCACCAACTCGCCGGCCGGAAGCGCGAGATTCACTCCCGAGAGTACCGGCGAGCCGGCGTCGTAGGCCAGCACCAGTTCGCCGGCACGGATCAGGGTGGATTCGTTGATCAGTTGCCCGATCCGCATTCGACTTTGCCGTCAGACACGGCGTTGGTCAAACGCTCGACGTTGAACTCGATCGCGCCCGGCAACGTGCTCGCCTTGCCGGTTTCGGCAAGCGAGTCTGCCTGCAGCTCAAGCAGCGGCACATCGAGTCTCTGCGCAAACTGCTTCGTCAGTTGGGAGGATTCACCGGCGCTGGTCACGACCGCGCGAGCCCCTTGATCGCGAGCGCTGTCGATCGACGCCTGGAGCTCGCGTGCCGATGGCTCGCTCTGTCCGGTTGGCGCCACCTGCGCGGCGACCTCGAAGTCAAACGATTCAGCGAGGTAGGCGAAGTCGTCATGTCCGCTGACGAAAACCCGCTCGTCGGCCGGGACTTGCTCGACGCACTCGTTCAGCGTGGCGTCGAGCGATTCCAGTTCGGCGATGTAGGCGTCCGCGTTGGCGCGGATGGACTCGCGCGAGTCTGGGGCGGCCTTCACGAGCTCGTCGCGGAGCCTGCGACTTGCCGACTGAACATTGCTCGGCGAGAGGTACCAGTGGGCGTTGAACGCCTCGCCTTCGTGGTCGTGCTCTTCCTTCTCCTCCTCCTCGGCGTGCTCGTCGGAGTGCGACTCGCCTTCCTCGGCGTGCTCATGGTCGTGCGACTCGCCGTCGCCGGCAATCAGCTTCACGGAACTGGAAAGGTCGATCGGTTTGGCCGCGCCAGCCGTCTTAGCCGCGTCCACGACCCAAGCGTCCAACTCGCCGCCCGACCTCACAACCACGTCGGCGTCCGCTAGCTCGGCGACGTCACTTGGTTTCGGTTCGAAGTCGTGAGGGTCGGTTCCGACCGGCATCAAGGTCTCGACGTTGACGGAGTCGCCACCGATCGAAGCCACGATGTCTGCAACCTGCGGCGTCGTGGCCGCAACGCGAACCTGCGTCGCACTGGCATCGCCCTCGCTGCTGGAACTCGATCCGCAGCCAGCGACGAGCGCCGCAGCCAGCGCGGCCACGACGGCAGTCGCTGCGATTCGCGCCAGCGGTCCGCGTGACTTGGTCAAGCGCGTGCGTATGGCGCGCGCCACCGCGACGATGAGAAAACCAGCACTTGCGACCGCCGCGATGGTCGCGCCAGTGGGTAGATCGAAAATAATTGCGAGGTACAAACCAAGAACTCCTTCAATTGTGGTCAACAAAAACGTTGCAGGGGCGAGTACGGCAAAGCGATTGCAAGCGACGCGCACGGTTGCCGCGGGGATCACCAGCAGCGCGCCCGCGAGCAACGAGCCAGTGATCGGGACGGTCGCCGCCGCTGCGAGCGCGATCGTCGTGAGCAGCAACCAGTCGAAGCGTCGAGCGTTGAGCAGGCCCGACATCTGCGGGTCGAATCCAGTTGCCAGCCAGCGATCGGCAAGCACGAACGAAATCGGTACGGCGATTACCGCGACGATCGCGGCGGTCATGAGAACGTCACGATCAGCGGTCAGGACGGACCCGAACAGCAGTGATTCAGGTGAGAGTGCGAGTCGCGCATCGGATTTGACGGCGGTGGCAGCGAGCACCGATCCTGCAGCCAGAGCGAACACGATCGCCATCCCGGTCAATGCGTCGCGCCTGCCAACATCGTCGACGCTGCGCGTGATCACAGTCACGACGACAGCGAAGATCCCGGCACCGACCAGTGCGCCGACCGGCAGGGCTACTCCAAGTGCCACGGCACCCACCAGGAACGGATACGCGCCGGCGCTCACGGCATGAGTGAAAAACGGCAGATCGCGCAGCACGACCAGCGATCCGACGGCGCCAGCGAGCAACGCAATGAGCAGAATCGCAAGCAAAGCGCGCTGCGCGTAGAGCGGTTCGAATACGGTCACGGGAGACTCAAGTACGGCAGACGTCAACATTGTCGGCGAGATCGTAGTAAAATCGAGAATCATTATCAGTAAGCCCATGAGCAACGACACCCAGAAAGGCAGCAAAGCGAACCGTCGTCGCACCGAGCAGCGTGCGTCGATCGTGCAGGCCCTGCAGCGAAGCGACCGCGCGATGACTGCTCAGGAGCTGCACGAAAATCTCGACTCCGTCGGACTCGCCACGGTTTACCGCAACCTTGGCCGGCTCGCCGAAGACGGAGAGATCGACGCGATTCGACGGCCCAATGGCGACATGGCTTATCGCGCCTGCGAATCGGGGCACCATCACCACTTAGTTTGTCGCGATTGCGACAAGGTCGTTGAGCTGCACGACTGTTCGCTGGACGAGTGGAGCAAGAAGCTCGCGGACAAACACGGATTCGTCGGCGTCGAGCATCAGGCAGAATTGCTCGGAACATGCGAAAAATGCGCGAACAGGAGCAAGTAATGGCAGATGAATTCGTGGTGATGAATGTGGTTGAAGTGCCCAGCGCCGGACGCGTCGGGTTCGAAGAGGCGTTCGCGCGGCGCCAAAGCCGCCTCAACGACGTCGAGGGCTTTGCCGGATTCGAGTTGATGCGGCGTGACGACGTCGGCGACGACGGCGACGCATCGGAATTCCTCGTGATCAGCCGCTGGCGAGATGAATCCGCGTTCACCGCCTGGCGGGAGGGCGATGCGTTCAAAGAGGCGCATCGCAACGCCGACCCGGATTCGCGGCCCCAAGGGCAACGTCCGACCAACTCGGAAGTCCGAAAATACACCGTCGTGCAGTCCGAACCGGCGCCCGCCTGAGCCTCGGGTGGGCGGTCCGAGACGCGTCGGTCATACTTACGCGTCTCGCATGTCTACCGAGCAAAACACAGAACTCACCACGGGGGAGGGGTTCGTGGAGGTCGGTCCGCTGGGGCCGCCTTACCCGATTGACTCCCGAACAAACGACCAAGGCCACCTTGAGATCGGTGGCTGTGACGTGGTCGAGTTGGCAGAGCGTTTCGGCACACCCGCCTATGTATTCGCGGAGAGCGATCTACGCCATCGCGCGAGAGCGGTCGTCGACGCGTTCACGTCGGCCGAACAACGCCACGGGGACGGCAGCGCGGAGCCGCCCGGAGTGCTGTTTGCCAGCAAGGCGTTTCCGTGCACAGCGGCCTACCGCTTGATGGCCGCCGAAGGCATCTACTGCGATGTCGCGTCCGGCGGCGAGTTGTTTCTCGCGCTCAACGGCGGCTTCGCACCGGAGCGGATACTCCTTCACGGCAACAACAAGACGATCGCCGAGCTGGAGCAGGCAGTTGCCGCGGGAATCGGCTACATCGTGGTCGACTCATTCGATGAAATCGACCGCCTCGCGCGAATGCACGACGAAGGCACGCTGACGGCCGACGGGCCGAAGACGCTTGTTCGCGTTGCGCCGGGCCTCAAGCCGTCGACACACGCCTACATCCAGACCGGTCAAGTCGACAGCAAGTTTGGAATCCCGCTGAGCCAGGTCGAGCAGGCAATCCAGAAGGTGCCGAACTTCGTCGGCTTGCACTGTCACTTGGGCAGCCAGTTCTTCGAGGTCGAGATATTCCGCGCGGCAGCGGAGGTCTTGGCTGGCTTCGAAGTCAAATGTCAGGTCGTCAATGTCGGCGGCGGTTTCGGCATTCCGTATCTGGAGCACGAACATCCACCGAAGATTTCCGAGTACGCCGACACGATCACTGGCGCCGTGCGCGAGCACTTCGGTCCGACGGCGAAGATCATGGTCGAACCCGGTCGCTGGCTGGTCGGCAACGCCGGCGTCACCGCTTACCGAGTAGGCACGGTCAAGGAGATTCCCGGCGTGCGTCGCTACGTCGCGGTCGACGGCGGGATGAGCGACAACATTCGCCCGATGCTCTACGACGCCGAGTACACCGGCATGATCGCCGATCGTGCTCGCCAGACCCCTCAACGAGACGTCCGTGTCGTCGGCATGCACTGCGAAAGTGGCGACGTGATCCTGCCCGAAGTGATGCTCAACGAACCGACCGTCGGCGACACGTTGGTCGTGCCTGCCACCGGCGGTTACGGTCACGCCATGGCGAGCAACTACAACGGCGTGACGAGGCCGCCTGTGATCTTCTGTGCGGATGGCAATGCCCGCGTGGTGGTGCGCCGTGAGACACATCAAGACCTCGCCGCGAGAGACGTCGACTGAGCCGATGACAGGCAACGGAGAAATCGTCAAGATCGGGCTACTTGGTCGCGGCACTGTCGGCGGAGCTTTCGCCGAGCTGGTCTCCCAGCGTGCTGACGCGATCGCGGCCCTGACCGGGAAGCGACCGGAAATTTCGGGCGTCCTGACCAGCTCGACTGGCGACTACGACGAGATCCTCGCGGGCGCCGACGTGATCGTCGAGTTGATCGGCGGGCTCGATCCCGCTCGTGACTTCGTGGTCCGCGCATTGGCTGCCGGCAAGCCGGTGATCAGCGCGAACAAAGCGTTGATCTCCACGCATGGCGAGCAACTCTTCGCCGCGTCCGATGACTCCGGCGCACCGTTGCTGTTCGAAGCCGCTGTGGCCGGTGTGATTCCGGCGATCCGGGTGATCGAGGAATCCCTGGCCGGCGCACATATAGATCGCGTCCACGGCATCGTCAACGGCACGACCAACTACATCCTCACCGAGATGGCGCGCAACGGACTGTCCTACGCGGAGGCACTCGGTCAGGCACAGGAGCTCGGCTATGCCGAAGCCGACCCAACCGCCGATGTGGGTGGGGCAGACGCAGCGGCGAAGATGGCGATCCTCGCCCGCTTGGCCTTTGGCGTCGACGTCACGCTCGACCAGGTCACTTTCGAGGGGATCGAGAACATCACGGCGGCCGACATCGCCTACGCGCGCGAATTCGATCTGGTGCTGAAACTGGTCGGTACCGCCGAGCGCATCAATGGGGGGGTGAGCGTTCGTGTGTTCCCGGCCTTCCTCTATCCCTCGCACCCATTGGCGTCTGTGCATGGCTCCTTCAACGCCGTCACAGTCGAGTCGCCGTCGATCACTGAAATAACAATGAGCGGGCCTGGTGCTGGTGGGGTGCAGACTGCGAGCGCAGTGCTCGGCGACCTTGTGTCGATCCTCAGCGACACTCCGCGCGTGCGTATCGATGGGGCGCCCGTGGAAATAGTCACCGATGTCGAATCGGCGTTCTACCTGCATCTCGAGGTTGAGGATCGCCCGGGAGTGCTCGCCGAGATCGCGTCGGCGCTCGGCGATCAAGACGTCTCGGTTCGTAATTTCGCTCAGCGAACTGAATCCGTGGAGGGCGGCTCCGGCCACGGCGCCGACGAGGCCGCGCGCTTGGTGATGGTCACGCACCGGACGCTTGAATCCAAGTTCTCGGCCGCCGTCGATCAGATCGCGAAGCTCGCGTTCGTCAAGGCCGAGCCGCGGGTGATCCGCGTGATCGAAGAGGAGTTCGTGGACTAGCGATGGCCGGATTGATCGAACGTTTCATCGACCGGATGCCGTTCACGATGGATGACCCGATCGTCAGCATCGAGGAGGGCTCGACGCCGCTCGTGCCAGCACCCCGACTTTCCGCACGCGTCGACGCCGAGGTCTACCTCAAGATCGAGGGTTCCAACCCGACCGGATCGTTCAAGGATCGTGGAATGACCTGCGCGGTGACGGCGGCCGCCCGTGAAGGTGCTGGAACCGTCGTTTGTGCCTCAACCGGCAACACGGCGGCCAGCGCTGCGGCGTACGCGGCGCGCGCGGGCATGACCTGCGCGGTACTTGTTCCCGAAGGCAAGATCGCCGCCGGCAAGCTGGCTCAGGCGCTGATTTACGGAGCGCGCGTGATCTCGTTGAACGGCAACTTCGACGTAGCCCTGCAACTCGTCCGTGATCTCGCCGACCAACATCCGATCTCGCTCGTCAACTCGGTCAATGACTTTCGCCTGGAGGGCCAGAAGACCGGTGCCTTCGAGATCGTCGACGCGATCGGCCCGATCGATCTGATGACCATCCCGGTCGGAAACGCCGGAAATATCACCGCCTACTGGAAGGGCTACAAGGAATACAAGGACTCAGGCGTGGTCGGCACGGTGCCGGAACTCAATGGCTACCAGGCCGCTGGGGCTGCGCCGTTGGTTGAGGGCAAACCCGTGGCCAACCCGGAGACAGTCGCCAGCGCGATCCGCATCGGCAATCCGGCGCGCTGGGAAGAGGCGATGGCCGCGATCACCGAATCACGCGGTGCAATTCGCGCAGTTTCGGACGCCGAGATTCTCGATGCCTACAAATGGCTGCCGGCGAACGAGGGCGTGTTCTGCGAGCCAGCCTCGGCCGCCAGTGTCGCCGGGTTGATCAAGTTTGGCGTCTCCGACGCTGCTCGCGAAAAAGCCGATGGCCGCCCGAAGGTCGTCTGCATCCTCACCGGAAACGGTTTGAAGGATCCCGACACCGCGTTCGACAACGTTGGCTCGGTGATCCCCTGCGAACCCGAGATGGATCAGCTCGTCAAGGCCGTTCTCGGTTGATGGAATCGTCGGGATGAATCGCCGCCGAGTAGTTCGAGTTCCGGCCAGTTCGGCCAACCTCGGCCCGGGCTTCGACGTGCTCGCGGGCGCACTTTCGATGAGTTTGACGGTTGAGGTCGAAGAGACCGGAGAGTTTTCGGTCGAGACTGATCTCGAGGTGCCGACGGACAGGGACAACTTGATCGTCCGCGCGTTCGAATCGCTGCACGCCGCCGACGACTTCACCTTCCGCGTGACTGCTGAGGCGCCGCTTACAGGTGGTCTCGGTAGTAGCGCATCGGCGATTCTTGCAGGGGTCGCCGCCGCCGATCACATCTTCGAACTCGGCACGGACCTGCTTGCACAGTCGTCGTTGATCGAGGGCCACGCAGACAATCTCGCTGCCGCTCTGCACGGCGGGTTCGTCGTCTACGCGGGAGGTGAGGTGACGCGAATCGAACCGCCAGCCGGCCTCGAAGCGATCGTCGCAATTCCACCGCCGGGCCCACCGGTGCCAACGACAGAAGCCCGCGCAGCATTGCCGCCCGAGATCCCGATGGGCGACATCGTCACCACGGTGGGCAACACAGCCAATGTCGTTCTCGGCCTCGAACGCGGCGATTGGGAGCTGCTCTCGGCCGGGCTCAGCGACGTCCTCCACCAACCGCGCCGCGCCCACCTCTATCCCGACTCGGCCGCGTTGGTCGAAGCCGCCCGCGGATTCGGCGCTCTGGGCGCAACGATCTCCGGAGCCGGCCCAACGGTCCTGATCTGGACGACTTGGGAGACCACCGGCACGGTCATCGAAGCCGCGACTGCACATCTCCCGACCGGCTGGGATCTCCGCCGCACTCCATTCACCCCAATGGGCCTGGACGTAGAAGTCTGACCAA
>JBMYXO010000084.1:314-8832 GCA_049608465.1 Solirubrobacterales bacterium | reverse complement strand
CTCGACAACGCAAACTTCGACGTCGATAACCGACGAAATCGCAGACACGATCGCGCCGAGAGAGCACGAGTCGTACACCGCGTTGATGATCGGCGTGCGCGATTACCTGACTAAGAACGGCTTCCCCGGCGCACTGGTCGGTGTTTCCGGCGGAATCGATTCAGCGCTTGTGCTGGCCCTGGCATGTGATGCGATCGGCCCGGAGAACGTCACCGCAATCACCATGCCATCCCCGTACAACAGTCCCGAGACTCGCGCCGATGCTGCGGAGTTGATTCGACGACTCGGTTGCAGCAGTCATGAGTTCGCGATCGAGCCGATGATGCAGGCATTCGAGTCGACGTTGACCGAAGTATTCAGCAGTCGCGACCCGGACCAGACCGAGGAGAACATTCAGGCGCGAATTCGCGGCACGCTGCTGATGGCGATGTCAAACAAGTTCGGATCGCTGGTGCTCACGACCGGCAACAAGAGCGAAATGGCGGTCGGCTACGCGACGCTGTACGGCGACATGGCCGGGGGTTTTGCAGCACTCAAAGACGTACCGAAGCAGCTCGTGTTCGCGCTCAGTCGCTGGCGAAACGAAAGCGTCCCAGCGCTCGCCGCGAATACGATCGAGCGACCGATCCCGAGCGGAATAATCGAGCGGCCGCCATCGGCCGAGCTGCGCCCCGATCAGCGCGACGAAGAAACGCTCGGCTCGTATGAAGTACTCGACCAAGTGATCGAACGCTACATCGAGCGCGATCAAGGGATCGACGAGATCGTCGCGAGCGGGGTCGATCGCGATTTCGCGCAGCGGATCATCCGTTTGATCGACCTTGCGGAGTACAAACGGCGTCAAGCCCCGCCGGGGGTGAAGATCACGCATCGCGCATTCGGACGTGACCGACGGATGCCGATAACCGCCAAACGACGCTACAAGTAGCGTCGAGCCGCCCGGCTGCACAATTGCGATCGGGACAGCCGTTTGCTGATTTGAGAGCCAATCTCTTGTAGGATGCGCCGCCGTAGGAGCTTGGGGGCATTCACGGACCAAGGCTTCTGATCCGGATCAGCGCAACTTGCTGCGTTCGGGCGGTGTTACATGTATGGACGAAGCGGCTCAGCTGCAGTCCATCATCCAAAAATAGGACCCCAGCTAGCCAAGAACTTGAGGAGGCTGCATGCGTATCAAAGTAATTCTCGTCGCGACCGTTGTCGCGGCCCTCGCCATCGGTGTTGTTAGCTCCAATGCGGCGCTACAGACATCGACCAGCGTGAACGTGAACGTTTCAAAGCCGGGCAAGCCCGGCTCGGTGCGGATGGTGCTCGTGAACAACGACACCGCCGGCCTTGTGCCCCAGCGCATCTCGAAGATCACGATTTCTTCGCGAGTCGCACGGTGGTACAGCAAGGGTGCGGGCGTTTGCAAGTCAACCGTCCCGACCAATGCGGCAGGCACCAACAACGCCGCACCGATCTCGCCGGCCTGCCCGCGCTCATCGCGGATCGGCAAGGGTAAGTTCACGGTCAACACCGGCACCGTCGGTCAGGCGATCCCGGCTGACCTCGGAACCATCTCCGGCGACGTGACGGTCTACAACTACCGCCCCAGCGGCGGAAAGGTGGTCGCACTCCTGTTCGAAATCAAGAGCGACATCCCGGTGCCGAACGCGCACCAGTACCAGCTCGCCCAGATTTCGAAGAAGGGCACGCTCGAGGCTGAAGTTCCAAACACCTCCGACCTGCCGCCGTCCGTGCAGCAGTTCCTGGTCGGGCGTACGACGTCGCTTAACAAGCTCGACGTGACGCTCAAGTCACCGAAGGTCAAGCGCGGTAAGAAGCCGCTCTTCACTCTGAAGAACAACAAGAAGCTCGACTTCCTTGTCACGCTGGACCGCGACAACGGTTAGTTCTCAAGCTCTGCGTTAGCAGCGCCGCTTCACCAGAAAGGGCCGATTCCACGACAGTGGAGTCGGCCTTTTTTTGTCCGTCAGACTCGCTTCTCGCGAACGGCAATCGTCATTCTGCAAACGGCGAGATCACTGCCGTCCTCATCGCGCATGGTGACGTCCCACACCCATGTGGTGCGTCCGCGGTGGATGGCGATCGCCTCGGCGCGCACGATGCCGCTGGACGCCGCACGGAGAAACTGAGTTTGGTTTGACATCCCCATCGCAACCTTCCCCTCCTCGGCAACCGCGCGGAACGTACCCAGCGACGCGAGTGTCTCTGCGATGGCTGCATGCGCGCCGCCGTGAACGATGCCGAACGGCTGTTTCACTCGGTCGTCCACTTCGAAGTGCCCCGTCACTCTGCCGATCTCGACTTCGTCGATCTCGATTCCCAGCGCGGCGTTCAGATCCTTGCCGAAAAGTACGGGTGCGTTTGCCTCGTCGTTCACGTCGGAAACCGTAGCTCAGCGGCCGCTGTCGCCGAGAGCGAACGTAGGATGCCTGCCCAATGAGCAACATTGACAGTTCAGCCGATGCAGCCGGCGGAAATGATTCGTCACGATCGTCGAACATACGGCGTCGTCGACTGCTTTTGTACGGCTTCGGGGTGCTGGCTCTTGGCTTGATTGTCGCGTTCGCCGCAACGACCTTGATCGACGCCGACGACTCCGGCAAATCGGAATCCACGAAACGACTCAAGCCGCCGCTGATCGTCGAACGATTCCGGCTGACGGCGACAAAAGGCGAAAAAGGCCGCGGGCTGGGCGAGCTAGTCAGACGCGAGGATCGCGACGGCCTTCGCGTGATTGCCGTCGGATTGGAACCGTCGGCCAAACAGCAGGCATATCAACTTCTTCTGGCCGGTGGTCGTGATTCTCGCGTCCTCGGAAATCAAGTGATCGGCGAAGAGGGAACTTTCATCGGGGAGGCCCGCATCACTTCGGCAGAATTGCGCGAGTTCGACCGGATTGAACTCCGCCGCGTCACCGAGGGAAGCCCACCGCAGAGCGACCTCGTGCTTCGAGGCCGCATCGCAAAGTAGTGATCAGCGGCGCGTGGCCACAAGCCGGCGCAGGTCTCTGACCAGGAGCAGGTGCTTGAGGTGCGAGGTCACGGCGGTCAGGTTTTCGAGCGCCTCGATGGCCTCGCCGCGACGGTCATTGCTGCGCGACCGCAGGGCCGGAGCGAATATCTGCTCGAGCAGCGCGGCCTCTCGGTCGGCCGAGGTCTTGAAAACACGGAGGTTTCGACCCGAGACGCCAAAACGGGAAAGTTCCGTCACGGCTCGGATGATTTCGCGCTCGTTCTCGTCGAAATAAGTGGCGCCGGCGCGTGTGGATCCGGTGACCAGGCCGAAATCGATCAGCTCTTTGACGAGTTCGGGCGCTGCCCCGGTGTCGGCAAGAACATCGTCGGCCGCGTAGAGCGTCTGGGCCTGGTCGTCTGTGAGGTTGAATCGGCGGTTGTTCCGCGACGCCTGGGGCGTCGAGGTGGGGATTTCATCCTCTGAGCGGCCGGCCGAGAGTTCTTGCCGAATCACACGAAGTGGCAGATACTCGTCGCGCTGGAGTCGCAGAATCGTGCGAAGACGTGCGACGTCATCCTGTGAGTAGACACGATAACCGCCCTCGGTGCGCTTTGGAGTGAGCAGCTTCTGATCCTCGAGATAGCGAATTTTGGAGATCGAAACATCGCCAAATTCCTTCGCCAGCGTCTTGCGGACCGCTCCAATTGTCAGGGCCTTTTCGCGCGCGGCGATGATCGGTTCACCCGGGCCGCCGGTGCCATTCGAATCCGGCTGGCTCTGGGTGCTCGCCTGCGCCTCGGAGGCGGCCATCATCGCTCCAGAAAGGTGAGCTTGTACTTGCCGATCTGTAGTTCATCGCCGTCCACGAGCTTGTGTGACTCGATGCGTCGACGATTCACGTAACTGCCGTTGAGCGAGCCGAGATCGTCGATGTGAAGCCCGTCGGCGCGTCGCACGACCACAGCGTGGTTGCGCGAAACCGTGACGTCATCGAGAAAAACATCCGACTCGGCGTCGCGTCCGATCGAGAATCGCTCACCGTCGAGCGTAAAACTGTCGCCCGCTCGGCCTCCGGTACGGATCACCAGCGACGGGCCGTCCGGTTGCGCCGAGGAATCCGTCGAAACCTGATCGCTTTCAGCAGTCTCGCCAAGGTCGTACTGCGCGGTGACCGTGCCCGGGCGTGATTCGTCGGTCAGAAACGCTCCACATTTCTGGCAGTAGTTCGCTCCCGCTGGGTTTACATACCCACACTCCGGACAATGCAACGCCATTGCTCAGCACTCCCTCTCGGCAACGCCTATTCGGCGTCTGCCTCCACCGGTTCTTTCGCGGCCTTGCCGGCGAGAATCTCGGTCAGTTGTTCGATGTCTTCGCCGGTGATCGTCGCTTCACCCTCTTCGCGTTGAGTGCGCATTCGGTTGACGAGTTCTGCACGCAGGATGTCGATCTTGCCATGAAGGATTCGACGTTGGTACGAAATCTCGCGCTCTTCGTCGGTGAGCGTGCGGATCAGTTCTTTCAACTCAGGGTCCGTCAATTCTCCAAGGTCCGGAAATGAATCCATCTGGGTTGCTCCCTTACTACTTGCTGTCGCGTCCGCAAGCTGTGAACTTGGCTGGCTGCCGCCGTCACTGGCCGCGGTTATCAAGTCGGTCAACTTTGCCACATCGGCGTCGGTAATCGCCTCTTTGCCCGCGTCATGTCGGGCGCGAAGTCGATTCACCAGCTCGGCACGCAGCAGGTCGATCTTCCCATGCAGAATGCGACGGCCATAGGAGATGTCCTGCTCTTCGGTTGCAAGTTCCCCGATCAGACCCTTGAGTTCGGCGTCGCTCAGCGAGCCGATGTCTGAAACCCATTCTTCCAACGTGGCGCTCCTGTCGAAATTTGCGAGGCACTGCCTCGCAGATTGAGGTCACGCCTGCGAATCCGCCGACGTGCCCGCAGTATAACCCCGTCGATCCCTAAGCCTCGACCGTCGGTTGAGGTCATTCGCTCAGGCAGCTCGCAACTGTGGCCAAGCGGTGCGAAAGTAGAGCCACGTAGCGGCGTACGAACCGAGCACTCCGATCCATACAAGCACCGCCGCGACCGAGGTGTCCGCTGCAAGTGCGAGAAACCCACCGGCCATCAGCGGCCAAACTGCAAGCCGGCCGATCCAGTTGACTTTGATTTCCACGCCTTTGATCAACGCAGGCACCGAAACGAGCAGCATCAGTAACTCGCGTGCGAAAACGAGCACAATCAGGTACTGCGGCAACAACTCGAATTTGTAGATGATGATCCCCGCCGCGATGATCAGCAAACGGTCGATCAATGGATCGAGCAGCGTGCCCAGGCGACTGAACTGACCGGTCAGGCGAGCGGCGAGGCCATCCAGATAGTCGCTGGCACCGCAGATGAAAAGGGCCACGTTCGCGGTCGTGTCTCGGCCGTCCGGCGAGTTCCAGGCGAGAACGAAAAATATCGGGATCAACAACGCGCGAACGAGGCCGATCAGGTTTGGAATCGTCCACGGCCGCCATGGCTCGCCCTTCCTCGTGAGATGCTCGGGCGCGTTCGATCGATCGATACCTGCGACGCGCTTGAAGCCACCCTCCCCCGTCACGAGCGATCAGTCCAACGATTCGAGCTTTGTCACCAATGCGTCTGCAGCGCCGTCGAGCGTGATCGTCGCCTCCTGTTGGCCGCGACGAATCTGCACCTCAAGTTCGCCTGATTCGATCGACCGTTTTCCGATCGTCACTCGAAGTGGACAACCCAGAAGTTCCGCATCCGCGAATTTCGCGCCTGGACCGGCGTCGCGGTCGTCGTAGATGACTTCGACGCCTTTGGCGTTCAGCTCGTCGTACAACGCATTGGCGGCAGAACGTTCGGGCGAATCCGGGTCCTTGCCGAGCGTGACCAGGTGAACGTCGAAAGGTGCGATCGAACGCGGCCAGACGATCCCTTGCTCGTCGGCGAGTTGCTCAACCGCGGCAGCTGCGACGCGCGCCGGCCCGATTCCGTAACTGCCCATGACGATCGGATGGTCTTTGCCGGCTTCGTCGAGGAACGTCGCACCCAGCGCCTCGCTGTAACGGGTGCCGAGTTTGAAGATGTTGCCGATCTCGATCGCTGGAACGATCTCGATCGTGGCGCCTGAATTCGTCCGGTCGCCGGGTTCGACGTTTCTCACGTCTGCGAACTCGGTTTGAAAATCGCGGCCGATCTCCACTCCTTTGAGGTGGCAGTCGACCTCGTTCGCGCCGCAGACGTATCCACCCACAACTGCCTCCAGAGCTGCATCGCTGACGATTCGGACGTCGGCGCCGACGGGGCCTGTGAAACCGACGACAGACGCAAATCGTTCGGCAATCTCTTCGTCTCCGGCCTGCCGAACCGGGCGTCCGAGCGCGTTTTGCAGCTTTATCTGGTTGAGCATGTGATCGCCGCGCAAAAGCACGAGTATCGGCGTGCCATCAAGTTCGTCGACCATTGGCATTGCCTTCAGCAAGGCGCTCGGATGCTCTCCGAGGGCGCTCGAGACTTCTTCCACGGTCCTCAAGCCCGGCGTATGAATTTGTTGCGGCGTGGCAAGCTCGTTACCCGGAACAGCGGGCGACGGAACGGCCGATGCGACCTCGACGTTGGCGGCGTAACCGTCGGCAAGGGCGATGTCGTTTTCGCCGGCTGCGCATGGCGCCATGAACTCGTGGGCGCCCGACCCGCCCATCATTCCAACATCGGATTCGACCATGTACCACTCGATCCCCGCGCGATCGAAGATCCGCTTGTAGGCAGCCGCCTGAACCTCATAGGAATGCGCCAGGCCGGCTTCGTCGCGATCGAAGCTGTAGGCGTCCTTCATCGTGAACTCGCGTGTCCTCAGAACTCCGGCGCGCGAACGAGGTTCATCGCGGCCCTTGGTTTGAAAGTGGTAGAGCGTCAGTGGCAGGTCTCGGTAGGAACGCACCTCGCGGGCGACGTGGTTGGTCACGGCCTCTTCGTGGGTCATCGCAAGGACCAGATCGGCCTGTTTACGGTCCTTGAGCTTGAAGAGCTCGCTGATTTCGTAGCGTCCGGTCTTTTGCCAGAGTTCGGCAGGCTGGATCAGCGGCATCAGCATCTCCAACGCGCCAGCGGCGTCCATCTCTTCACGGATGATCTGCTCGACATTGCGTTGCACTCGCCAGCCCGCCGGCAGATAGGTCCACAGACCGGCGCCCATCTGCCTGATCAAGCCCGCACGGACCATCAATTTGTGCGATATTGCCTCGGCGTCGGCGGGTGCTTCCTTGACGGTGGGCAGGAGGTATTCACTAAGTCTTGGCATCGGGCGGTGATCCTACTGATCGCGCCCACGGCAGCGTCGCTAGCATCCACAACTTCCCAGTTCTCGGGAGCGCGCAACTTTGCTCGTTGCATCCGGTTATCAAACGAGACGTCCGAATAACCCCACAAGGAACCTCTTTACTCATATGCGTCCCATGAATCGACTTTTCACACTCTTTGTTTGTGCAATCACCGCGGCAGCGATGCTGGCGATCGCGGCCGGTCCTGCTGCTGCTTCAAAGTCACAGCCCTCGGTCATCGAAGATCCGGGCCGCTTGCTGAGTCCCAACCCGGCAGAACAGGCCGCCACACTTGATGAGTCAAAAGCCCTCGGAGCCGACATCGTGAAGATCCCGGTGCTTTGGCGGACGATCGCACCGAACGGTGAATCAACCGTCAAGCCGGGCGGAGACCTGTCCAACCCCGATGTCTACCCAGCCGGCGCTTGGTCGACGATCGACAACGCCGTGGCCGGTGCCGACGCGCGCGGATTGAAGGTTTGGTTGATGATTACGGCGCCTGCGCCTCGCTGGGCCGTGCGACGAGAGACAACTCCTGGGCCGGGTGCCTACGAGCCGAACGTGAAGGATTACAAGGCCTTCGCGACCGCCGTTGGTCGTCGCTACAAGAACGTGAAGATGTACTCGATCTGGAATGAGCCAAACCTGGCGCGATTCATTCAGCCGCAGCAGAGCCGCGGCGTGATCCGGTCAGCGATCTACTACCGCGACCTCTATGAAGCCGGCTACTCCGGACTCGTGAGGGCTGGTCATCGGCGATCGAAGATCCTGTTCGGCGAACTGCTGCCCAGTTGGCAACGCCTGCGCAGCGGTGCACGGCCGCTGGCGTGGCTCAGGACGTTTTTCTGCATCGACTCCAAGGGGAAGAAGCTGCGGGGACGCGCCGCCAAGAAGCAAAAATGTCCGCGGCGGTACAAGCGTGTTCGAACCTCCGGTATGGCCTACCACCCCTACACGCAGGCGGGCGGGCCGTTCGTGCGTCAGACCAGCAAGGACAACGCGCCGATCGCCTACCTGCGTCGTGTCTACAAGGTCCTCGATCAGGCAACAAAGGCTCGGCGCCTTGCTTCGCGCAAGACGCGGATCTACAGCAGTGAGTTCGGATTCCAGTCCTCACCGCCTGATCCAAATGCGACCTCGCTACGCAAGATTCCGTATTACCTGAATGCCAGCGAGTATCTCTCCTGGCGTGATCGGCGCGTCGCCACTTACTCGCA
>JBMYXO010000084.1:0-304 GCA_049608465.1 Solirubrobacterales bacterium | reverse complement strand
ACTTGATCATCGATGACCCCGACCTGGGCGGGTTTCAGTCAGGGCTCCGCTACGTCGACGGCGAGAAGAAGTCCGGCGTCTACGAGGCCTACAAGACGCCGCTCTTGGTATTCAAGGGCAGGGGTAACTCGGTCACTGTCTGGGGATGCCTGCGTGGGAAAGAACGCGGAGTCGCAGTTGCCGAGATTCAGATCAAGCGCGGTAGTTCGTGGAAAACGATCGCCGAGGTGCCTGTGGGCAGCTCGTCTGGTTACTTCCGCCGTAATGTGAGGACCTCCGGCGCCCAGAAGAAGATCTACCGGAT
>JBMYXO010000083.1:0-9499 GCA_049608465.1 Solirubrobacterales bacterium | reverse complement strand
CATCGCTGCGGCAAAAGCGTGGGTTCGCGCAGCTTCAGCGTCGTCCGCGCGAGTGAGAACGACCGCCAGTCGCCGACCCGGCGAACTGGATGGTTTTCCGAAGATCCGCAGGTCGGTATCTCGGTGCACGGTCAGCGCGTTGTCGATCCCTTCGTACGCGGGCCCATCAACATCGTCGTCCCCGAGCACGACCGCGCTCGCCGCCGGTGATCGCAAAGGAATCTCGCCAGACTGAATCGGCAGCCCAAGGATCGCGCGCACGTGCAACGCGAACTCGGAGAGATCCTGACTCGCCATCGTGACCATCCCAGTGTCGTGCGGCCGCGGCGAGACCTCGGAAAACAACACCTCGTCTCCCACGATGAACAGCTCGACACCAAAGATGCCATGGCCGCCAAGTTCGTCGGTGATCCTCTGTGCGACCGCGTGGCAGCGATCGAGCACCGCCTGATCGACCGGCGCGGGTTGCCAACTCTCGCGGTAGTCGCCCGATTCTTGGCGGTGGCCGATCGGTGCGCAGAACGACGTGCCAGCTGCGTGGCGCACAGTCAGCAACGTGAGTTCGTAGTCAAACTCGACGAACGCCTCGCAGATCACGCGCGTACCGCCGACGCGACCGGACTCCTGGGCATACGTCCACGCAGCGTCGACATCATCGATCGTCTTGATCGTCGACTGACCTTTGCCGGAAGAGGACATCAACGGTTTGACAACGCAGGGCAGCCCGAGCTCGTCCACTGCCGCTCGCAGTTCGTCGGCGCTCTCACAAAACCTGTACGGCGAGGTCGCCAGGCGCAACTCTTCGGCGGCGAGCCTACGGATGCCCTCGCGGTCCATCGTCAACTTGGCGGCTCGCGCCGTCGGCACCACCTTCACGCCGAGTGCCTCGAAGTCCGCGAGCACGTCGGTCGCGATCGCCTCGATCTCCGGCACGACGATCAGGCGCTCGCAAGGAACATCGCGTTCAGCTTCGAGCATCGAACGCAATGCGTCCGGGTCGGTCATCGTCAACACGTGACGACGGTGAGCCACCGCCATCGCCGGTGCGTCGTCGTAGCGATCGCAGGCCACCACTTCGCAGCCGAGCCGCACCGCTTCGATTGCCACTTCGCGTCCCAACTCTCCGGACCCGAGCAGCACGAGCCGCGTTGCCTGTGGCGATCCGGGAGTTCCGAGGCGCAGGTTCATCGCCGCGAGGATACGGTACGCACGATCACATGACCGACCGAAAAGCACCAGACCTGCCGCCGTTCGCCTCGACATTCGACGAAGACCTGCTGCTCGGAGTCGGGCTTGACGTGCCGCTCGACACCACGAATGATCCAGAGCGGATCCAGAAAATTGCCGCGGAGTTCGAGTATGGATTCAAAGCTTTGGCACAGGTGCCACGAGGGGTCTCGATCTTCGGATCGGCACGCACCGCACCGGACGATCCCGACTACGTCCTCGCCCGCGCCGTCGCTGCCGAGCTCGGCCGCGTCGGCTATTCGATCATCACTGGCGGAGGCCCGGGAATAATGGAGGCAGCGAATCGCGGCGCTCGGGATGCCGGTGCGGTGTCGATCGGTCTGAACATCGAACTCCCGCATGAGCAGACGCCCAACGATTACCAGGACATCAAGTTGATGTTCCGCCACTTCTTTGCGCGCAAAGTGATGTTCGTGCGCTACTCGCAGGCCTTCGTCGTGATGCCCGGCGGCTTCGGAACGATGGACGAATTGTTCGAGGCATTGACGCTCGCCCAAACCGGCAAGATCAAGCACTTTCCGGTCGCGCTGGTGGGTCGCCACTACTGGGGTGGACTCGTCGACTGGTTGCGCGAGAAGATGCTCGACAGCGCGAACATCGACGCTGCCGATCTTCAGCGGTTGCACGTCTGCGAGACGCCCGAAGAGGTACGCGAGCTGATCGGTGCCGAGGGCGCAATGTTGCGCGCGTTGACGGTTTGGTGACCGACGGCGGGATTGCCGCTCCAGCGGGCGAATAGGTTCGCATCATGTGGAGGGACTTTTTCAGACCGATGCCCGCTGGCCAGCGACGTTCGGGGCGCGCAATCCTGCTGCGAGCCGCACCACCGCTGGGAATCGGCGTGATCGGCTCAAACATCATCGGCGCGATGATTCTGTATTCGCTGATGGCATGGGTGATCCCCGTTCCGCAGCTAGAGGATGACGACCGCATTCGCGCCGTGAACGTCATCGCGCTGGTCACCTACACGGCCCTTGCATTGACGATCGGAATCTTCAAAACGGTCAAAGACCTACGCCCGGTGATCGTTTGGCTCAACCTCGACCGCCCACCAACGCCTGAAGAGCAGGCGCTTGCGCTGCTCGGCCCGCGCAGACTGCTCGCGCGCATGGCGATGTTGTGGGGCTTTGGACTGATCCTCTTCACCGGGCTGAACTTTGCCTACTCGCCGCGACTCGCGTTGGTCGTCGGAATTGCGGGACTGTTCAGCGGCCTCGGCACCTGTGCCTTCAGCTACCTCGTCGCGGAGCGAACGACTCGAGAGGTTGCGCGTCGCGCCCTGGAAGAAGGCCCCAAGGAACATCCGGGTGTGCCGGGCGTGACGACACGAGTGATGCTCACCTGGGCGATCAGTACCGGCGTGCCGATCCTCGGCGTCGCGCTGATGGCCGGCGGTGTCGCGCTCGACATCCTCCCGCCGGACACTCAGAAATTCGCTTATGCAGCGATGGCGATCAGCGGCGTCGCGCTGTTCATTGGCCTACAGGCAATGTTCTTGGTGTCGCGCTCGATCGCCGATCCAGTCAAATCCGTGCGGAACGGCATCGACCGCGTGGGCGCAGGCGACCTGACGGCGAACGTACCGGTTTACGACGCGAGCGAAATCGGGCTGCTGCAGTCCGGATTCAATGACATGGTCGACGGACTGCGCGAGCGCGAGCGAGTGCGCGACCTGTTCGGCAGGCACGTGGGCGAAGACGTGGCCGAACAGGCACTGCAAGTTGGCGCGGAACTGGGCGGCGAGGTTCGCGAGGTGGCGGTGGTTTTCATCGACATCGTCGGGTCGACCGAGATGGCAACAAAGCTGCCTCCGCAAGAGGTGGTCGAGCTGCTCAACCGGTTTTTCGGAGTTGTCGTTGACGTCGTCAGTTTTCACGGTGGATCAATCAACAAATTCGAGGGCGATGCTGCGCTGTGCATCTTCGGGGCGCCGCTCGATCGCGCGGATGCCGCTGGCGACGCTCTCGCCGCTGCGCGCAAAATGGTGAAGCGACTTGGCGTCGAGCTCCCGGAGTTGGCAGCAGGCGTGGGCGTGAGCGCCGGCCCCGCCGTCGCTGGGAATGTCGGCAGCGCGGAGAGGCATGAGTACACCGTGATCGGTGATCCGGTGAATGAGGCGGCACGATTGACTGAAATTGCAAAGACGGTCGAGGGCGGTCTGGTTGCCTCCGCGCGCGTGGTTGAAGCCGCCGACGCCGAAGAATCCGAACGCTGGCGACTCGGCGACGAAGTCGTCGTACGCGGGCGGAGCGAGCCAACGCGCTTGGCGACGCCGACCGGCTAGCTTTTCGCTGATCTTCACCGATCGGTTCAGAACCGCAGAATCATCAAATAGGATGGGAAATCGATGGAAGCCAGCGCCAGCACACGTCCTGCCAAACCTTCCGGGATGGCCAAGGACATCACCCCGCCGTTCACCGAGGAGCTCGAAGAGTTCCGCAAGTCCGTCCGCGGCTGGGTACTTGCGAACCTCACGCCCCACGCCGACGAGTGGGAAGCGTCCAAGCACTTCCCGGATGAGGTCTTCAAGACCGTGGCCTCGCAGGGATATCTTGGCCTGAAGTTCGAAGAGGAGTACGGCGGATCCAACGAGGGCGGCCTGGAAGACCCGGCGCAGGGCTATCTCGCCGACGCGGTCCAGCTGGAGGAGCTTCCCGCCTGCGGCAGCGGCGGTGTGGCGGCCGGTATCTGGGCACACGCCGGCATTGCGCTCACGCCGATCTGGAAGTTCGGCAGCCACGAGCAGAAGCTCAAGTACTTGAAGCCAGGCGTTTCCGGTGACAAGATCGCCGCGCTCGCGATCACCGAGCCCGGCGCGGGCAGCGATGTCGCGGGGATCCAGACCAAGGCCGAGAAGGTCGACGGGGGCTACCTGCTCAACGGATCGAAGGTGTTCATCACCAACGGCGTCCGCGCGCATACGATCGTCACCGCCGCCAAGACCACACCCGAGGGCGGTCACCACGGCATCAGCTTCTTCATCGTCGAGCGCGGCGACGGCGTGACTTCAGCGCCGCTCGAAAAGCTTGGCTGGCACGCATCCGACACCGCCGAGATCGGCTACAACGACGTCTTCGTGCCCGAGGAGAACCTGCTCGGCGAAGAGAACCACGGCTTCTACATGATCATGGCCAACTTCCAGTGGGAGCGCCTGATGATGGCGCTCGGCGCAGTGGGTGCGATGAAGGACGTCTTCGCCGCGACGCTCGACTACGCCCACGAACGCAACGCCTTCGGTCGTCCGATCAGCAACTTCCAGGTGATCCGCCACAAGTTCGCCGACATGGCCACCCAGATCGAAGCTGCACGCACGCTGACCTACAACGCACTGCGGCTGTTTGTCGAGGGCAAGGAGCCGCTCTCGGAAGTGACGATGGCCAAGCTCTTCACCCAACGCCTGCTCGTCAACATCTGCGACGAGTGCCTGCAGATTCATGGCGGCTGGGGCTACATGAAGGAATACAAGATCGAACGCGCGCTGCGTGATGCCCGCCTCGGCCCGATCGGCGGCGGTACCGATGAGATCATGAAGGAGATTCTCGGTAAGACGTTGGGGGTTTGACGCCACGACGGTTTGCGTCGAGGCAACTGCGAATTTTTGCTCAACACACTGAGTAAAACGTCAGCCCAGTTCTAACGCCCCAAGGCAGACGCGCTCGCCGAGACTCACATAGAAAGGGGATCAGGAAATCGCGGCTGTCCATGCGCATCCACCACCAGCCTGATCAAGCCAAGTTGGTCGCCGATCAAGCGGTAAGCGACCGAGCCCTTGACCATGTAGTCGGGCGAGTGGGATTTGGTGGCGTAGATGAAGGAGGCCTCCAGGTTGCCGTTTTCGTCTAGTTCGGCGACTGGGTTGATCATTCCTGGGGCGTAGAGGTAGGCGCTTGTGGTTTGGCCGTTGACTTGGCGGGCGACGCGGTTGCCCATGCCGTCGGTGATGTAGGTGATCTGTTGGCCACCTCGTTATTTCTGAGCGATCATCTCCGGGGGCAGTCGGCCATTGTTCGCATCGGCGATCTCCTTCGCTCGCTGCAGCTCTTGTGTCATCACTTTGACGTTCTCTTCGTCTGGCCTCATGAATTGGTTGGCCATGTAGAGCGCGTGGAGCGGGACGTACTCACCGTTCTTGAGTTCGACGATCGCGACTTGGTCGAGCACCGGGGCGTTGGGGTCGCCGAAGGAGAATTTCGATATTTCGCCCCAGGTGAAGAAGTAGTTTTTCCACCATTTATTTTTTATACCTATTCCGTTTGGTTGCGGAATAACCGCCATCCGCGTCATCGGGATGACACTAAAAACCAGCAAGGCGACGAGCGCGACGTCAGCAGGCAATGCAAAAAACTGACTTATGTTGTCCAGTTCGGCCTTTGCGTGTACCAACACGATTCCGAAGCAGATGAAAGCGATCAAGAATCTTGCAACTCTTCGCGTCGTTCTCTCGAAATACTCCCTACTTATGGGTTTGTCGTCTGATTCAGCAGGCACAGTCACTACCAGATAGCCCTTCCCTAAGGACTGCGTCGCCAGCCACTGGGGCGGAGATTGATTTCCCACGAGTCACTGAACCCGCGAGGCCGCGGCTGTTAATGAGAGTGTCGAACAAGCTCCTACTTTCCGGTTTTGCCCGTGCAATCACTCCAGTCATTCGGCCGACACCGAAGGGCACCGCCGCAAGCACTCCGTCTGTTAGAAAATCCTTTGCGCACGTTTTCCCGGTTGCGAAGTCATACGCCGAGTACGAAATCGAAACGACCGATGAAGCCGCGAGCGCCACTGCACAAGCCGGAGCAGAGGCAATGCACACGCCAGCGGCTATACCCATCATGATCGTGTCGCCATGCGCAGCCACAAACTTTCCAACATCCTTGACGCCGTCCCAAACATCTCCGAGACCAAACAGGCCGTAAGGGTCGAAGTAGTTCACCGGATCCCCAAGCACATACCCATACAAGTTCGAATCCCCACCAGCAAAGCCGATCGGGTCTGACGACGTCCAGCGCCCAAGCTCGGCGTCGTACTCCCGCGCCCCAAAGTGCGTCAGCTTCGTGTCCGAGTCATAGAGCCCGCCAGCAAACGCAAAGGGCTGAAAGCCCGGGTTTGAATCGCTGAGCACGCGGCCGAAGCTGTCGTACTCGATCTCTTGCACGACGGCGCCGGTCTGCGCATCCACCACCAGCCTGATCGAGCCGAGTTGGTCGCTGATCATGCGGTAGGTAACTGAGCCCTTGACCATGTAGTCGGGCGAGTGAGATTTGGTGGCGTAGATGAAGGAGGCCTCTAGGTTGCCGTTTTCGTCTAGTTCGGCAACTGGGTTGATCATTCCTGGGGCGTAGAGGTAGGCGCTTGTGGTCTGGCCGCTTACTTGGCGGGCGACGCGATTGCCTGTGCCGTCGGTGATGTAGGTGATTTGTTGGCCGGTTGGGAGGGTTGCGCTGGTCAGGCGGCCGAAGGTGGAGTATTCGAAGGTGGTTTGCTCGTTGGCCACGTTGTTGGTTTTGCTTGTGAGCTCGCCGTCGGCGTTGTATTGGAGTTCGAGGTCGCCGTAGGTGGTCATGCGGTCGCGGTTGTCGAATGTGGCGGTTTTGGTGTCGGCCGATGGGCCGGCGGCGTAGGTGGTTTGGGTGCGGTTTGAGTTCTGGTCGTACTGGTATGTCTCGGTAACCGCTCCATTCTTCTTGACCTCGGTCAAACGCCCGGCAGCGTCGTACTCGTAGTCGAACCTATCTGTGCCAGCCGATGAAGCGACTTGCTTGGCCACTATTCGTCCAATCGCGTCGCGCGTGTACGTCTCGTTGTAGAGAGTGCTCGAGGGTGTCGAGTATGCGCGCGTAACGGGGTCCGCGCAACCGTTGTACGAGGTGTTGGTCGTTCGCTGTTCTTCTAACGACCACTGGATTCCGCAACAAAGAATCCCCTGCGCTCAACATACGGCCATAGCGCGGGTGCGATTCCCGCCACGATGTATGGCACGTGCACCGTTCGCGTTTCGAAGCCGTACGCATCGAGGGCCGTTATCAGGCGCTTTCTCGACATGAGTGGGCCGACTAACGCGTGGCTGCCGGCGTACCGAACAACGAGTTCGAATCCCGGAAATCCGAACACCACTGGTGACTTGAACATGACGATCGGCTCCGATTGTTCGTTTGCCGGTCCTGCCAAGCAGATCCAGCCGTTTCTCAACCCAGATCTGACGAATATTCCCGTTTCGTCGATCCCGAACTTGCCGAATGCCGGAAGTCGGCCGGTGAGAAGGTCGCAAACGACCTCTATCCGGAACGAATCAGTTTGATCGCTGGTCATCGTCGGTAGTCCCCCGGTCTGCATGTGCAGGCACTGAAATCTCCCGCGACGCCCCACATGTGGTTGAATCCAACGTGAGCGCCCGCTCTCGGCCCGACAGCTAGTCCGGCGCCGGCAGAGGTCTGCCGGGTATCGGTGCTCACTGACACGCTGCCCTGAACGGCGCTCCCGCTTGCCCCGGCTTCAATCGATCCGCCAGTGGTTTCATCTAAACAACGTGCACCACTAGCCATCGGGCCAGCACCGACGCCGACCTCAAACCCAGCTCCAAGTGATCCACCCGCTGTTAGACCTGACCCTGAATTCGTATCCATCCAGCAAACCCTTGCACTACCACCAACGATCAAATAGACCGAAGCGTCAACGCAAATACCGCCTGCAGATTCCGGAGAATCACTTTGCCCAGGTGGTGGCTTCCACTGCGGACCATCTTGCGGTAAAGGCACGAAACCACTCGGATCAATCAAATTCACGGGATCCTGAATGACGTAGCCGTACAAGTTCGAATCCCCACCAGCAAAGCCGATCGGGTCTGACGACGTCCAGCGCCCAAGCTCGGCGTCGTACTCCCGCGCCCCAAAGTGCGTCAGCTTCGTGTCCGAGTCATAGAGCCCGCCAGCAAACGCAAAGGGCTGAAAGCCCGGGTTTGAATCGCTGAGCACGCGGCCGAAGCTGTCGTACTCGATCTCTTGCACGACGGCGCCGGTCTGCGCATCCACCACCAGCCTGATCGAGCCGAGTTGGTCGCTGATCATGCGGTAGGTAACTGAGCCCTTGACCATGTAGTCGGGCGAGTGAGATTTGGTGGCGTAGATGAAGGAGGCCTCTAGGTTGCCGTTTTCGTCTAGTTCGGCAACTGGGTTGATCATTCCTGGGGCGTAGAGGTAGGCGCTTGTGGTCTGGCCGCTTACTTGGCGGGCGACGCGATTGCCTGTGCCGTCGGTGATGTAGGTGATTTGTTGGCCGGTTGGGAGGGTTGCGCTGGTCAGGCGGCCGAAGGTGGAGTATTCGAAGGTGGTTTGCTCGTTGGCCACGTTGTTGGTTTTGCTTGTGAGCTCGCCGTCGGCGTTGTATTGGAGTTCGAGGTCGCCGTAGGTGGTCATGCGGTCGCGGTTGTCGAATGTGGCGGTTTTGGTGTCGGCCGATGGGCCGGCGGCGTAGGTGGTTTGGGTGCGGTTTGAGTTCTGGTCGTACTGGTATGTCTCGTAACCGCTCCATTCTTCTTGACCTCGGTCAAACGCCCGGCAGCGTCGTACTCGTAGTCGAACCTATCTGTGCCAGCCGATGAAGCGACTTGCTTGGCCACTATTCGTCCAATCGCGTCGCGCGTGTACGTCTCGTTGTAGAGAGTGCTCGAGGGTGTCGAGTATGCGCGTGTCACGGGCTCCGCGTAACCGTTGTACGTGGTGGTCGAGTCGACCGAATCGAGCGTGGAGCCGGTGATCTGGCCGTTGCTTGGATTCCTTTCGATCGCGAGGTCTCCCGCTGAGACGAGCAACGAATCAGCGTCGTACCCGAATGCAGTGGTGTGGCCAGTCGCACCGATGGAACTCATCCGGAAGAAGTTGTCGTATGAGACGGAAACGCCGCCCGTTGCCGGGCCAGTTTGCGCGATCCCAACAGGCAGTTCGCCCTCCATGCTCATCTGAGTGTGCTGGCCTTCGGGCGTTTCGATCGACGAGACAGCGCCCGACTGCGGGTCGTGCGTGATCTCACTGCTGCCTTCTGGTGTGTCGATCGCGATCATTTGGCCGGAGCTGTTGTATTCGAACACGCGCTGCGTGATGCCCGCCTCGGCCCGATCGGCGGCGGCACCGACGAGATCATGAAAGAGATCCTCGGCAAAACTCTGGGTGTTTGATTGCGCAGTCAGCGCTCGTGCTGGCAGCGACCGCCCATGAGGTCGGTGTTGCAGGCGAATCGTTGGCCGCGGGCTCAGTTGGTCATC
>JBMYXO010000082.1:0-9525 GCA_049608465.1 Solirubrobacterales bacterium | reverse complement strand
CCGGATCAACTGGGCGGGCGGAACAAGCCGCACCACCAGACCCGGCAAACTCGTCGAGCCACGCAAATAGCAACGACTTTGTGAAACGAGGTTTGCCAAAAGGCAAACCTCGTTTTAGTTGCGGGCGAAGCGGCGGCCGGCTTGGGGCGAGATCGACTCGTCGAGCTGTACCTTGGCCTGTGGTAGCTCGGCGAGGCCGGCGGTGATGTCTTCGCCTTCGTTGGCCTTCTCGGCCTCCATGGCGGCAAGTTTTTCTGGCGTGAGGTCGCCGGCGTTCTCTTCCTCGATCTTGCGGATGAACTCCATGCCCTCGGCCGACTGGGCCTCGTCGAACTCGACCTCTCCCCCGCGTTCCAAGGATTTGTCGATCTCGACGAAGAGTTGGTCGACGAGTTGCGGCGTCGGTACCTTTCGCAGCGCCTTGCCCTGAGCAAAGATCACACCTTCGTTCTTTGCTCCGGCGATGCCGAAATCTGCGGCAGCTGCCTCACCGATGCCATTGACCGCGCAGCCGAGCACGGCAACCTCGATCGGCTCTTCATAAGCCTCAAGTCGCTGCTCGATCTCCGCGACGACGGTGTCCATGTCGAACTGGAGCCGTCCGCAGGTCGGGCAGGCGATAAGTACTGGACCCTTCTCGCGAAGTTGCAGAGCCTTGAGGATCTCCCACGCGACCTTGACCTCCTCCTCGGCGTGAAACGTCGAGAGCGAGATACGAATCGTGTCGCCGATTCCGTCGGCCAGCAGTGTCCCCAGGCCGACCGACGACTTCAGCGAGCCCGACCACTTGGTGCCGGATTCTGTGATGCCGAGGTGCAGCGGGTAGTCGATCTTCTCGGAGAGCATGCGATTCGAGGCGATCGTGTTGGGAACGTTCGTCGACTTGATCGACACCTTGAAGTCTTCGTAGTCGAGGCTTTCCATCAGGGCCACGAACTCGGTTGCCGCGGTGACGAGCGCCTCCACGGAGTTCTGCTTCTCGAGTTCGTGCAGGTGCTTGGGCAGCGAACCGGAGTTCACCCCGATACGCATCGGCACGTTCTTTTCCTTCGCCTTCGCGACGACCTCGGCGACCTTGTCGGCCCCGCCGATGTTTCCCGGGTTCAGACGAATCGCGTGAGCACCGGCGTCTATCGCCTTCAGTGCAAGTGTGTGGTTGAAGTGAATGTCGGCGATGATCGGAACTGGGCTGACCGCGATGATCTCCTTGAGCGCAACGACGTCGTCATCCCTCGGCACAGCGCAGCGAACGATCTCGCAACCGGCTTCGTGCATGCGGTTGATCTGGTCGATCGTCGCCTGCTTGTTCGCCGTCTCCGTCTTGGTCATCGATTGAACGACGACTGGCGCGCCACCGCCGATCGGAACTCCACCGACCCAGATCTGCCTTTTTGAAGCCATCGGACCAAAGATTACGCGGTGTGTACATCCGCGCTACCGAACGGCCGCGTCAGGGTTTGAACCCGCCGTTGCTGAAACGCTCGATGTCGTTCGAAAGGCCGATGAAGAACAGCACCCCGATCAACGCGAGCCCGACGATACTGGCGCGTTCGAGAACCGGCACGGGAATCGGCTTTCCGCGGACCTTTTCGGCCAGCGCCCAGAAAATGTGGCCCCCGTCGAGCGGTAGGAACGGAAACAGATTTATGACCGCCAGACTCAGCGAAATCAACGCAATTATCTGAATCGTTCGTTCGGTGTCGGTGTCGATCGCCTTGGCAGTCGCCTCGTAGCCGCCTGCGGCGCTGGAGATCTCTTTTCGCTTCTCCGGGTCGAACAACCTCGCCGGCAGCGTCAGCGTCAGTTTGGTGACGCGCCAGATAGCACTCGCAGCGCTGACGATCGCCGCGTCGGGACTTTCCGTGACCTTCGTCGGATCCGGCGCGAATGTGACTCCGAGTCGCATCCTCTCGTTCTCGGCGTCGTATTTGGGCGTTGCCTCGAACGTCAGGGTCTCGTCGCCTCTCTCGATCGTCACCGTGACGGGTTTCGATGCCGCGCAGCCATCCGATTTTGCTCCACGACAGCTCGATTTGGCCAGCTCGCCGACGAGTGCCTCTGCGCCGCCGGATTGACCGTCGATCGAGACGATTTTGTCTCCCGGCTCGATGATTCCGGCGGCAACGCCGTTTTTGTCAACCGTGTCGACGTTCGTGGTGGGGATGCCGGAGCTCACACCTACGAACGAGAAAAGGATGTAGATCAAGATGAAAGCGATCAAAAAGTTCATCGCCGGGCCTGCGGCGATGACAACGATTCGCTTCCACACCGGCTGACGAAAATACGCACGATCGAGATGCTCTGGATCGATCTCTTCCTCGGGGTTCATCCCCGTGATCTTCACGAAGCCGCCCAGCGGAATTGCGCCGATCTCGTATGAGGTTTCGCCGACTTGCTTCTTGAACAGCGCAGGAGGAAAGAACAGTGAGAACCGCGTCACCTGCATACCTACGGATTTTGCGGCGGCAAAGTGACCGAACTCATGCAAGATGATCAGCAGCGCGAATGCGATGAATGCGAGGGTCCAGTTCACGGGATCAGCAGTTCGGCATCCAGCCGGCTTCGAGTCGGTCTACGGGTCAAACGCCGACCTTCGCAACCATCTCCGTGGCCACACGCCGTGCGTCTTCATCCAATGTAGCCAGCTGGGAGAAATGGCCGATCGCTTCGCGGGGCACCGAATCGAGCGTTCGCTCAATCGTTTCAGCGATTCCGAGAAACGGCAGACGGCCCTCGAGGAACGCAGCGACCGCGATTTCGTTCGCAGCGTTCATCACGCAGGGGGCACCTCCACCCTCGCGTCCTGCGCTTTCGGCGATCGCCAAGCAGCCGAACGCTTCGCGATCCGGGGCCTCGAAGGTAAGCGAGCCAACGTCCGCCAGGTTCAGCCGTTCGAGTGGAACGTCCGCTCGTTGCGGGTGGTTGAGTGCGTACGAGATCGGAACCCGCATGTCCGGGTACCCGAGGTGAGCCAGCGTTGCACCGTCGTTGAGGTCGATCAGCGAGTGAACGATCGATTGCGGGTGTACGACGACGTCGATGTCGTCGTACGGAACGCGAAACAGGTGATGGGCCTCGATGACTTCGAGTCCTTTGTTCATCAGCGTCGCCGAATCGATCGTGATTTTCCCGCCCATATCCCACGTCGGATGTTTCAACGCGTCGACGACACCGACGTCAGCAAGCTCAGACCGTTCACGGCCTCGAAATGGCCCGCCGGACGCAGTCAGAACCAATCGGTCGACGGTGCCGGGTTGCTGGTCCCCGATCAACTGAAAAAGCGCCGAGTGTTCAGAATCGACAGGGATCAACTGCGCTCCGGTTCCCTCGGCAAGCTGAGTGACGAGGTCGCCGCCGACCACGAGCGACTCTTTGTTGGCCAAGGCCACATCGATTCCCTCGCCGAGAGCCGCGATCGTCGGCCCCAAACCCGCAGATCCGACAATCGCATTGAGGACGATGTCGCAGTCGCTGTCGGCAATCAACTGGATGATTCCGTCGGGTCCTGCGAGCACCTCTCCCCGGTCCCAGCCCTCGACGGCCTGTGTTGCCGCATCCGGGTCGGCGATCGCGATCGTGTCGATGCGATGGCGTTCCGCCTGCTCGATCGCGCCACGCCAGTTCGCGCCGGCAGAGAGTCCGACTGCGATCAGGTCGTTGTTGCGCTCGATCACGTCGAGCGCTTGCACGCCGATCGATCCGGTTGATCCGAGAATCAGAACTCTGCGCATTGTCTAGAGGCTATTGACCGTCAAAGCTTCGTCGCCGCTAGATCGCGGCCATCGAGAACCAGACGTAGTATCCGACGACGATCGTGAACAGCGCGGCGTCGGCGCGATCCATCGCACCTCCATGCGCGCCGAAGGCGCGACCGCTGTCCTTCACGCCGAAATCTCGTTTGATGTATGACTCGAAGAGATCGCCGAGCGGCGCCGCAACCGCAACAGCAAACCCCAGCAGCAGTGCGTTCGGACCGCTGATCCAATCTTGGTAGAGCCCGGCGAACCAGACCGTCAACGTTGCGCCGACCATGCCGATCACGAGACCCTCTTGAGTCTTGTTCGGCGAGAGTTTCGGTGCCAGTTTGTGGCGTCCGAAAGCTTTGCCGCCGGCGTATGCGAACGTGTCGCCGACGAACGTTCCCAGCAGGATGTCGACGATGACCATGTCGCCGTGCGGTAGCTGACGCAGCCACAGGGCATGCGCAAGCGGAATACCGATCCAGAACGCACCGAACAGCGTCGCCGCCATCCCGATCGTGGCGTTCTCGCGCGGACCCGCCACCGCGCCCAGCAGGAAAGCCACAGGGAAGGCTGCGGCGATCACGATCACGATCTGAAACTGCGCCCCCCACAATCCCGTAGCTATCAACGCGACGAGTGTCAGAAAACCCGCCGCGCGTATCGGATTCACGTAGCTGCTCATTGCGTAGAACTCGTGCAACGCAATCGCGCCGACGACGAGAACAAACACGGCAAGTGTTTCTGGGGACGTCACGATGCAGAACAACGCGACGATCGCGGCTGGAACACCGACCGCAATTCGACCCGCGAGGTTTGACTGCGGCATCAGCGAGGCCCCCGCCGAGCGTGCACGCCGAGTTTGCCGCGCGCGAGGTCTGCCGGGCCGTTCGCGTGCGGGACGTGATTGTTCATCGCGCGCCAAAACGTCGGCCCCTTGATTCGTACTCACGCAACGCGGCTACGAGGTCGTCCTCGCTGAAATCCGGCCACAAAACATCAGTGAAATGCAGTTCGGAGTATGCGGTCTGCCAAAGCAGATAGTTGGAAAGACGGTGTTCACCGCTGGTGCGGATCACGAGGTCGGGGTCGGTCATGTCCGGCGCGTAGAGCAATGCCGCGAACTCCTCCTCCGTTTCTCCATCGAAGGCACGCGCGGCATCGACCAACTCGGCGCGACCGCCGTAGTTGAATGCGACGAACAACTTCATACGAGAATTCCCCGCGGTCTCGTCGGTGGCCCAATCCATCTGGTCCCGCAGTTCGGCGGAAAGCCCTTGGCGTCGCCCGATGAAACGCATCGACACGCCCTGCTCCTTGAGTTCAGGGGTTTCGCTGCGAATCAGTTCGGCAAACATCGCCATCAACCCATCAACCTCGTCCTTCGGTCGCGACCAGTTTTCGGTCGAGAAGGCATACACCGTCAGCTCGGCAAGTTCATGTTTGACTGCATCCTTGACCGTCTGTTTCAGAGTCTGTGCGCCTTGGCGGTGCCCATCCAGCACGGGCAGATCACGCTGAGCGGCCCAGCGCGCATTGCCATCCATGATGATTGCTACGTGCCTGGCGATTGAAGCGCTCAAACCTCGAGCAGGTCCGCTTCTTTGTGTTCGAGCTGCGACTCGATCTCGCCCACATGTCGGTCGGTCAGTTTCTGAAGGTCCTCTTCGCCGCGTTTCTCGTCGTCTTCTCCGACATCACCGCCGGTCCGGAGTTCTTTGAGCTCTTGCATGACGTCGCGGCGAATGTTGCGAATCGCTATGCGCCCCTCCTCGGCGAGGTGGCGAACCTGTTTGACCATTTCGGTGCGGCGCTCTTCGGTCAGTTCCGGGATCTGGATTCGAATCACATTGCCGTCATTGTTCGGCGTAAGGCCCAAGTCCGAATCCTGGATTGCCTTCTCGATCGCCTGCAATGCTGATTTGTCGTAGGGCGAAATCGTCAGAAGTCGCGCCTCTGCGGCGGCGATGTTCGCGGTTTGATTGATCGGTGTGGGTGTGCCGTAATAGTCGACCTGAACGCGTTCGAGCAAGGCCGGGCTGGCGCGACCGGTGCGCACCGTTCCCAACTTTTCACGCGAGGTCTCGACCGATTTTTTCATGCGCTCATCGGCATCCTGCAACAGCATCTGGATCGTTTCGTCACTCACAGGTTCTTCCCCGTCTTTCGTTTAGGAGACGACAGTTCCGACGCGCTCTCCGTTGATGATGCGCGCGATGTTTGACTCGTCGTTCATGTTGAAAACATAGATCGGAAGCCGGTTGTCCATGCACAGTGAGAGCGCGGTGACATCCATCACTTTGAGCTCTCGCGAAATCGCCTCGTGGTGGGATATGTCCTCGATCAACTTCGCGTCCGGTACCTCGTTCGGGTCCGCATCGAACACGCCCTCCACCCCGTTCTTCGCCATCAGGATCGCATCGGCGTGAATTTCCAGCGCTCGCAACGCTGCGGCCGTGTCTGTCGTGAAGAATGGGTTTCCCGTGCCGGCGGCAAAGATCACTGCGCGACCCTTCTCGAGGTGCCGCATTGCGCGGCGACGAATGTACGGCTCCGCGACCTCGGCCATCGTGATCGCAGAGAGCACACGCGTATGCGTGCCCTGGCGTTCGAGCGCGTCCTGCAACGCGATGCCGTTCAGAACGGTCGCGATCATTCCCATGTAGTCCGCCGTAGCACGATCCATGCCAGCGGCGGCACCGCTCATCCCGCGATAGATATTGCCGGCGCCGACCACGACTGCAACCTGCACTCCGCGTTCGATCACGTCGTGAATCTGCTTGGCGACAGAGTCGATCCGAGCGGGATCCACCCCGTATGGCTGCTCGCCCTGTAGCGCCTCGCCCGATAGCTTGAGCAGCACGCGCTCGAACTTGGTGCCGTTGTCCGTCATTGAGTTCGTGAACTCGCTTATGCGCCGACCTGGAAGCGCGCAAAGCGACGAATCACAACGTTTTCGCCGGTTTTGGCGGCGAAGGCCGTGCGGATTTCCTCGATCGTTTGACCGTCGAATTTATCCGGGTTCACGTGTGGTTGCTTGAGCAGGACGATCTCCTCCAGCCACTTGTTGATGCGACCTTCGACGATCTTTTCACGGATGTTCTCGGGCTTGTCGGCAGCCTGTTCGGCGAATATGCGACTCTCGGCTTCCTTGGCATCTTCAGGAACGTCGTCGACAGAGACATACTGAGGATTCGCGGCGGCGATGTGCAGCGCGATGTCACGTGCAAACTCGGCGAAGTCATCGTTGCGGGCGACGAAATCCGTCTCACAGTTGATCTCGACCAGCACGCCGATCTTGCCGTTCGCGTGGATGTAGTCCGCAACCAAACCCTCCGAGGCGTCGCGATCGCCGCGCTTGGCGGCTTGAGCCTGGCCCTTCACGCGCAAAGCCTCGATGGCCTTCTCGACGTCGCCACCGGCTTCGACGAGAGCCTTCTTGCAGTCCATCATCGCAGCGCCGGTCTGGTCGCGCAATGCCTTTACGTCTGATGCTGAAATCGTTGCTGACATCGGTCCTAGCTCTCCTCTTTGGCTGCTGCCGTCTCGGCCGCCTCTTCTGACTTCTCTTCCGATTTCTGTTCCGGCTCGGCCTCGGCCGGCGGTGCGTCGGTCGGCGTTTCTGTTGCCTCGGTCTCAGACGCGGGCTTGTCCTCGGTCGCTTCGGGCTTGGACTCGGACTGATCCTTGCGACGTCCGCCGCGTCCGCCACGACCGCCGCGCTGCGGCATTTCGGGGTCTTCCTTCGGCGCCTCGCCGACCCAAGTGGCCTCTGGTACCGGTTCGGGTTCGGGCTCGCCGGCAGCCTTCGCAGCTTCGCGACGCTCCTTCTCCTCGGCCTCCTTCTTGGCGCGCGCCTCGTCGTCCTGGCGCTTGCGTTCGGCCTCAGCGGCCTTCTGGGCCTCAAATTCAGCCTGCCACTCGCTGTGACGGTTTGAGATCACGCCACCGAGCGCGCCGAGAATCACCTTGCATGAGCGGATCGCGTCATCGTTGCCCGGAATGACGTAGTCGATCGGCTCCGGGTCGCAATTCGTGTCGACCAGTGCCACGACCGGAATACGCAGGCGGTTCGCTTCTTTGACGGCGATCTCTTCAGCGTTCACGTCGACGACCACCACTGCGTCGGGGACGCGAGTCATGTTCTTCACTCCGCCGAGGTTGGCGTTGAGTTTCGTCAGTTCGGATTCGGCCTTCATGCGCTCCTTGGTCGGGAGCAGGTCCAGCTTGCCTTCGGATTTGAGGCCTTCGAGCTGATGCAGGCGCTTGATGCGCTTGTTGATCGTCTGAAAGTTTGTGAGCACGCCGCCGAGCCAACGGTGGTTCACGTACGGCATGTTTGCCTTGCCGGCGATCTCGGCGACGGCGTCGCGAGCTTGTTTCTTGGTCCCGACGAAAAGCACAGTGCCACCGCGACGAGCGATGTCGCCGACGAACTGGCTGGCCTGGTTGAGCAGTTGCTCGGTCTGAACCAGGTCGATTACGTAGATTCCGCCCGCCTCGCCGTGGATGTAGCGGCGCATTTTCGGGTTCCAACGGCGGGTTTGGTGGCCGTAGTGAACACCGGCCTGAAGCAGGTCCTTCAGATCAGGCGTGGTTGACGGCAGGGTCGTGCCTTCGGCTGACAATTCGAGCTCCTTGTGGCTGTTTTGAAAAAATCCGTGTCTGCGGGGTACCGGTTTCCACTGTCTGTGGATGGACGCGAAAGCGCCCGCGGCAGGAGTTGTCCGCACTGCCAGCCTTTGCGCTTGGAATCAACCGAATGTTTCCGAACGGATGAATGCTCGGAACTGTCGATGATCCCCGGCAGCTGACACGGGTGGTTGATTGGCGTGAGAGCTTAGCGCGCGTGGTCGGTGCGAGCGGCTTCCAGCGCCGCTGAAAGATCCGCAGGCAACGGTGAACCGAAAACCATCAGATCCTCGCTCGTCGGGTGGTGAAACGACAGCTCACTGGCATGCAGGAACTGACGTTCCAGCCCAAGGTCTCCCTTGGCTCCGTATTGGGGATCCCCACACACCGGCATGTTTATCGCGGCCAGGTGTACACGAATCTGATGCGTTCTCCCAGTCTCAAGGCGTACGTGCAACAGGCTTCGCGACCCGAGCTCCTCCACGACCTGGAAGTGCGTGATCGCCTCTCGCGACGAGTCGTCACGAATCGCAATGTTTTCCGGGTTGCGACGGTCGCGACCAAGCGGCGCGTCGACGGTGCCGCCCTGTGAGCCGCTGCGACCACGCACCAGCGCGGTGTACTGCCTGCGCACCTCGCGCCGCGCAAGTGCCTCCTGCAGCGCCCTGAGCGTTTTGTCGTTCTTTGCCACGACCAGCAGTCCAGAGGTCTCCTTGTCGAGTCGATGCACGATTCCCGGACGTGCCGGGTCTCCGCCACCCGCTCTGCCGGCCAACGCCTGCGAAAGCGTCCCACTGCGATTACCCGGCGCCGGGTGCACCACGAGTCCCGCCGGCTTGTCGACAACGAGCAGATCGTCGTCTTCATGGACGATCGAGAACGCGACAGAGGGTTGCGAACTGTCGACGGTTGTTTCGTCGGCCGCGAGCACGACGACCTGGCCCGCCTCGACTCGATCGCTTTTCTTCGCCGGTCGGCCGTCGACCAGAACTTGACCGCGGTCGATTGCCTTCGCTGCCTGCGCGCGCGATCCAACTGTCTCTTCGGCAGCGAGGAATTGGTCCAAACGCTCACCCGCTTCGTCAGCGGTGACTACCAATTCAATCTGCTTTGGCATCTTCGGATTCCTGAGCCATTTGGGATTTCGCAGCTT
>JBMYXO010000081.1:0-9613 GCA_049608465.1 Solirubrobacterales bacterium | reverse complement strand
GTCCGGCTCGGCGATCGGCGTGGGCGCGGTGGCGGTGTTGCCCGTGCTCGTCGGGCTGGCGGTCGACTATGCGATTCAGTTCCACGCCCGCGCCGATCGGGCGATGCGTGAGGGGGAGGAACCCGAGGACGCAGTTCGCTCTGCTGCGGCCGGCGGCGGACCACCGGTGCTTGCCGCGGCCACCGCCACGGTCGCCGCGCTGCTGGCGCTGTTGCTTTCTCCGGTGCCGTTGGTACGTGGTTTCGGCCTGCTGCTTGTGGTCGGTGTGGCACTCGCGATCGTCGTGGTTCTGACTGCCGGGTTTGCCACGCTCGGCTGGGCCGGGGGTGCAACCAAGCCGCGCTCGGAGCGCGAACCCGCGCAGCGAGCGGCGAACTGGCTGCGGCTGCGCCGACTGTTCGACCGCTCCTTGGCGAAGCCCGCAAAGACCTTCGCGATCGCTGCGACGCTCGCGGTGATCGGCTGGGGCGCCGGCTTGCTCTCGCCGGTTTCGACCGACATCAGCCAACTGGTGCCATCGAATCTCCCTGCCGTGCAGGACGCCGAGTTGTTGCAGGAACTGACCGGCTCGAGCGGCCAGGTCGATGTGCTGGTCGAGGCCAAGGACGTAACGAATCCGAAGGTGATCGACTGGATGCGCAAGTACCAGGAACAGGCACTTGCCGATGCCGGCTACAAGGGAGAGCGCCCGAGTTGCAAGAACGCAAACCTCTGCCCGGCGCTCTCGCTGACGGAGATCTTCCGCGGTCAGGAACTGACCAAGGCGAACATCCGCGACCTGCTCGGATCATCGGGAGGGTTCACGCGTGGATTGCTGTCGGAGGATCGCAAGAAAGCAACGTTGGCATTTGGTCTGCAACAGGAATCGCTGAACGATCAGAAGGCGACGATCGACAAAATGCGTGATCGCTTTGAATCGACCAAGCCGCCGGCGGGTGTGAGCGTCTCGGTAGTGGGACTGAACGCACAGGCTGCCGACGCGAGCGGTGCGTTGAGTGATCCGCTGCGGCGCCTGCTGATCGCCGCCGCCGCGCTCGGGTTGCTTTTTCTGGTCCTGGTGGCCGTCACGAACGGCGTTCGTCAAGCCTTGCCACCGGTCATGTCCGTTGCGATCGCGGCGGGGCTGGCATCGCTTCTGCTGTTCGTGATCCGCGTTCCACTGAACCCGATGTCCGCAGCGCTCAGCGTCTTCATCATCGCGATCGCCGGCGAGTTCACGCTGCTGATCTATCTGCAGTACCTGCGCGAGCGCGCGGACAACGCGAAGCTGACGGTGGAGCAGGCATTTCGTCGCTCGTATCGCCGCATCGGCCCTGCCGTCTTCGCTTCCGGCGTGACCGCGATCGCCGGTTTCGCTGCGCTTGCCGTCAGTGACATCAACATGCTCCGGGGCTTCGCGTTGGTCGCGGTGGTTGACCTCGCCGTGGCTCTCGCCAGCACTGTTCTGCTGCTACCGGCCATCACAGCGTGGGCCGAAATGCGCGCCGAGCAACGCGTCGTCGCCAAACGGGCGAAAGCCGACGCGCACGAGTCCGAGCCGGCCGCCGCCGGGTCATGAACGCGTTCTGGAAGGGCGTCACGGCGTTGCTCGTGATCGCCGTTGTCGTGTCGTTGGTGACGCTGTTCGGTGGCTCGCGACCGGTCGGATCGGAGAACCTGATCGATCGACCACTGCCGGCGTTTGCCGCGCCGCTGGCACTCGGCGAGCTCGACGGCGACGCGAACGTTTTCACCGAGGCTCAGGCCGAGGCCGAAGATGCCACGGCTGCGTGCGACGTCACGCTGCCGGATGCCTTCAACTCGTGCAAAGAGCTGGACGGCCGCGCGATCATCGTTTTCTGGAACGCGACCAAGCCCGAGTGCATCGAGCAGGTCAATGTTTTGCAGGATGTCGTCGCGCAGAACCCGAAGCTGAACGTCGTGGCCGTGGCGTTCAACAACTCCAAGCCCGACGTGGCAGAAGTCGTTCGTCGGCAGGGTTGGACGCTTCCGGTCGCCGTCGATCGCGATGGAGCGGTGGCTTCGCTCTATGCGGTGACCGGTTGCCCGAGCGTTTTCTGGTCCGAAGATCAGCAGACGACGACGGTTAAGCTCGGCACGCAGACCGCGAAACAGTTACTTGAACCGTTCGAAACCAATGGGTAAACGATCGCGTAGACAACAACAGCGCCAGGCCGTCGAGGCAAATGTCGACCCCGGGTCGTCGCGTGCCAAGCAGAGTCGGCAGCGAATGAAGGCGCGGGCCGACGCGGCTTCGAGCGTCGCCGAGGCGAAGATCAAGGAGCGACCAAAGGCACCTTGGGATCCCTTTCCGTTGATGGAACTGGCGATCTTCAGCGGCATCGTGCTGTTGATCGTCGGCGCACTGATCGGGGGCGATGCTGGGCGCGGTCTGATCGGCGCAGGTGTCGTGCTTGCGTGCATCGGCGGCCTCGACACGATTCTCCGCGAACACTTCAACGGCTATCGGCCGCACGCCGGAATGCTCGCCGGGATCGTCGCGCTACTGGCCTTGATCGGCAGCACGACGTTGTTCACAATTGGGATCGGCATCCGCGCCGCCATCGCGATCGGTGTCTTCGCTTTGTTGTTCCCGGCATTGCGACGTGACTACATTCGCCGCGCCGGCGGGCGGGGCGTGCTTTGATAGGCGTACTCTGAAATCACTACCAAACGGGTTATGCGCTACTTTTCTCCAGGCGGAGCTTTACATCATTCGATGGCGAGTTCATAAATTGGGGAGAATTACAAATGGCAACTGGGAGTACGCGGGCAGTCTCGATGCAGCAGACTGAAGTGAAATCACCGCGCATGCGCGGCAATGCGATCGGCATGTTCATCGTCGGCGTGACGATGTGGGTCGGCGTGCCCGGCGGCTGGCTGTGGATCGGGTCGCAGGTCAAGGCTTCGGCCGATTCGCTCGGCTTGGCGATTCTCGTGATGGGCGTCGGAGCTCTCGCGACGATCATCGCGCTGGTCAAGATTCTTGGCATCCTCAACCGCAACTGGTACGAGGAGTACGTCGAGCTGAATGATCGCAAGCCAAAGCGCACACCGCTCGAGCCGGTCCTCGTGATCAGCGTGGGTATCGCCCTTGCCGCATTCGGCATCTGGTTCACGTTCTTTGCGGGCGGCGGCGGTTCTTCAATCGCCCCGACCACCTAGATCAGCACGCGCAGCAATCTGCCGAACGACGCGGTCAGTCGATGACGATGCCGGGCCCGTCGGTGGCGATCTCGACGATGTTGCCGTCGGGATCGCGGAAGTAGATCGAGCTGTAGTAGGTCCTGTTCAGCGGCTCTGTGCACTGCACGCCGTGATCTGTCAGGTGTTTGTACCACCCGTCAAGCTCGGCCAGCGAACCGGTGCGAAGGGCAAAGTGGTGCACGATGCCAACGCCGACGTTGCCCTCCTCCATGTTCGGATACTCCATGAACGTGATGATCGATCCGGGCGAGGCTTCGGCGTCGCCGAAGTAAAAGTGTCGCGCGCCCGGGTCATCCTCGTTCACCGACTGCTTGAGCAAGCTCATGCCCAAGAGGTCGCGGTAGAAGCTGACCGTGCGCTCGAGATTCGAGCAGATCGCAGTCAGGTGGTGAATCCCGCCAAGACGAAGCACCGGGGTGTCGTCGGCCGATTCGGTCTGTGGGGTTGCAGGCGCATTGCCCACGGGCGATTCTGGATCGAAGGAATTCACCTGAAAGACCCTAACGCGAATCCGGGCGGATCATCACTGGGGATGACCCGCCCGGAGCGCTGAGGGGGCCTTACGCAGCGGCGCGGTACACGACCGCTGCCGCGAGGTCTGGTGCAGGGCGTCCGGCCTGCAGAACGGCTGCCATCGCCGAGCGTTGACGCTCGGTCAACGACTTGATCGTCTTCGTCTCTTGTAGACCGATCGAGTCCATGAATTTGGCGCAACGGGTCGAGCCCCATCGTTTCTGGCTCGTGAGCAGTTCAGAAATCTCCATGCCGGCGATTTCGTCTGATGGATCGAGAAGTACCTCGGCGACTCCCACATCGCCTCGGGCGATCCGGCGTTTCAGCTCGGCGCGGGCAAGTCTGATCCGATTTGCCTGCTCAAGAGCACGCATGTTCTGGCGGCCATTGGATCGACCGTTGGTCCTCGCTGACGTTGCCGAATTCTCCACTTTGATTTTCCTCCCTAGTCCAATGTTTACGGGTCACACTTCACATCAGTTCCGGCACGGTAGATCGCTTTTGCCACCAGCCATCAGAGCGCACAAGACCGCCCGGCCACCCGCCGGCTTCGATCACGCATCTTTGATGGATGGTCCCCTGGCTACTCGCGCCGGGCTGCCTGCACCCGGCTCATTTCCAACTGGCTGTCCAACCTGCGGACGCCTGAGACCGTGTCGGAGCGATCACCATACGCAGGATTGTTTCGATTTTGTAACTCGGGCGTTTTAAAAACTCGCTTAGAGCGGGAAAATTGTGCCGCGGAAAGTTTGTGAAAAACTGGACAATCAAAGTACGTCCGATGCGTGCAATACGCAGCGCGAAATCGCTGTGACACAACGCGGGTGCTCGCCGTGGCGAACCTAAACCAAACCGGGGATCAGCCGGCGTGAAGCATCGCCGGGTGTGCCTCGGCAACCTTCAGGATCGCCTCGATCGCCTGGTCGAGGTGCGCCTTTTCGTGCGTCGCCATCACGCTGGTGCGCAGCAAAGCGCCTCCTCGCGGCACCGCTGGGTACATCGCGACGTTGGCGTAGACACCCTCGTCGTAGAGCTCTTTCCAGACCAATCCGGCCTCCCAGTCCTCGCCCACGAGGATTGGCACGATCGGCGTGTACGGCTTGATTGCATACTTCTCGGACAGCTCCATACCCGGGTCGACCACTCGCACATTTGCGTTTCTGAGCGTTGTCCAGAGATACTCGGCATTGTCGAGCACCCGCGCCATCAGTGCCTTGCCTTCTTCGGTCTTGGCGACTTTGACGGCGGCGAGCGCCGAGCCGATCGCCGCCGGGACGGCGCTCGCGGTGAACAGGAACGATCGTGCGTGCAGGCGAAGGAAGTCGATGATCTCGGCGTCGCCGGCGATGAAGCCGCCACAGCTGGCGAGGGACTTCGAGAAGGTGCCCATTCGCAGATCGACACGTTTTTCGATGCCGAGCAGTTCGCACGCTCCAGCGCCTCGTTCGCCGAGCACGCCCACGCCGTGGGCCTCGTCGACCATCAGCCGCGCGCCGTAATTCTCGGTCAACTCGGCGATCAACGGCAGGTCACCGATGTCGCCCTCCATCGAGTAGACGCCGTCCACGACCACTAGGACGCCGCCGCCATCGCTCTGGGCGCGGTCGAGCATCGTTTCGAGCTTGTCCAGTCTGCCGTGGCGAAACGGTCTCACCTTTGCGCCGGAAAGCGCGATTCCGTCCAGCAGCGAGGCGTGGTCGCCGGCGTCACAAATTACGGAGTCGGACGCCTCGAGCAGTGCGGAGAGAGCGCCGAGGTTGGCCTGATATCCGGTGGTGAAGACGATTGCGTCGCCGGTGCCCATCCAGTCGGCGATTTCGCGCTCAAGCTCGGTGTGGATGTCGATCGTGCCGTTGAGCAGCCGCGAGCCGGTAAGCGCCGTGCCGAATTTGTCGAGCGCATCGCGCGCGCCGGCGATCACCCGCTCGTCACCGGTCAGTCCGAGGTAGTTGTTCGAGCCGAGCATCACGCGCTCGCGGCCCTCCATCTGCACAACCGGCCCGGCGGGCCCCTCGAGCAGTCTGAAGAACGGCAGCATGTCGTGCTCGCGCGCAGCGGCGATGATCTCGGCGCGCTCGTGATTGCGAGCGCGCTCGAAGAGGTCGACCGCCGGGCCGCTCGGAGCGACGCCGTCGTCGATGTCGGTCGTGTCTGTGGTGCTTGTAGAGTCCACCGCGTGAGCGATCCTATCGACGTCGCGGCCGTTCGGGGAAAGGCCGACCTCAAAGCCTTCATTGACCTCCCATACAGGCTCTACGCAGATGATCCGCTCTGGGTGGCACCCCTGCGGATGGACGTCAAGGACCAGCTCAACCGCAAGAAGAACCCGTGGTTCGAACACTCTGAAGCCGAATTCTTTCTCGCTCGCCGCAGTGGTCGCGTGGTCGGGCGCATCAGTGCCCACATCGACCACAACTTCAACGAGTTCCAGGGCAACGATTGGGGACTGTTCGGCTGGTTTGAATGCGAGCACGACATCGACGCGGCTCAGGCGTTGCTGAGTGCCGCCGAGCGGTGGCTGCGCGAGCGCGGGCGCGACCGTATGGTCGGTCCATTCAGCTACACAACCAACGACGAGTGCGGCGTGTTGATCGACGGTTTCGAGATCCCCCCGTCGATCCTCGAGCCATACACGAAACGCTATTACCCGGAGATCTTCGAAGGCGCGGGATTTGCGAAGGCGATGGACCTACTGATGTACAAGATGGAGATCACCGACAAGGAAAAGGTGCGGCCGGCGGTCTTCATTGCGGCCGACCGTGTCGACGAGTCGAGCTATCGCTTCAAACGCTTCTCGCGGCGCACGCTCAACGCCGATGTCGATCGCTTCCTCGACATCTACAACGAGTCCTGGGAGAAGAACTGGGGCTTTGTTCCGCTGACCGACAAAGAAGTGCGCCACTACGCCAAGACGTTGCTGCCGATCCTCGACAAGAACTGGGCATTCGTGATCGTCGCAAACGACGGCGACAACGCGGGCGCGGCGCTTACGCTGCCGGACTACAACCAGGTGCTCAAGCACCTCAACGGACGCCTGCTGCCGTTCGGTTGGCTGAAGTTTCTTTGGTATCGCCGCAAGATTGACCGTGTGCGCGTCTTCGCGCTGGGGGTCAAACAGCGATACCGCACCACTGGATTGGCCGCGAAGCTCTATATCGAGCACCTCGACGCCGCCGAGCGAACCGGCGTCGTAGGCGGCACGATGGGGTGGATTCTTGAGAACAACCGCCCAATGAACAAGTCTGCAGAGGCACTCGGCTGCACCGTGATCAAGCGCTTCCGCCTGTACGAACGCGAGTTGGGATAACTCGGCGATGGCAACCTCGACGAAACCCAGTCAAGAGCGCAGCAGGCGGCGACGCGAGGATTTACTGCGAGCCACGGTTGCGGTGATGGCAGAGCGTGGCACCAAAGGCGTCACACATCGAGCCGTCGCCGAGCACGCGAATCTGCCTGTGGCGTCGACGACCTACTACTTCACGTCGCGCGAGGAGATGATCGAACAGGCGCTTCGAATGCACGTGGCTGAGCGAGTTTCCGAGATGAACGCGCTCACCGAAAGCGTTCGCAGCAGTGGCGATCTCGACGCGAAATTCGTCGATCAGTTGCTCGCGACGTTGGTCGATCGCCCCGAAGAGGCGGTGCTGAGCCTGTTCGAGTTCTACCTCGAGGCCAGTCGTACTCCGGCGATACGCGCCTCGGTCGAGGAGGCGCTCGCTTCCTTTGAGGCGCTCGCCGCCGCAACGCTTGCAGGTGTTGGCGTACGCAAACCGGAGCTCGCCGCCGAGGGCGTGATCGCGATCATCGACGGTTTCGCGCTGCACCGAATGGCGCGTTCGCGCGATCGGGCCGACGACATCTCCGGGCTGTACAACGCACTTCGCGCTCACTTGGTGGCCAGCGTGATGGACGAGGACGAGCTGCGGAAACGCTTCGCGGGCCTCACCGACCGGGATTGACGGAACGGAGACGGACGCCGCCGCCCGGTTGGAGCGACGGCGTCCGTATTCCGATGCCTCGGTCGATCGATCAGCGCAGGTGCCTATCCACAACTGCGGTGGTGGTCAGCAGTTGCTGGGGGGAGTGGCGCCTCTGAATCGATCTGCGAGATAGGCGACGGCCGCCGGGCCGCCGGTGACGGCGAGGATGTTGTGTTCGCTCAGGTAGTCAGTCTTGAACTTCACCCGTGTGCCGTTTCGGCACCACCGACCACGTACAGCTTGTGCGCTTGAGTACGGAATCAGCTCGTCGAACGCCGAGTGGTACAGGTATGCCGGCGTTTTCGGCGCACTGGCGCCGACACCCATCTTGTTCAAATCGAGCACACTCGTGACGACCGGATGGTGCAACGGGTCGGGAACCGTCGTGTGGTCTCGCAGCTTCTTGAACAGCCCGAAAGCAACTTCCTCGACTATGCACATGTCATCCATGTCTTCAACCAACTTCATTCCTCGCGGGTTGAGGATCGCCAAGAGTTCGAGGTACTCACGGCTGAGACCAACTGCTGCGGCAAGAAACAGTCCCGCAAACGGTCCTTCGTCCATCTGCAGTCCGGCGGCTTGTAGATCGGACGGCATTCCGCCGGCGGCGAGGCCGACGATTTTCAACTCCGGTGCGTAGCTAGGCGCGAGCTCCGCCGCCCAGCCGGACGCCAAACCACCACCCGAGTAGCCCCAGAGGCCGACTTTACTGCGGGAAAGACCTGCCGTCGAGAGCTTTTGCGCAGCCCGTATGCCGTCAAGCACGCCCTGGCCCTCCATCCGCCCCGCGGCAAATGCGTCATTGGGGCCTTGGTAGTCGGTGACCACGACTGCCCATCCCTTGAGCAGGCCCAACGCCATCAACGGCAGCTCTTTCTCCAGCCCTGTTCTCAGTGTGTAAGACGGATTGCATTGGTCGCCGAGGCTGTCGATCGCCGGTTGGTACGAGAGCAGCGGGCGCTTGCCCAACGACCACGTCAACGGCATCATCAGCGTCGTCACGACCGTCGTCGGCTGCCCCTTTGCGTTGGTCGACCGCACGAGCATCTGCGTGGTCTTGACCGGCAGCGGAATTCCCAGTCCGCGCGTTTTGACCGATCGTTGCCTGAGGATCGTCCCGGGCGATTTCGCGGCGAAGTTTGCCGGCGCGTCATAGAACGAATCCGCGTCGGGTTCGGTGATCGCCGCGGCCGGGCCGGCGGTCGCCAACGCGATCATCGTCAGCAGGCCGCCTATCACGATGACAAGTGCTTTCTGCCGCAGGCTGCGGCGTGAATCTGAGTTCATGGTCCCCCTCCATTGATGTCTGGCAGCGGAAAGTTCGCCGCCGAAGTGGTACAACTGTACCGGTTTTATCAGCGTCTGTCAAGTGGCGGGTTCAGCGGCCAGATCGATGGTTAGACTGCGGGGATGAATTTCTCCGCGCCCTTCAGCCGATCATCCAACTCGATCGACGAAGAAATCGTGATCGACGCAGAGGTTGCTGGGGGCGACGAGCCGAACGCCACTCCCGGTAATGCAGCGATCCCGCGCAACGCGGCCGTGCCCGAGGCGGCCGACGTACGGCCAGTGGCGAAGAAGTCTGATCGCGAGTTGGCTGTCCGCTCGGTCGCCGTTGCCACGGCCGGCGGCGTAGTCGCTGGCGCGGCCACGATCGCGGTGGCTGCAGTGGCCAAGAACATGGCCAAACCTACGCCCGGTCTCTCCCGTCGCCGCAAGAAGGACATCCTGCAATCCCAGTCCTTCCTGATCGACGTGCACCTGCTCAAGGGCAACGGCAACCGCTGAGTCGTTCAGGCGCCACGCACGATTGACGCTCGCGCAACGCCCCGATCCGGCCACGCCCCAAATTCAATCCGCGCTTCGCTCCACTCCTTTTCGCCGTCGCTTGGAAACGGCCCATGGTTGAGCGA
>JBMYXO010000080.1:0-9625 GCA_049608465.1 Solirubrobacterales bacterium | reverse complement strand
AAGCTATATTATAAATCAAGCAAAGTAAAGGAGTCTGTCCAAACAAACCTTCTTCTTCTTAAAGCTTTTTCTTCAACATCTTTTCTTTGGTCGGCGACATGTTCGAAGGGGTGCGGGTGAGTTACGCGACGTTTGTCGGGTATGACGAGGTCGCCCACCACAGCGGCATCGAGCGCCGCGATGCGTTGGACGTGCTTCGCCGTCTCGACCAGCAGTTCGCGAGGCTCGAACGGATCGCGGAGTTCGCGCCGCGTCCCTACCAGTTCGTGGTGCTGTCTGACCACGGCCAGAGTCAAGGGGCGACGTTTCTGACGCGCTTCGGCGAAACTCTCGAGGATGTCGTCAAGCGCGCGGTGTCGGAGGACGCCACGGTCGCGGCAGTGGCGGCGGCGGACGAGGCCTGGGGCAACATCGGCGGCGCGGTGACCCAGGTTGCCAATTCGCAGGGCGCGACTGCAACCGCAGTGCGCAGCGCCGTCAAATCCCACAGCGTCGACGACGGATTCCAGTTCGGCGACGAACAGAGGTCCAAGGCCGAAGAACTGCAAATCGAGTCCGAAGCCGAAAAACCCGACACGATCGTTCTCGCGTCTGGCAATCTCGGATTGATCTACATGCCGCGCGAGGAGCGACGCCTCACCCGCGAGAGCCTCGACGCCAAGCATCCAGGGTTGATCACGACGCTCGCGACGCACCCGGGGGTCGGGTTCGTGTGCGTGATGACGGACGGCGACGGGCCGGTCGCGATCGGGCCGGACGGCGTCAACTATCTCGACGACGGGCGCGTCGAGGGACGCGACCCGATCGAGCATTACGGAAAGCACGCAGCCCGTCACCTTGCACGCAACGCGCGCTTCAGCAACGCGCCGGACGTCTACGTCGTGAGCATGTATGACCCGGCCTCCAGAGAAGTCGCTGCATTCGAAGAACTGGTCGGATCCCACGGCGGACTCGGCGGCTACCAAGCGATGCCCTTCGCGTTCGTTCCCAGCGAGTGGAGTGAAGCCCCCGGCGAAATCATCGGGGCGGCTGCGATGCACAAGGTGTTGGTGAGCTGGCTTGCCGAAGCCGGCCTGCGGCCCGACGCAGACGATTCTGCCGCTTAGTCCGCCGGTAGCCTGAGCGCGGATGAGCGATTCTCAGGCCAGCGCGATCAAGCCACCCCAACCACAGCAGCCTTGGACGCTGCTTGATTTTCTCGCCGGGCTTTCCTGGCGGTTCTTGGTTTGCTTCATCGCGCTTGCCGTCGTCATCTTCGTGCTGATTCAGTTGAGCTTCATCGTGATCCCGTTACTGGTCGCGATTCTTGTCAGCTCAATTCTCTCGCCGCTGGCGCAGTGGTTGCGCGAAAAAGGCTGGTCCAGTGGCATTGCCGCCACCGCAACGGTCGGCGTCGCGCTCATGGTGCTGCTCGGGATCGCGCTCGTCACGATCCCGCCGTTGATTTCGAACGCAAACAACTTCGCTTCCACGCTGTATGAATCGACGGAAGATCTCAAGCGGGTGCTTGAGGGCTCGCCATTCAACATCGATCCGTCACAGGCACAAGCGATCACGGACAAACTGCAGGCTGCGGGTCCAGAAATCAAGAATGCGCTGGTCTCGGGGCTTGGCACGATCGTTCCGATTGTCGGGCAGGCGATCGTCACTCTGGCATTGGCGATCGTGATGACCGGGTACATCCTGCGCGACGGCGACCGGTACTGGAGCTGGGCACTGGGCTTCGTGGAGGAGCCGCGCAGGCCGGCGATAGATGATCTCGGGCGCAGCGCCTACAGCACGCTCGCCGCGTACCTTCAGGGAACGTCAATCGTGGCGATCTTCAACTCGCTCGCGATCACTTTCGGCGCGTGGATGTTCGATCTGCCGTTGTTGATGCCGATCGCGATCATCATCTTCGTCGCCGCATTTCTGCCGATAGTCGGAGCTTGGATCGCTGCCTTCACGATTGTCGCGATCGCGCTTGCCTCGCAGGGTGTGGGCGCGGCGGTTGGCATGGGCTTGATCTATCTCTTCGTGTCGCAGTTCAAGAGCTACTTCATCTCGCCGTTCGTGATCGGCACACGCGTAAACCTGCCGCCGATCGTCACGCTCAGTTCGGTGATGGTCGGAACGGTGCTCGGCGGCGTTGCCGGGGGCATCCTTGCCGTACCGCTGGTTGCAACGGTGTCGGGCACGCTCTCGGGAATCCGCGCGTGGCGGACCGAGGGTTTCGTGCCCACCACGACGGACGGCACCGGGGCGCCATCGAGCGGCGCCGTTTGACTTCGCGCGAACGACTTAGCCGAACGCGTCGTCGTTGCTGAGCAGCCCAAAGATGATCGCGAAGTTGATCGCCATCACGGTGACCGACCAGAGCGGGTACACGCCGATCGTCATGAAGTGCGCGATGCCGCTGATGGAGGCAATCGTGATTGCCAGAACGACTCCGCCGGCGCGACGTTGGAACAGCAATCCTGCGGCGAGGTACTGCAGCCCGCCAACGATCAAATGAACGATTCCCCACGCGGTCAGGTTTGCGAACAGCAGCTCAGCCGCGTCGAATCGATTGTCGTCGGCCAGCATGGCGATCGCTTCGATCACGTTCAGCGTGCCGCCGATCAGCAGCATCACGCCCGCGAAGGTGATCCATTTGTTGACCGAGGATTCTTTGGTGGTGTTCACGGCGCGGATGTTACTCCGAACTTGCATCTACGATCGGCCGACCCCCGGAAATGACCGAGGATTTGCACCATGCGCATCGCAGCAATCGATATCGGCAGCAACTCGACTCGCCTTCTGGTGGCGGATGTGGTCGACGGTCGCGTCGAGGAAAAGTTCCGCCGCTCGACGGTCACGCGGCTCGGCGATGGGGTTGACAGCAGCGGCCGCCTGACCGCCGCTTCCTGTGAACGAGTCCATGAGGTGCTGACCGGATACTCGCAAGAGTTGAATGCGGCGGGGTGCGAACGCGCCGGTGGCATCGCGACGAGCGCGGTGCGGGACGCCGCGAACGGCGCGGAGTTTGCGGCTCAGATTTTGGACCGTCACGGGATTGCGATCGACGTGATCGACGGCAATCGCGAAGCCGAACTGACGTTTGCAGGCGTCGCGACAGGGTCCGCGTTTGCCGACGGAGCGCGCACGTTGGTGATTGACATCGGAGGTGGCAGCACCGAGTTCATCGTCGGCGAGCGGGGCGAACTGCGGTTCAACACGTCGACCGACATCGGCGCCGTGCGTCACAGCGAGCGCTTCCTGCACAGCGATCCTCCGACAAGCGACGAACTTCACCGGCTGATCGACGAGTCAACAGCGCTCCTCGAACTAGCGATTCCCGTGCAGTGGCGCAGCGGCATCGCTCGCTCGGTGGCCGTCGCCGGTACGCCAACGGTCCTCGCTGCGGTCGATCAGGCGCTGGACCCATTCGATCCCTGGAAGGTTCACGACTACGCGATCACGAGAACCGCCTGCGACGCGCTACTGGGCCGCCTGGCAGCGTTGCCACTGACAGAGCGTCGCAACGTCATCGGCCTGCACCCCGATCGCGCACCGACAATCGTCGCCGGTGCGGCAATCCTGCAGGTGGCGATGAGAGTTTTCGCCCTGGACCAGGTGGTCGTTTCCGAGCGCGACCTCCTATATGGCATTGCGCTCAAGCTCGGCGCAGAAACCTGATCAATTGCTCGCGGCCGCGGATTCGTCTGCATCCGCGCCAAGCTCCACGCCAGGCACGGTGGGTAGATTGCGGGTTGCGGTCAGTCCCAGCAGCGCCAGGAAGCCTGCGAACAGCAGGGCGATTTTCAGTGAGTCGAGCTGCGCTTCGACGTAGTAGTCGACAAACTTTTCGGCCTCAGCATCGCTGACCGGTGCTGCGCTGGCGATCTCATCGACCTGTTCCCGCGTGTAGATGTCGACTCCGCCCTGGGTGCCTTGGCTCACGAGCTGCTTCGTCTCCACACTGATCGCTGGATCCTCGGCGATGCGTGTGTTCAATCCGGAGCCGAGACTAGACAGCAGTACTGCTCCGATCAGCGCGACTCCAAGCGACGATCCAAGGTTCTGCGACGTCCCCTGAAGGCCCCCGGCCTCACCGCGCTCGGAATCCGAAACCGACGACATGATGACGTTGCCAAGCTGCGATGCGATCAATCCGGCACCGGCGCCGAACAACGCCAGTCCTCCGGCGAAGACCGGCGAATTGAGCTCCGGCGAGATCGACGCCATCAACACCGCGGCGCCCGCCGCGACCAGGTACAGGCCAATCGTGACGATCCACTTCGGCGATTTGGTGGCGGCCAAGCGTGGTCCCATACCCGCGCCGATCAGCATCGCAATGGACATCGGCATGATCCTCACGCCGGTCTCGAACGCGCTTTGCAGCAGAACGTATTGCAGGTAGATCGGCAGGACGAAGAACACTCCGGCGATCACGACCTGCTGCGCACCAAGCATCGCCAACCCCGCCCGCAGGTGGACGTTGCTCAGGATTTCCGGGTGCATCAGCGGAGCGCCTCCGCGTGCTCCGAGTCGACGTTCCCAGGCAGTGAACCCGAACATCACCGCGACTCCTGCGCCGATCATGAATGGGACCGCAGAAAGCCCGAATGGGGTGATCTCGGTGCCCCCGATCGTCAGCGTTTCCTTCGGAAGCAGGAATCCCCACTCGCTCGCCTTCAGAATCGCCAGCACGATCAGAGCCAGGCCGACGGCCGACAAGAACGCACCGAGCCAGTCGATTCGCCGATCAATTTCGGCACGAGCGGAGTCGGCGATCGTGCGCATCGTCAGCATGATCCCGAGGCACACAAAGGTCTCGGAGGCGAACACCACGCGCCAGGTCCAGGCCTCGGTCACCCAGCCGCCGATCAATGGTCCAGCTGCCGCGCCGGCGGCAGTCACCCCACCCAGCACTCCGTATGCCGTGGCGCGGTCGCGACCCTCGTAATTGGCCGCCGCCAGCGCCACGATGGCCGGGATCACCAGCACGGCGCCGAAGCCCTCGACGAACGACCAGCCGAACAGGAGCACGTTGATGTTTGGACTGAGCGCCGTGATCATCGAGCCGGTGCCATAGATCACGAGGCCGATTCCAAAGACCTTTTTGCGTCCGAAGATGTCGCCGAACTTGCCACCGAGCAGCATCAGCGATCCCATCACCAACGTGTACAGGGTGATCGCCAGCTGCACCTGGGTGATCGAGGTGTCGAGGTCCTCGACGACGCTCGAAACGGAAACGTTCATCACCGTCGTGTCGAGCACCATGATGAACTGGGCGGCACCCAGGATCGCGATGACTTTCCAGCGGCCCATGCTCAGTGATTTCTCCTGTACAACCGCTGGCTACGCCAGATTGGCGCTGCGCGGATACACGACGTCCGGATCGGTCAAGACGTTGACGACCGACGGCTTACCGCTCCCGAACGCACGCTCCAGGGCCGGGCGCAGCTCATCCGGTGACTGTACGAACTCGCCGTGCCCGCCGAGCGTTCGAGCGATTTCGTCGTAGCGCATGCCTGGCGTGAGCTCGGCAGCGACGGAGTAGCCATAGAGAAACTCCATCGGGTGCTTCTCGAGCGCCCAGATGCCGTTGTTCCCAATCACAGCCACGGCCGGGACGTTGTGACGTACGAGTGAATCGAAATCCATACCCGCGAAGCCGAACGCACCGTCTCCCATCATCATCACGACCTGCTTGTCGGGCTTGGCCAACTTTGCGGCGAGCGCATATCCCGGACCGGTGCCGAGGCAGCCGTACGGACCGGGGTCCATCCAGCACCCAGGCTCGTACGTGTCGACGTACTTGCCTGCGTAGCTGACGAAATCGCCACCGTCGCAAACGATCGTGGCGTCACGATCGAGCATTGGCGCCAACTCGCCGTAGACGCGGACGGGATGCAGTGGCGCACGCGAGTCGGCCAACTCGGCCTCTTCTCCGGCGCGCTTCTCTGATTCAACGGTGCGTAATTCGGCGATCCAGTTGGCCCGCGCGTCGATCTGGTTCGGACCGCCGGAGCGCAGACCTGACAAAGACTTGGCTATCCCGCCGATCAATTCGACGTCAATCGAACGTTCGGTCCGCTTGCTCGGCGGCGACGAGTTGAGCAAGATCAACTTCGTCTGCTCACCGAAAGAACCGCCGAAGCCGATACGGAAGTCGAGCTGCGCGCCGATCACAAGGGCGACGTCGGCCCCCTTCAGCGCAGTGCTTCGTGCGCGGGCGAAGAAATTGGGGTGATCGGCCGGCAGGCATCCGCGACCCAAGCCATTGAGGAACACGGGTATCGACAATTCCTCGCTGATCGCGCGAAGTTCTTCCTCGCCGTGACCCCAGTAGAGGCCGGTTCCGGCCATGATCACTGGGCGCTCGGCTCCTGCCAGCAGGGCGGCGGCTCGGTCGAGCAGATCGCCGTCAGCGGCGTCGGCAACCACCGGGTCGGCGATCGCGAACGGTTCGTCGCCGCCATCGGCCTCCATGAAGACGACATCCATCGGCAGGTCTACGAAGGCCGGCCCGCCCGGCGGGCCAGCTGCCGCCGCGAACGCGCGATCGATCGTTTCGGGGATTCCGGCCGTTGACTGCGCGGTCTCAGCCAATCGCGTGACCGGCGACATGAACGGCACGTGATCGATCTCCTGCAGTGAACCCTGGCCCCAGCGAAACGTCGGCGCCCGGCCGCCGAGTACCAGCATCGGCGATTCATTTTCGTAGGCACCGGTGATCGCACTCATGCCATTTGTCACGCCGGGCCCGGCAGTCAATGCGCAGACGCCCACCTCGCGCGTGACCTTCGCCCAACCTTCAGCTGCAAACGCCGCAGTCTGTTCGTGACGTACGTCGACGATGTCGATCCCTAGATCGCGGCAACCGTCATACACCGAAAAAATGTGCCCCCCAGACAATGTGAAGAGCTTGCTCACCCCAGCTGCCTTCAGCCTGTGTGCGACGAGCTTGCCGCCGTGATTTTTGGTTGCGTTCGCGTCGGTCTCTGTGGCCGCACCGGTCATCGATTGAACTCCTGAGGTAGCCGTCGTGGTCGCGCCGAGCCTACCCGGATGCTGCACACATCGCTATTCGTGAACTGGACGTCAGACGTGCGCGCAGCGAAGCTGTCCATTGGACCTAGGTCCATTGCCCCATGTACGCATGTCCAAATTTTCATAATTCACCCCACGGACAACCGGGAAACGCTTAGAATGGGGGTGTAGGTCGAGTTCAAGCCTTCGCTGATTCTCCGTTACGATCGCAGACTACTCATAATCCGCACCACAAAGCGGTTTATGAGGTGAAAATTTCGGCAATTTCATCGGTAGCTTGGGTCGGCCAGCCAGCCAGTTCGTCCCGCATTATCGGTATTCGCGACGCAGGAACGAGGGCCGCGAGAGAAAACGCGACTCCCCGTCCGCTTTGTGTCGAGGCCGATTTCAATCGTGTGGGGGCAAGTACCGGTTGTTTGGTTGCCAATAATCGTGGGGAATGAGGGGAATGGGAATGTCAGCAGCTGATCTCCAGACACAGTCAGGCGTCGCCGCCGACGCAGTCATTCCCGACATCGCGCTGCTCGAATCGTCCGACGAGTTGCGGCTCCTGGTCGAGCGTTGTCGACAGGCAAACATTGCGACACTCGGCGAAGCCATGGCATTGGCCAATGACTCCGGCATCGAGGGGGTCGAACCGGAAATTCTCCGCGGGTGGCTCGAACAGGCCGACATCGACGTGCTCGACGAAATGGACGAGGACCACTCGGGCGAGGCATCCTGGAGCGCCGCAATCGCCAAAAAGGCAAAGAGTTCAAAGCTTGCCGAGAACCCCGCGCTGGAGAGCACGACCGATTCGCTCCAGCTATTCCTCAAAGAAATCGGCCGTGTGAACTTGCTTACCGCCGCCGAAGAGGTCCAACTCGCCCGACGAATCGAGCGAGGCGACATGGACGCCAAGGACAAAATGGTCGAGGCAAACTTGAGACTCGTCGTCTCGATCGCCAAGAACTATCGCAATCAAGGACTTTCCTTTCTCGACCTGATTCAGGAGGGAACGCTCGGTCTCGTCCGCGCGGCCGAGAAGTTTGATTACCGCAAGGGCTTCAAGTTTTCCACCTACGCAACATGGTGGATCCGCCAAGCAATCGCGCGCGCATTGGCCGACAAGGGCCGCACTGTGCGCATCCCGGTCCATGTCGTCGAGCGGCTGAACAAGATCACGCGCGCAGAGCGCCAGCTGCTCGGCGAACTGGGTCGCGAGCCGACGATCGACGAGATTGCCGCGATCACGGAAATCAGCAAGGACGAGGTCGAGCAGATAAGGCGGCTCGCGCAGACACCGATTTCGCTGGAGAAGCCTGTCGGCGACGAGGAAGAGAGTGAGTTCGGCCAGTTCGTGGCCGACGAGAACGCCCCCGACCCGTTCGACGCCGCCGCAGATTCGCTGCGTTCGCAGAATCTGCACAGCGCATTGGCCAATCTTTCATACCGCGAACGCCGTGTGCTCGAACTTCGTTTCGGAATCGGCGGCGAGCAACCGAAGACGCTCGACGAGGTCGGCAAGGTTTTCAACATCACCCGTGAACGAGTGCGCCACATCGAGACACATTCTCTCCGAAAACTACGCAAACTCAGTTGGTCCCAAGGCCTACGCGAAGTCGCCTGAGCAGTTTTCGTGATTTCACCAGCTAAAGGGCTTTTCGGCACTGCCGATAGCCCATTAGATGGTTGACGTTGACGCAGCTCTGAAATACCTGTTCGAGTCGGGTGGATCGGACCTTCACATAAAGGTCCCCGCCCAGCCGATGCAACGCCTCAACGGCGTTCTACAGCCGATCCCGAACACCGACAAAGTGATGCCGGATGATGCGCTGGGTGTGCTCAAACACATCACGCGCGAAAAACCCGAGAAGTACGACGAGTTCATGGACGTCGGTGAAGTCGACTTTGCCTACCCACTGCCCGGCGTCGCGCGCTTCCGTGTGAACGCTTTCCGCCAGCGCGGTTCGTGTTCGATCGTCATGCGTGCAATAGGTATGGACATCAAGTCAATCGACGAGCTGATGCTTCCGCCGGCGATCAAGACTCTGTCCGAGGAGGAACGCGGAATCGTGCTCGTCACCGGCACGACCGGTTCTGGTAAGTCGACGACGCTCGCAGCGATGATCAAGCACATCAACGACACGATGCGCAAGCACGTGATCACGCTTGAAGACCCGATCGAATTTCTCCATCGCGACAGCAAGGCAATCATCCAGCAGCGTGAAGTCGGCGCCGACACTGAATCTTTCGTCCGCGCGCTGCGCCGGATCCTGCGTCAGGACCCGGACGTCATCCTGATCGGAGAAATGCGTGACGAAGAGACGGTCGAGACCGGTTTGTCCGCAGCAGAAACCGGTCACTTGGTTTTCTCGACGCTCCACACTTTGAATGCGACGGAAACGATCAACCGCATCATCGACTTCTTCCCACTGCATCAGAACCCGCAGGTGCGAGCGATGCTTGCCGGAACGCTGAAGGGCATCATCTCGCAGCGCCTGGTCCGGACGGTCGACGGCAAAGGGCGCGTGCCGATCGTCGAAGTGATGGTCGCAACAAGTCGCATCAAAGACATGATCGTCGACCCGGATCAAACCTCGAAGATTGAAGAGGCGATCGGCGAGGG
>JBMYXO010000079.1:0-9722 GCA_049608465.1 Solirubrobacterales bacterium | reverse complement strand
GCATCGATGCGCAGCTCGTACAAACCAACGGGCACTCGCGGCACCGAGAATCGCAGGGAGTTTCCACGGTCACGACCACGCTTGACCGTTTCGCCGCCCACGCGTGTGAGCCGGTACCTGTAGCCGCCGCGTGGCGCGGTCACTGAGAACGTTGCGTTCGCGCCGACGATGGCTGGCACCATCGGCGGCGCGATCTCGACTCCCGTCAGTGCAACTCCGGCGTTGCCAAATGTGGACCCGCGTTTTGGCGGCAACACGCTCGAACTGATTCCGGCGTTACCGGCAGCATCACAGGCCCGTACGACGATCACGTAGTTGCCCGCCGGCGCTGCTCGACCGCGAGTCGGGTCCTTGAAGCGTCCGAAACAGGCATCGCGACGCTCGCGGAAGGTGTCAACTTGCAGATTCCAACTCCCCGTGTTTTCTCCACGATCGCTCGCAAACGTGGCCACGGGTTGCGCGTCGGTTCGGTTGCCACGCACGCGATAGACCAGCATCTCCACGCGTCGCGACGGAGCGACGCCCGTGAACTTCACGCTGACCTCGGATGGCCGCTGCGCGAGCAGCGATACGTTGTGCGAACCGAGCACCTCGGCCTCGATCCGCGGCGGCGTCGTGTCGACGACGAAGTATTTGTCGGGGATGAATGTGCGGCCGGCGTTTCGCATCGTGATACGAACCCGGTAGGCACCGTCGGGCACGGGTTCGCCGCGTTCGCCATCGACGGCCGCATAACGTCCGTTCCATTGGAAACGGTGCGGCCCGGCACGCATTCGCTTGTCGTCGGCGAGTGTGCGAATGGCGTCGCCGCTGCGATCGATCACCTCGACGGTGACGATGTCGTCCTGTTTCGTGCGGAAGCGCAGACGCGCGCGGTCGCGAATACCGTCGTTGTTTGGTGAGACGTAGCGCTTGAGGTTCACCGAGTTGACGAGCGAATCGGTGCGCTTGAGTTTCTGCGCGGCAAAGAACGCCGTGAACGTCGCGAGCACAAGCACGACGAAGACAATTCTCGAGATGATCGTCGGCCGGTTCACGGCGGAAGGCTAACGGGAGACCGGCGCGGCCGGACGCCTACTGGTCGAAGTCGGCGCCGAGCACAACGATCACGGGGACCGAGCCACCGGCGGCAAGGGTCTCGTCGTCGGCTTCCTTGACGTCCTTGATGTCCAGCTCCTTTGCGACTTCCTCGGCTTCGAGTTTGCTGCCCGACGCGAAATAGACGGTGCTCGTCGTGTAGTTGACGCCATCATTGCGGTTCCCCGTCGTGACGTCCGTGAAATCTGCCTTGGCGAGCGCGTCGGCTCCGAGTTTCGCGAGACCGGGCGTCGGCGTACCGTTGAGCAGACTGATCGTGACCGCCGGGCGGTTGACTTCTTGATTGCGCTCTCCGGTCGAGGGCTGCGACTCGGCGATCTGATCGCGGCGCTCGGTTGCGCTCGGCGAACCGCTGTCCGAATCGCCGCCGATCAGCTGCGTCCCGATCAAGATCACCGCGAAGACGGCCACCAACACGCCGGCCACCGCGTATGGAACTCGGCTTCGGCCTGAAGGCGGCGGCGCGATCGCCTCAAAATGCCCGGACCCGGTCGCCTCGGTCGAGAGGTAGTAGTCCGGAATCGGCGGCGTCGCCGGGCGATTGACGGACTGGAATTCCGACGTGTCCAGCGGAGGCAGTGGCGGTAGTGGCGTGGCGGCGCGTGCAGCAGCTGGTGTCGACGGAGCCAGGTGGCTCGTGCGCGCAGCCTCAGCCGGATCGATTGCGGGTTCGTCGGGCTGCGGTGCGGGGTGGACAACGGTGTCGCCCGCGCCGTTGCTTGCCGCAACTTCATGCGGGCGCTCAGAGACTTCGTCCGCGTGTTCCGCATCGACTGCGACCTCCTCGCCGTGGAGGTCCTGGCCCTGCAGGTCTTCGGCATTGACGTCGTGCTCGGCATTGACGTCGTGCTCGGCGAGCACGTCGTACTGTTCGGTCGGCTGCGGTTGCTCGACCGGATTTCCGTGCTCGTCGACGGCAACCTCTTCTGCATTGTCACCTTCGTGTTCCGGTTCGCCGGCGGATGACGCGTCCTCGCTCGAGACGGTCTGTTCGGCGACGACGACTTCCTGGACTGGAACGACGCCGTGTTCGTGGGCGATCCCAGCGGCCGCCTGCGCCTCGGACTGGCGCAACGCCATCGATTCGTATGCCTGCGCGATCGCTTGGGATGCGATCTGCTGGGCGCGGAGTTCGACTTCGCCGGCACGCTCGGGTTCACGGCCTGCCCATTCGCGCAGACGACGCACGTCGCGCGCCTGCGAGAAGTAGAGCATCGCCAGCACGGCGAGACCAACGATCGCGGCAAAGCCTGCGATCGCGCCGATGTTCACGAGTATGTCTTGAAGTTCACCCAAGGGGACGGTGGTTGGTTAGCTTGCGATCGGTCGCCATTCCGGGACGGCGCCAAGGTCGGGTCATTCAGAGAATCTGTGCAGTCTAGAGACGGCAGTACACGCCCGGGCCACGAGCGGTACCGAGAAAACGCTACTCGCCCAGAAGGTCAGCTGGCGCTGATTCGATCGTGAAGCCCGCCGCCACCTGCACGAGGTCGGCGAGCGACTGCGGTTTGCCGATCGTGATCAGGCGTTCGACCTCATCGAATATCTCCTCGACACGCGCCGGATTCATCGACTCGCGTTCCGCGCGGACGATCTTTTCGGCCGGTGTCGGTTGCGGGCGTTCGTCGGGATTGAAGAGGTCTTCGTGCAGCTTCTCACCCTGCGACGGGGCGGTCACAACAATCGGAATGTCGACGTCCGGCTCAAAGCCGGCCAGCGAGATCATGTTGCGCGCGAGATCGATGATCTTCACCGGCTCGCCCATTTCCAACACGAAGACCTCGCCGCCGTGCCCGAGGTCACCGGCGCGGATGATCAACTGCACTGCTTCGGGAATCGTCATGAAGTAGCGCGACATCTCGGCGTGGGTGACAGTCACCGGCCCACCACTGGCGATCTGGCGACGAAAGATCGGCACGACCGAACCCGACGACCCGAGAACGTTGCCGAAACGCACCGAGCAATATGTGGTGTCGTCGTGCCTGGCTTGAGCCGATTCGATCGCCCACTCGGCCAACGCCTTGCTCGCACCCATCGTCGTCGCCGGTTTGACGGCCTTGTCGGTCGAGACCAGGACGAAGCGACGCACACCGTGCTGCCCGGCCAGCTCGGACACCGTGCGGGTGGCAATCGCGTTGTTGCGGATTGCCTCAACCGGGTTCTCCTGCATCAGCGCGACGTGCTTGTAGGCGGCCGCGTGAAACACAACCTCGGGCTTGAACGATTCGAAAATCTCCTGCATGCGCGGAAGTTCCTTGCAGTCCCCCAGAACGGCCTCGATGCTTCCGAAGTGGCGGTCCTCTTCGAGTTCGCGACGGATGTTGAAGAGGTTGTCCTCTGCGTGATCGACGAGGATGATCTTCCGCGGGCGAACACGGGCAATCTGGCGGCAGAGTTCCGAGCCGATCGAGCCACCGGCACCCGTCACCATCACCACCCCGCCGGCAAGATAGGCGCCGACCCGGTCCAGTTGCATGACGACTGGATCGCGCCCGAGGATGTCCTCGACCTGCACCTCGCGCAGCTGACGGACCAAATTCACATCGCCGCGCAAAAGTTCGAACACCGTCGGCAGGGTCTTCACCGGGATGTCGCGTTCGCGGCAAGCTCCCACGACGGCCTCTCGAAGCGTGCCCGGTGCCGATGGGATGGCGATGATCACCTCGTCTGGTTCGGTCTCCTCGAGGATTCGCGGAAGTTCGCTCGTGCGACCAAGCACTTTCAAGCCGAGCATGCGCGCGCCGCTCTTGCGTGGATCGTCGTCGACAAACCCGATCGGTGCCTCGCCGAGCTCGGGGTTGCGAAGCATCTCGCGCGCAACGAGTTGACCGCCGTCGCCAGCCCCGATGATCAGGATCTCGCGCCCGCTCGGCAGGCGGTAGCCGCGTAGCGGCTTCTCGACGATCGTTCGCACTAAGAATCGCGAGCCGCCGATGACCAGCAGCGTCAGGAGAAAGTCGAGCGCGACGATTCCGCGCGGCAGATCGATGCCCTGCGGTTTCGCGAGCCAGACGCTCGTGAGCAAAATCAACGAGCTGAGGACGACCGCTTGGATGATCCGCCGGAAGTCGTGGGCATCGGTGTAGCGCCACCACTTCTGGTACATCGTGAACAGCGCGAAGACGATGATCTTGCCGACGATCACGAACGGAATCAGCGTCTGCAGCAACTCTTGGTAGCGATCGGGAATCCCGTTGTCGAAGCGCAGCAGAAAGGCGCCGTAGAACGCAAGGCCCACGAGCACCGCGTCGGTCACTATCTGCTGCGAACGATGCAGCCAAACGGATCGCCGCATCTTGCGCGTCAGCAAAGCAGGCTTGGAACCGCCGTCGCGAAGTTTGCGGCCGGGAATCACGGGCATGTCGTTGATTCTATGGCGCAGACGGGAATCCGCGCAACCGGTGGCAACTCATCTGGCGTCTTCGCAGTGGCGGATCGACAACAAACCTGCCGTTGAAGCGGACGGGCAAACTCGTGGAAAGACGTTTCATCTCTTGCAGGCAACGCGATCGACCAGCTCCCGGAAAAGTTTCGGGCGGTCGGTCGTCGGGGCAAGTCGATCCATCGGTGCGGCTGCGGGACTAAGAACGACGCTGCATGTCGGTTTCGCCATTTGGGCAGCCAGCTCAACTGCCGGGGCCAGAGTTGGGCAGTAGTCGACTCGTGCGGCTACGCCCGCAGCCGCGGCCTGCTCGACCAGAACCCTGCCGCTGTCTTCGATGCCGATGGCTCGAACTTTGGGTCGCGCCGAGATCTCCTCCACGATCAGCGAGTAGTCCTGCCCGCGGAAACGTCCACCGACGATCACAATCAGGTCGTCCTCGGAGTACACATCGATCGCTGCGACGACGGACTCCGGTGTTGAGGAGTAGGAGTCGTCCACCCAGGTGATTCCGTCGACCTCAGCGACCACCTCAAGGCGATTGGGCACCGGCTCGAAATCGCGCAGAGCTGCCGCTGCTCGAACCGCATCGAATCCTGCCGCCTCGATCACCGTCAGTGCGGCGGCGACATTGGAGAGATTGTGTGCGCCCCGTATCGAGAGGTCACCCGCCGTCGCAAGCGTCTCGATTCCGCGTCGCACCTCCCCGTCGACAATGGCAATCCCTTCGCCATTGAAGTAGTGGCGGACGGCCTCGCCCGGGAGCAGTGCGGAACGCGGATCTTCGGCGTCGACGACGATGTGCTGGACGCCCGGAAGTGCTGCAAGCCGCGTCTTGTCGCGGTAATAGTTGTCGAGGCCGCGGTGCCAGTCGGCGTGTTCGGCAAACACGTTGTTGATCAGCGCGATACGCGGCCCGACAGTCATGTCAGCGATCTGGTAACTCGACAGTTCCGCGACGACCCAATCCACCTGTGTCATGTCCTCTATTTCGGTGAGCGGTCGCCCGATGTTCCCGCCGACCTCGACGTTGCCCCCGAGCGCGCGAAGCATGTGCGCAACGAGCAGCGTGGTCGTGGTTTTGCCCTTGGTCCCGGTGATTCCGATCATCGGAGCTTGCTCGTGTTCGGCCAACCAAAGCGCGGTCGCCGTCGTGACCTGCACCCCCGCGGCGCTGAGCTCTTTCAGCTCGGGTCGATAGCTCGAAACCACAGGCGACCGCACCAGCAGATCGACGTTCCGGAGGTCCTCGAGCGCGTCTTCGGGGGTGCTGATGGCGATGCGGTCAGCAAGCTCGCGTTGATACGGGTTGTCGCGCGGTTCGTCGATCACGAGAGCCTTCAGTTCATACGCGATCCGCTCACGGTCCAGCCAGCGGAGCAGCGAGCTGGTCTCGCTCCCGGCACCCCAAAGGGCGATCCGACGCCCGTGCAAATCGCGCAGTCTCATAACGGCCAGTTTGACATCGCCGGATGGTCGCTTCGTGCTCAGTTGATCGGATTGGCGCGCGAGATGTACCCGTCGGTTACACGGCACCGAGCGCGAGTTCGACGAACAGCCGCGGATCTCGGCGCACGCGGTCGCTGCCCACTGCGCTGCGTTTCTCGATCTTCAGCGCGTCGACGTCGGCGAGTCGTTTCAACCTGCCGTCGGCCAGCAGCATTTCGTCGACCGCGCCGATCCTTCCCGCAAACGTTGTCCAGACGGGCGTACCGAGCGCCACCGCCTCACGATTCATCGTGCCGCCGGCGCCAATCACCGCGTCGACCAGCGCGACGAGCGACGGTCCGTCGACAGCGCCGTCCGGAATCGCGACGTTCGAGTGGGCAAGATCGATGAGTTCGGCGCGTTGCTGAGACGTGCGCGGTAGTGCCACCACTTGGACCTGATCGTCTGCAGCGAGTCGCTCGATCAATGCGGGAAACAGATCGTTCTCAAGCCGGTGGTAGAGCGATACATCCGGCGGGGTTCGCAGCAGGACGAGTTTCTTCGTGCGGTCGAGACCGAGTTCGTCGAGCACGGCTTCGTCTGGCTCGAATTCGCTCAGGTAGTACTCCTCCTTCAGCCCCGGGTACGCGTGAATCTTGCCCTTTGCTCCATACGGGTAGAGCCGTTCGGGCGGGATCGCTTCGGGAACGATCGTGCGCTGCGTCAAGCGGCAATTGACGTTGTGCTGCAGTTTCGCCCACTCATAGTCGAACATCGTCACCGCCGGTATTCGCCGAATTCGCGCGGCAACGGAAATGTCGTTGGACCCGTGGCCGATCGCGAGGTCAAACGATCGCCCCCTCGCGAAACTCGTCAGCGCGCGCGAGCGACTGGCCAGTCCGATTGCCTTGCTGGCGGCGCGGCCGCCGCGGTGACGGCCGATCGCGGTGTGTTCGATGCCGTGCCGTTCCAGCAGGGAAAGCGTCTGCGCGAAGTCGCGGGCGGTGACCGTCACGTCGTGGCCGTCGGCGCGCAGTAATTCGATCACCGGGCGCAGGACCAGAACGTGCGGACTGTTGGTCAGGTCGACCCAGACTCTCATCGCGCGTGGTCGTTCATTCGCCGGTCACCTCGGGTGGATCCATTGTCAATCCGAAGCTGCCGCAGCAGCAAGCGCCCTGACGACTGCGTCGACCTGATCGTCGGTGATCGCAGGGCTGATCGGCAACGCGAGGTTTCGTTCGGCAGCTGCATCGGTAGCCGGCAGCGACACCGGCTCTCCACCGGCGGCGATGGCCGGTTGGCGATGGATCGGCGTTTGGTAGTAGCTGCGTGCCTCTACCCCCGCCGTCGCGAGTTCTTCCGCGACCGACGCCGGATCCGCAAGCTGAACCACGTATAGGTGGTAAACCGGTTCGGAACCGTTCGGGATCACTTGGGCAGTGGCGAACTCGCCGATCCCGGCGGATTCGTAGCGAGCGGCAGCGGCGCGTCGATGAGCGTTCCAGGAGTTGAGATGCGGCAGCAGCACACGCAACAGAGCCGCCTGGAGCGCGTCGAGTCGCGAGTTGTAGCCGACCAAGGTGTGCAGTTGCTTGTTGGTGGTTCCGTGATGGCGCAACAGCCGGGCGGTATCTGCGACCGCTCCATCGTTGGTGGTGATCATTCCGGCGTCGCCAAACGCGCCAAGGTTCTTCGACGGAAAAAAGCTGAATGTTGCGGCGTCGCCGAGCGCGCCCGCGGGGACGCCATCCAGCTTCGCCCCCGCTGCCTGAGCAGCGTCCTCGACGATCTTGAAATCGTGTTCTGCGGCGAGCACTCTCAGATCCCCGATCGGGGCGGGCAGACCGAAGAGGTGAACGGCGATCACGGCCTTCGTGTTCGGCGTCAAAGCCGCTGCGACCGTATCCGCGCTGACGTTCATCGTTCGCGCGTCGATGTCGCAGAAGACCGGTGTGGCACCGATCGCCAGCACCGCCTCGGCGGTCGCATAAAACGTGAACGACGGAACGACGACCTCATCACCCGGTTCAACACCGACCGCGCGGAGCGCGATCATCAACGCGTCGGTGCCGTTGCCCACACCGACGGCGTGATCCGCCTCAACGTACTCGGCGAACTCCGCTTCGAATGCCTGCACCTCTGGGCCCAGGATGAAGCGACCGCTTTCGACTACGCGCGCGATCGCGCGATCGACCTCGCCACGCAGCGGACGCAGTGGGGTGTCGGTGTCAAACAGCGGAATCATCTTCAGTGCTCTACGTCGTGCGCGGCGCGGGCGATTTCGTCGTCTGGCTGCAGCGGATCGGCCTTCCGCGTCCTGAAGAGGTACCAGCCGATCCAGAGCAGACCGATGATGACGACCGCCACCACGAGTTTCTGGAACAGCCCAACGTAGTTCTCGACCTTGCTCCAGTTCGAACCGAGCTGGTAGCCGGCAATTATCAGTGTGCTGTTCCAGATCGCACTGCCGGCCGCGGTGTAGATCAAGAACAATGAAAGGCGCATTCGTTCGACGCCGGCCGGGATCGAGATCAGACTTCGAAAGATCGGGATCATTCTGCCGAAAAACACAGTCTTGGTCTGATGCCTGACGTACCAGTTCTCGGTGCGGTCGAGATCGCTGACCTTCATCATCGGCATCTTCAGCACGATCGCTCGGACGCGGTCCCTGCCGATCGCATAGCCGACGTAGTAGAGGATCGTGGCGCCGACGACGGAGCCGAGGGTTGCCCAGATGATCGCGCCCACAACCGTCATCTTTGCGTCGGGCTGGCCAGCGGTGAACCCCGCGAGCGGCAGAATCAGCTCACTGGGAATCGGCGGGAAGAGGTTCTCGGCTGCGACGGCAATGGCGGCGCCCGGTCCGCCAATGCGTTCCATCAGGTCGACCAATGCGCCGGCGATTCCTCCGAGATCCTCGCTCTGCGAGGTCAAAAACGGCAAGGTCATGGCTGCGGCGCAGGTTAGCCGAAGTGCCTCTACCCGTAACCTCGCATCAGTGATCAGTGGAGAGCATTCCGAAAACTCAACCGCGGATACCCGACTGAGCCTCGGCGAGGCCTTTGCGTTCGGTCTACTCCAGGGGCCGACTGAACTGCTGCCGATCTCAAGTTCCGGTCACCTCGTGCTCGCCCCGTGGGTGCTCGGCAGCGACTACATCGAATTGGATCCGGAGTTGCGCAAGACTTTTGAAGTTGCGTTGCACGTCGGTACCGCAGCGGCGCTGGTGATTGTGCTGCGCGACGAAGTGTTCGAAGCGATCCGCGAGATCGACGGGCGGCGGATCGGGATGATCGCCAGCTCGCTGGCACCGGCGGCGGTCGCAGCGCTCAGCCTCGAGCGTGTGATCGAGAGCAAACTCAGTCGGCCGCAGGTTGTCGTCGTTGGATTGGTGACGGGATCGGCTGCGATGGCATGGGCCGACCGGATCGACGGCAAACGATCCCGTGCCGATGCCGATTGGCGCGATGGTCTTGCGCTGGGGTTTGCGCAGGCGCTCGCGCTCGTGCCAGGGGTGTCGCGCAGCGGGTCGACGATCGTCGCGGCGCGCGCGCGTGGCTTCGACGCGCTCTCGGCAAGTGAGTTGTCGATGCACGTCGCGCTGCCAGTGATCGCAGGGGCGAGCGCGCTCAAAGGCGTGCGCATGAAGCAGCGCGGACTACCGTCGACAATGCGGGCGCCGTTGGTCGTTGGCGTGCTGGGCGCGTTCGCCTCATCACTGGCCAGCGCCCGCCTGATCGCCAGCCGCAATCGCGGCCGCGGCCTCCTCAAATACGTCATCTATCGCCTGGCGCTGGCCGCCGCGGTAACG